>NZ_CP136651.1:1521250-1825500 GCF_036784765.1 Novosphingobium sp. ZN18A2 | reverse complement strand
CGGAACCAACGTGATCGACGTCCACATCAGCCGCCTGCGCCGCAAGATCGACGATGGCGAGTCGAAGCCCCTGCTGCACACCGTGCGGGGCGCCGGCTACCGCCTCGCGGCCGACTGACGGCAGGCGCGGCTTGCGACGGCTGCTTTCCTCTACCGTCGCGGGGCTGGTGCTGGCTATCTTCCTCGCCCAGCTCGTCTCCACGGGCACGGCGCTCTATTTCCTGCGCGCGCAGATGGCCTCGATCATCCACCAGGGGCGCACGCGCGAAGTGCTCGACGTCCGGGACGACTTGCTGGCCGCCTATTACGACGGCGGCGGGGCGGAGCTTCGCCAGTATATCGCCGCGCGGCAGGGCAGCGCGGACGATCCGGCCATATTCATCGCCTTGCTGGGCAACGGCCCCACCCTGCTCAACAACCTGGTCCAGGCGCCTGCCAACGTGCCTTCGGGAAATCCGGCACGGGTTAAGGTGACGCAGCAACCGCAGGCGCCGCCGATCGATGCCCTCGCCGTATCCAGCGACCTGTCGGACGGATCGCGCCTGATCGTGGGCACCGCGACCGAAAGCGAACTGCACTTCGATATCGCATTTGCCGAAGCGATCGGCCTCACCATCGCCCTGACCGTGCTGATCGCGCTCAGCGCCGCGCTGACGCTCGGCTATGTGATCAGCCGGCGCACCCATGCCATCGCGGAAACAGCCGAGGCATTGGCCGAAGGCGATTTCGCGGCGCGCGTCCCGCGTGAAAACGTGGGCGACGGCTTCGATCACCTGCGGCGGCAGATGAACCTGATGGCCGAACGCATCGACGTGTTGGTGGGCGAGTTGCGCGGTGTGGCAGGATCGCTGGCGCACGATTTGCGGTCCCCGGTCGCGCGTCTCAGCGCCTCGATAGACACCGCCGCGATGAAGGTCCCCGAAGGCCCGGCCGCGGATGCCCTGCAACTGGCGCGGCAGGATGCGGACGCGCTCGAAGCGATGCTGACCACCGCGCTTGAGCTTTCGCGCCTTGAAAGCGCCACCGTAGCCGACCGGCGCAGCCTGCTGGACCTGGGCGCGGTCTGTGCCGACATTGCCGAACTTTACGAACCGCTGGCCGAACAGTCAGGGATAGAGCTGCAATGCAGCACCGCGAAAGTCGAGATTCGCGCGGATCGGGAAATGGTGTCGCGCGCGCTTTCGAACCTGATCGACAACGCCATCAAATATGGCGGCGACCGTATCGACGTTGCCTGTTACCCGGCCGGCGATGGCGGCGAAGTTACGGTGATCGACAACGGCCCCGGCATAGCGGAAGCGGACCGCGCGCGCGCCGTGACCCGCTTTTCCCGCCTCGACAACGCGCGTACCCGGCCCGGTGCGGGGCTCGGCCTTGCGATGGTGGCGGCGGTCGCCCGCCTGCATGGCGGCAAGCTGGACCTGTCAGGCAGGCCGGACGGGCAGCCCGGACTCGTGACCGTCCTTCACCTCCCGCACGGATAGGGTATCGGCGCTCACCCGGCCGGTCCGTTCAAGCTTGCCCCAGCCGATGCCCAGACCGGCGATGGCCGATCCGATTGCGCGGATCACCACGCCGTACATCAGTTGGCGATAAACGAACCGCTGCGAAAGCAGCCGCAAGGCAGGCAGGCGACGGTCGCGCACGTCAAGGTGCCACGCCACCGCTCCGCACAGCAGGTCAACCGTGGTAAAGGCCAGCCAGAACGCGGCCATGCGCAGCACGTCCGTCTGCGTCTGCGCCCACCCGTGCTCCGCCACGCGCAGCGCGGTTCCCGCAATCGAGGCGAGAAGGGCAAGGTCGATCAGCGGGGAAACCACCGCGAACAGCACCTGGAACAGCCACGCCTGCGGCATCCCGATGAAGGCGAGCCCGCCCGGCTTGCGCCGCGCCAGCACCGCGCGGTGCTTCCACAGGCATTGCAGCGTTCCATAGGCCCAGCGGAACCGCTGCCGTGCCAGCGCGCGGAAGCTTTCCGGCGCCTCGGTCCAGGCGACGGCCTCTTCGTCATAGACGACCTTCCAGCCCTTGCGCTGGATGGCAATCGTCAGGTCCTGGTCTTCTGCCAGCGTATCTTCCGGATATCCGCCAACCGCCTGCAGCGCATCGCGCCGCCAGGCTCCCACCGCCCCCGGCACCACCATGATCGCGTCGAGCGGCGCCAGTGCGCGGCGTTCGATGTTCTGGGCGGTCACGTATTCCACCGCCTGCCAGCGGGTGACGATGTTCACCCGGTTGCCGACACGCGCATTGCCCGCAACCGCGCCAATCCGCTCGTCCTTGAACCAGCGGACCAGCCGCGCAATCGTCAGCCGCTCGAACTGGGTATCGGCATCCAGCGCGACGACCACGCTTCCCCGCGCCACGGCGAGTGCGCGGTTCAGCGCCTTGGCCTTGCCGCCGTTCACCATCGTCATCAGCCGCACGCGCGGTTCGTTGCCGAACGCGTCTGAAACGATCGCGCTGGTACCGTCGCGCGATCCGTCGTCTGCAACGATGACTTCAAGATTGGGCCATTCGCTGTCGAGCACGCGGCGCACCGACGCCTCGATCACCTTTTCTTCGTTGAAGGCGGGAATGATGACGGTCACCAATGGCTCGTCGCCTGCCGCCGGGGCATCGGGCGCAGGTTTGCGCGGCAAGAGCGCCAGCACGGTAAGCCCGATGGCGCGTGCAATGCCCAGCGCGATGGCGAAGAAGAACGTCCAGTTCAACGCCGCCAGCAAGGCGCCCAGCACGACGAAGAAGAACACGTCGGCACGCACCGAAAACAGATCGACGCCCCCGATGTGCGGCATCGACTGGTCGCGGCTCAGCCCGGCAAGCGTTGAGACCGGCACGAACCGATAGCCCTGCGCTTCCAGCCGCCGGATCACTATCGGCAGGGCAGCCACGGTCTCAGAACGGTTACCGCCGCCGTCGTGCATCAGCACGATATTGCCCGAACGGTCCGCCGTGGCGCCCGTTACCCCGGCCATGGTGTTGTCCACGATTGTCTGCACGCCGGGCCGGGTCCAGTCCTCCGAATCGGCGTGAAGACCGACAACGGTATAACCGTGATCCTGCGCATATTCGGCCGGAACCAGTTCGTCCGCCGTGGTCGGCTCGGCATCGCCGAAATAGGGCGCGCGGAACAGGCGGGTCGAACGGCCGGTATAGGCTTCGATCAGGCGCTGCGTCGCGTTCAGTTCCAGCCCCACGCCGGTCCTGCTTTCGCGCGCCATGTTGGGGTGGGTATAGCTGTGATTGCCGATCTCGTCCCCGTCGGCGACCATGCGCTGCAACAGCGAACGGTTGGCAACGCCATTCTCGCCGACCACGAAGAACGTCGCGGGCACATGATAGCGCTCAAGGATCGACAGGATCTTCGGCGTCCATTCGGGATCGGGTCCGTCGTCGAATGTCAGCGCCACAAGATGCGGACGCGCGCCCGTCCGCTGGACGACATAGGGCGTGGGCAGATTGTCATAGGTTTCGTTGCTTACGTCGCCCGAACGCGGATCGACCGTGACGGTGCGCCTGCCCGCGCGCGGCGTGGCGGAGACGCGCAGGATTTCGCCCTGCCCCTCCACGTCCACGTTGGTGCCTTCCTCTATGCGTGAAAGCGCCGGCAGCGGGGCGCCGCTGCGCCAGGCGTGCAGCACGTCCCAGAACCCGGGATCTTCCGATCCCAGCCGCCAGAGCGCAACGCCGTTGATCCCGAAACGCGACAGCGCCTTCAACTCGTCCCAGCTTGCGGCGGCATCCAGAAGCCACACATCGTGCCGCGTGCCGCCGTCTGAAAAGGAAAAGCCCGCATTGCCGCTTGCCTGATCGAACTGCGGGCGCGTGCCGCTGTCGCGCGCCTCTTGCCAGGCTTCTTCCACTGTCAACGCATCCGCCGCGCCGCCGTGCCAGTCATAACCGTAATTGCCCAGCGCGATGATCGCCCGGTCCGGCGGGACCGTGCGCAGCGAAGCAGCCAACCGGGCATCGAACCACGGGCCTGACGCGATCGGGCCGGGCGCGCCGCCCTGCCAGTGTTCGTCATAGGCCATAAGCACGATCCTGTCCGCAGACCGCGCCAGCGCGCCCAGCGGCCATGACGGATCGTCAACCGGCGCAGTCACCGCCACCACGCGGTTCCTGGGCGCAAAGGCGCGCCGCGTTTCGGCGGTCAGCCGCACCAGGCCCGGCAGGCTTTGCGGCGGCAGATCCTCGAAATCGTAGATCACGCCCGCATCGCCGGAACGATCGAGGTATTGTCCGATTGCGGCAATCAAAGCCGCGCGGCGACGCGGGCTCTGCAATATCCGGGCCGCAGCCGCGCCGTACCACGTGCCGTTGGCAACGTTTTGCACCACCGGCAGGACTAGCGGGCGATGCAGGTTCGCCGAAAGCACACGGCGCATCGCCGGTGCCTCCACGGACCGCAGATTTCCGTCCACGCCGATCGAAAGCAGCGTGGGCGCCAGCCAGTCGATCCGGTTTATGTGACGTGCAAGCGAGGGCACGCCGTCGCCGCTCCAGGGCGTATAGAACGCCAGCGTCACCGGGGAGCCCGGCTTTCCGGCGCGGTGACGCGCGGGCAAAAGATGCGTCAGGCGATGCTTGATGCGGCTCACCTGCGAACGGAAAGGCAGCGGACTCATCCGCTCGAAACCGATCGGCAGGGGGGATGCGGCGGGAACGTCGACTACGGTCGTGGCGAAGATCGCACAGCAGGCGGCGACGGCCAGTATCGCGACAAATACCACGCGCCGCGACAAATAGCGCCTTCGCCCTGATGGATCGTAGAAAACTGGTCGGACCAAGGGCAGCCTCACATGCGCCGCTTCGCGCCCGTAGACATGACGGTCCGGAACCTCTGGGGAGTGCCGGGGGATGGTCGGTGGGAGGCGCCGGACCGTCTGAGGGCTTTCTACGTATCCGCGGTCATCCGCATCGTGAGCAGCGGATTACAATTCCGCCATGTTGCGAAGGGATTGTGCCGCCGCGCTTGCGACCGGGCGACAGCAACAGTTCGTCACGAACCAGCGCAAATCGCGAAATGGCGAGTAGTTAGATGGGCGGCAACGAAAACATTGCCGAAGGAACACCATGATCGTTTCGACCCTGCTCGCTGCGGGCCTTGCGGCCGGCACCCCTGTCCTGACGCCCGTCGCGGCGATGAACTGCCACCCCGATCCGCAGAAGTCAGTCGCCTGCAAGCGCGCGACCGAAGAAACCCGCGCCGGCCTGCGCAAGACCGCCGCGGCGCGCAAATGCCATCCGCAACCGGACAAGGCGCTCGCCTGTATCGGCCGCCAGCCCGCGCCCACCAGCGACGCCGATGCGCTCGCAACGCGCGAAACGACCGCAACTTACGATTGAGACCCCGCCCCGGAAGAACGGCGGCGCGGCACCCTCCCCCTCGTCCGTCCGCCGTTCTACCGTGGTCCTGACCGCCCGTCCGGGTTGAACCGACCCGGACGGGCGCTTATTTGCAGTGCTGCAACACGAGAGGGTATCGCTCTAACAATGGCCTCCCCATCGATCGTCCTGGTTGAGGACGACCCGCCGCTGCGAATGCTGATCTCGCGTGCCCTCACGGAAAACGGATACGACGTGCGCCCGGCCGCAACGGGTGCCGAAATGTGGGTGGCGCTGGAAAATGCGCCTGCCGACCTTGTAATCCTGGACATCATGTTGCCGGGCACCAGCGGCATAGAGCTGTTCCGCCGCCTGCGCCGTGAAAGCGATGTGCCGATCATCTTCATCAGTGCGCGCGGAAGCGAGGAAGACCGCGTCCTGGGGCTTGAACTTGGGGCGGACGATTATCTGGCCAAACCATTCGGCACGCGCGAACTGGCCGCGCGCGTCGGCGCGGTTCTGCGCCGCCACGCCAACCCGGCCGGCGGCAAGCGGAGCGCAAACGGCGACGAAGCACGGTTCGACGGCTGGACAGTCTCGTTCAGCCGCCGCGAACTTCGCTCGCCCGAAGGCGCCATCGTTGACCTGACAGGCGCCGAGTTCGACCTGCTGGCAGCCTTCGTCAACCAGGCGCAACGCGTGATCGGCCGCGAAAGGTTGATAGAGCTTTCCCGTTCCCGCCTGGGCGACAGTTCCGATCGCAGCGTGGATGTTCTGGTCAGCCGTCTGCGCCGCAAGATATCGGCGGCAGGCGGCGACGTGCCCATCGTTACCGTGCGCGGCATAGGTTACATGCTCCGTAGCGAGGTAGAGCGCACCTGATGCGTCGGCCCGTGCCGCACTGGCGCTCTTTCGGCCTCATCGGCCGGCTTGTCGCGATACTGGCATTGGTCGCCGCGATCGATTTTGCCGCGAACAGCCTGCTGTTCCAGCGCGCCAGCAACTTCGCCCTGCGGACCGACGAGGCACGCCACATGGCCGCGCAGCTGGAAGTCAGCCGCCGCCTGATAGAGCGCAGCCCGCCCGCGGAACGGGCCGGTGTGGCGCGCGAACTTGGCACCGACCTGTTCGAGCTTTCGCTGTCCCGCCCCGCCAATCGCGCCACCCCCAGCGTGGAACTGGCCGCCCTGCGCCAGCAGATGATCGCGCTTGAACCGGGGCTGGCCGATGCGGCGTTGCAGCTGCGCCTGCTTTCATTGCGCGATGGCGGCGATATTGCGGGTTCCATCGTGCTCGACGATGGATCGGTCCTGGGCTTCATAAGCCACGACCGGGTCAGCTGGACACTCAACGCCCAGCGAATTGCCGCGCTGGTTGCGCCGACCCTGATCCTTATCCTTTTCGGCTGGATACTCCTGCGCGCGACGCTTGAGCCGCTTAACCGGCTGGTACGCGCCACCGCGCGGGTGGGCTCCACCTCTGCCGAGCCGGTGGAGGAATCCGGGCCTCCGGAACTGCGCCAGCTGATTCACGGCTTCAACGTGATGCAGGAGCGGATTCACGCCCTTCTTGCGTCGCGAACCCAGACCCTGCTCGCCATCGGGCACGATCTGCGCACACCGCTTGCCCGGCTGCGCCTGAGGCTGGACGATTCGCGCATCGATACGGGCCTGCGCGGCGAAATGGGTGCGGACCTTGACGAGATGGAAGACCTGTTGCGTTCGCTGCAGGCTTTCGTCGATCCGGCGGGTGGCGAAACCGCTCCGCAGCGGGTGGACCTGGCCGCAATGGCCATGACCATCGTCGATACGATGTCGGATGCCGGGCAGCGGGCCACGTATGAAGGACCGGATCATCTTGAAACGATGCTGCGCCCCGTTTCGATCCGGCGCGCGCTTCAGAACCTGGCGGAAAACGCGGTGCACTATGCCGGATCGGTGAACGTCAGGCTTGGACAGGATGGCGCCGAAGCCGTGCTGACGGTCGAGGATCACGGCCCCGGCATTCCCGAAGACCGGCTGGACGACGTGATGCAACCGTTCGTGAGGCTGGATGAAGCGCGCTCACGCGATACGCCGGGCATGGGGCTCGGCCTTGCCATCGTCCGGCGTGCGATCCGCAACGAAGGCGGCAGCTTCACGCTTGCCAACCGCAGCGAAGGCGGGCTCCGCGCGACGATCTGCCTGCCGATCGCGACCGGTTGATGCGCTTGCTGCATTAGCGAAACACTTCGACACGAAACGGCCCGCATTTAGAAAAGCTGTTCATTTATCTCGTCTTTCCCAGGCGCCGTGCCGCTGTTGCAGCGCGGCATGACCGACCGACGAAGGAAAGGTGACCAACGTGAACGAACTTATCGGCCGTGTCTTCAGTTTCGAGAAGAGCGTATTCCCCGCCAGCAGCGACCTGTTCGCGCGGCTTTCTGCAGAAGGGCAATCGCCCAAGGCACTGATGATCTCTTGCGCGGATTCGCGCGTGGTGCCCGAACAGATCATGCAGGCCCAGCCGGGCGACCTGTTCGTGTGCCGCAACGCGGGCAACATCGTTCCCCCGTTCGCCACGATGAACGGAGGCGTATCGTCCACCGTCGAATATGGCGTGATGGTACTGGGGGTCAGCGACATCATCGTGTGCGGCCATTCGGACTGCGGCGCGATGAAGGCACTGGCCGCCCCGGAAATGCCCGAAGGAATGCCCAACGTGGCGGCATGGTTGCGCCACGGCACGGCGGCGAAGAACGTCGTCGACACCTGCTGCCCGCATGCCGAGGGGCCGGAACGCGTTCGCGCGATCAGCCTTGAAAACGTGATCGCGCAGATCGCGCACTTGCGCACGCACCCGTCCGTCGCGGCGGCCATCGCACGCGGCGAGCTTTCGCTTCACGGCTGGTTCGTCGATATCCATGCCGGCCAGGTGCTCGGCTTCGACGGCACAACGGGCGAATTCCGCCCGCTGCGCGAAGACGAACCCCTGCCCGTCGCGCTTCCCGCGCAGCCGCGCTTCGCGGGCGAAACGCGCCTCGCGCCAGCACCCGTCAGTGCGGCTCCCAAGGCGGAGGCCGCGTGATGAACGCCATTACCCGGCCAACCAGCGCCGCGCAGGCCCCCGCAGGACGGGGGCCATTTGCCTTCCTGGCACGCGATTTCACCGCCTCCATCGTGGTATTCCTCGTCGCCATGCCCCTGTGCATGGGCATTGCCGTCGCATCGGGCGTTTCGCCCGAAAAGGGGCTCGTCACCGGGATCATCGGCGGCCTGATCGTCGGCCTGTTCGCCGGATCGCCGCTTCAGGTCAGCGGCCCCGCCGCGGGCCTTGCCGTGATCGTGTTCGATTTCGTCAACACGCACGGCCTTGCGGCGCTTGGTCCGGTGCTGATCCTTGCCGGCGTGATCCAGCTTGCCGCGGGCGCCCTGCGCATGGGCGGTCTGTTCCGTTCCATCAGCCCTGCCGTGGTGCACGGCATGCTGGCGGGCATCGGCGCGCTGATCGTGATCGGCCAGTTCCATACCCTGTTCGATGCCAAGCCGATGTCGAGCGGACCGGACAACCTTGCCGCGATGCCCGCGCGCCTGCTTGGCCTTTCGCCGTGGAACCTCCAGGCGGCCGAACTGGCGCTGTTCATCGGGCTTGTCACCATCGGCACGATGATCGCATGGGACAGGTTCAAGCCGCAACGGCTCAAGCTGGTTCCCGGTGCGCTGCTGGGCGTTCTGGCCGCGACGCTGATCGCATGGGGCTTCGGTCTCGACATCGCGCGCGTCGCGGTGCCCGAATCGCTTGCCGCCGCGATAGAACTTCCGGGCGACGGGTTCCTGGGCACGTTGATGGACCCTGCGATGATCGTCGCGGCCATCGCCATCGCGTTCATCGCCAGCGCCGAAACGCTGCTGTCCGCCGCGGCGGTGGACCGGATGCATGACGGCGTTCGCACCGATTACAACAAGGAACTTCGCGCGCAGGGCGTGGGCAACTTCCTGTGCGGTGCGGCCGGAGCCCTGCCGATGACCGGCGTGATCGTGCGCAGTTCGGCCAATGTTCAGGCCGGCGCGAAGACGCGGACGTCCGCCGTTCTTCACGGCGTATGGATCCTCGGCTTCGTCGCCCTGCTTCCCTGGCTGCTGCGCGAGATCCCCATGGCGGCGCTGGGCGGCGTTCTGGTCGTGACCGGCTGGAAACTCGTCAGCCTGCAACATGTGCGACACCTGTTCACGCAGCACGGCTATCTGCCCGCCGCGATCTGGGTGGTGACGTTCGTCCTTGTGGTCAGTACCGACCTGTTGACCGGTGTGCTTGCCGGTATCGCGATGTCGCTGCTCGAGCTTGTCCCGCATCGGCGCCAGTTGAAGCTGGACGTGGACGAACGGCACGAGGACACGCATTCGCACATCGGCCTGGCGGGCGTTGCCAGCTTCCTGCACCTGACGCGGTTGCTGGAAACGCTGGAAAAGCTGCCGGCCGGTCGCAAGGTCCATCTCGACCTCGGCAGCCTGAAAGCGCTGGATCACACCGCATCGGAAACGCTGTCGGACTGGCTCAACCGCCGCAGGGGTGCTGGCGACGACATCTCGGTGACCGACCCGGGCAGGGTCTTGAAAAGCGCCTGAGCCCCGGACCGGCTTCCGAAACAGCCGCTTCGAATCGCCCCCGACTGCCCCCGGAGACACGTGCTCCGGGGGCATTTTCGCGTTCGGGCGACCGGACTATTTCATTGCGAAGCGGCCAGTCCTGCCGTCTCTACAGGCGTATCGACCGGCTCATCCCGTTCCTTGCGTTCGGAATAGCGATCGACGAGTTGCCCGGCATGGGGCCGCAGCAACACCGTGAAGCGCACCAGTTCCTCCATCACGTCGACAATCCGTTCGTAATAGCTGGAAGGCTTCATCCGGCCCGCCTCGTCAAATTCCTCATAGGCTTTGGCGACAGACGACTGGTTTGGAATCGTGAACATTCGCATCCATCGGCCAAGGACGCGCAACGTGTTGACGCTGTTGAAACTTTGCGATCCGGCGCAGACCTGCATCACCGCCAGCGCGCGGCCCTGCGTGGGGCGAAGGCCCTTGTAAGCGAGCGGCAAGTGATCGATCTGGGCTTTCATGATTCCGGTGATCTGACCGTGCCGTTCGGGGCTGCACCAGACGTGCGCTTCGGACCACAGCGAATGCGCACGCAGTTCGTGAACCGCGGGATGATCGTCGTCCTTCACCTGATCGGGCAGCGGAAGGTCCGAAGGGTCGAATATGCGCGTCTCGCAACCGAAATACCGGAGCAGCCGCGCTGCTTCCTCGACCGCAAGCCGTGAATAGGAGCGGTCGCGCAGCGAACCATAGAGCAGCAATACACGCGGCGGCGGGGAAAGCTCGCCAAGGCCAAGCGCCGGGCTTCGGCGCGCATGTTCAGGCCGCAGCGCGGGAAGCCGGGCCGCATCAACCAGAGGGCGCAACCGTTGAAATTCGTTCATTACCGCACCTCTGTCGGAACCGTATCAGGATACCACCGCCGCCCGAACCGGAACGCCACCCCTACCAGCAGGATCAGAACCGGCACCTCCACCAACGGTCCGATCACGGCAGCAAAGGCCACGGGAGAAGCAAGACCGAAGGCTGCGATGGCAACGGCTATTGCCAGCTCGAAATTGTTGCCCGCCGCGGTGAAAGCCACCGCGGTGGTGCGCGGATAGTCGCTATCGATCAGGCGCCCCATGAAGAAGCTGATGGTGAACTGGATAATGAAATAGATCGTCAGCGGAATGGCGATGCGGATCGTATCGCCCGGCAGCGTGACGATTTCATTCCCCTTCAGGCTGAACATGGCGACGATGGTGAACAGCAGCGCAACCAGCGTCACTGGCCCGATCTTTGGGAGGAACGTCCCCTCGTACCAGTCGCGCCCCCTGGTGCCGACCAACCACTTGCGCGTCAGGAACCCGGCAAGGAACGGGATGCCCAGATAGATCAGAACAGCCTCCGCAATCGTCCAGAAGCTGACGTTCACGACGCTGCCCTGAAGGCCGAACAGCGGCGGAAGGACGGTGAGGAAAAACCAGGCGTAAACGCTGAAGAACAATATCTGGAAGATCGAGTTGAACGCCACCAGCGCCGCCACATACTGGTTGTCGCCCTTCGCCAACTGGTTCCAGACGATCACCATCGCGATACAGCGGGCCAGGCCGATCAGGATCAGCCCGGTCATGTATGCCGGCTTGTCCGACAGGAAGATGACGGCGAGCGCGAACATCAGCACCGGCCCGATGATCCAGTTCTGGACCAGAGAAAGGGCAAGGATACGCTTGTCGTCGAGGATATGCGGCAATTCCTCGTAACGCACCCGCGCAAGCGGCGGAAACATCATCAGGATCAGGCCGATTGCGATGGGGATGTTGGTCGAGCCCCACGACAGGCTGTCGATCGCCCTGGGCAATCCGGCGAAGGTCGAGCCCAGGCCTACGCCCAGCGCCATCGCGAGGAATATCCACACGGTAAGGTAGCGGTCGAGGAACGAGAGTCGCGCGCGCTTGGTGGGGGCGGTCATGTTGCGGGCTTTCCTTTCAGGCGCCGATACGGTTACCGGCGGCATCGACCACCTGCTCGCCGTTTTCCTTGACGAAGGCGCCCGACTGCGCGGCCGGGATCAGTTCGTGCACCGCTTCGGACGGACGGCACAACTTCACGCCCAACGGCGAGACAACCAGTGGACGGTTTATGAGGATCGGATGCGCGATCATCGCGTCAATCAACTCCGCATCGGTCAGGTCCGGGTTATCCAGCCCCAGTTCGGGAAATGGCGCACCCTTTTCGCGCAAAAGCGCACGCGGCGTGATCCCGGCGCGTTCGATCAGGCTTTCCAGCATCGCCCGCGAAGGCGGGGTCTTGAGATACTCCACGATATGCGGCTCGATCCCTGCATTTCGGATCATGGCGAGTGCGTTGCGCGACGTGCCGCATTCGGGGTTGTGATAGATGACGATGTCGGCGTTCATGCCTTTACCCCCCTGGAAATAGCCGAAAACCGTCAGGCCGAGGTTTCGCAGTTCAACCGCGCCGTCAGGTCGGCGCACATCTCCGGCGCGCCCTGGCAGCAATCCTCCATCAGGAAGGTCAGCAGACGGCGCATCCCCGCAAAGTCGGCCCGGTAATGTATCAACCGGCTCTCCCGCTCGGATTCGACCAGACCGGCACGTTCAAGCGTCGCAAGGTGGTGCGACATGGTCGATGGCGGCACGCTCGCGCGTTCGGCAATCGCACCCGCGACGTACCCTTGCGGGCCCGCCTGGACCAGCATGCGAAACACGGATAGCCGCGTTTCGTGTGCAAGCGCGCCAAGCGCATCGACAGCCCAGACCTGTTGGTTGAGATCGTCCATAATCCATCGACCTTTCGAGGATCATCGAAATATAGTCCCGGTCAACATGCGTCAATCGCAGTAACCGAAATGCCAGCGCGCATTCGGAAACCGCCACAACCGAGGTGCAGGTCAGGATAGTGCGCCTTTCGACCACCAAAATCGCAATTTTGGACGAACAAGCCGAAACCGCGCCAATCCGTGCGTGAAAAAATGGAAGTGGTGCGCCCGACAGGATTCGAACCTGTGGCCCTCAGATTAGGAATCTGATGCTCTATCCTGCTGAGCTACGGGCGCACGCGGCCCCTTTACGGGCGATATTCGCGCCTGACAATCGCCGGATCGTCAGTTCGCTTCGTTCGGCGGGGCAACCGGGAAAAGGATCGGCGCGACTTCGACCCCTTCCTCTATCAGGTCGCGGGCTTCGTCCTTGGTGACTTCGCCGTGAATCGCTTCGGCATCGGTTTCGCCATAGTGCATGGCGCGCGCGTTTTCGGCGAACTTGTTCCCCACCCAGCGCGAGGATTTGAGCGCCTCTGCCTGAAGCGCAGCAATCTGGTTCAGCGCTTCGGCGACCTGCGGCGGCATCGGCGCATTGCTGGCAACGGGCTGGGTAGAAACGGATGGTTCCGCACTTTCGGACGGGGCAGCGGGTGTCGGCTGCGGCGCGCCCTGGTTGCCCTTGCGGCCCACATTGGGCGCCATAACCGCTTTCGCGACATCGGACGATCCGCAAACGGGGCAGGAAACCAGCCCGCGTTCCTGCTGGCGCGAGAAATCGTCCGACGAGCCGAACCAGCCCTCGAAACGGTGGCCGCCAGCGCGGCATGAAAGGTCGAAAACGATCATTATGCCTTCGATCTAGGAATTTCGCGCTTGTTGGCAAGACTTGGAAGCTGCGCGCGCACCTTGGCGGTAACCGCCAGATCGATTTCCGCGAAGCCCAGTCCTTCCCCCTCGCCCATGTCGAGCACAACTTCGCCCCACGGATCGACGACGAGGCTGTGGCCGTATGTTTCGCGCCCGTCCCCATGCCTGCCCGCCTGCGCGGCGGCGATAACCCACGCGCTTGCTTCCACCGCGCGGGCGCGTTGCATCAGGTGCCAGTGCGCACGCCCTGTCGGCACGGTGAACGCGGCGGGTGTGGCAATGGCGTCGCAGCGGCGACGGCCGAGTTCGTCGAACAGCGCGGGAAAGCGGATATCGTAACAGATCGTCAGCCCCAGCAGGCCCAGCGGCGTTGGCGTGGTCACCACCTCTTCACCCGGCGCATAGGCATTCGATTCGCGCCAGCTTTCCCCGCTGGCAAGATCGACGTCGAACATGTGGATCTTGTCGTAACGGGCGGCGATTTGCCCGTCGGGCGCGAAAAGCAGCGACCGGTTCGCCCAGCGCCCGTCTTCCCGCAACACCGGCGCGGAACCGAGCGCGATCCAGATGCCCGCCGCGGAGGCCACGTTTCGCAAACCCTGAATGGCGGCGTTCTGCCCCTCTGTAACGATGTTCGGCGCGGCACGCTTGCGATCGCGGTCAAGCAGCAGGCTCATTTCGGGCGTGAACAGCATCTTCGCGCCATCGCGCGCAGCTTCGCTTGCGCCCTGCCGGATGGAAGCGGCGTTGGCGTGCGGGTCGATACCCGACGTCATCTGGAGGATCGCGATCCGCACCGGATCGCCGGCAAAATCCGTCACCGGCCCAGCAGCATGTCCAGCTTGCCGGCGCGTTCCAGCGCGGCAAGATCATCCGAGCCGCCAACGTGCAGGTCGTTGATGAATATCTGGGGCACCGTGGTGTGGCCGGGCGCGCGATCGAACATTTCGGCGCGCTTGGGACCACCCATCGTGATGTCGTATTCGATCACGTCCACGCCCTTGCTGCCAAGCAGCGACATGGCACGAACGCAATAGGGACAGCCCCACTTGGTGTACATCTCCACGCGGGGGCCGACGATGGGGCTTTCCGGCGGGATTCCGTTCGATTCTGCGGCCATTTATGTCCTCTTTGCGCGCCGCCGCGAACCTGGCGGCGATGCGGGGGTCTTGAAACCGGCGAAAGCTACCACACATGATATTTCGTGTCATGCGCCGGTCTCGGGCATGACATTTCCAACCTCCGACGGGGCGCCGGGTTACGGGCCTTGTCCGGAAAAAGTGCAGATTGCTCAACAGAGGATATTGCAATGAACCGTTTCGATTTCACCCCCTATCGCCGCACGACCGTAGGTTTTGACCGCCTGTTCGACCTGCTCGAGCGCCAGGCCCGCGCCAATGCCGGTGACAATTATCCGCCCTTCAATATCGAGCGCCGCGGCGATGACGCCTATCGCATCACGCTGGCCGTCGCCGGTTTCAAGCCGGAAGACCTCGATATTACCGCGCAGCAGAACCTGCTTGTGATCAAGGGCAGCAAGGCCGACCTGGAAGACAAGCAGTTTCTCCACGTGGGCATCGCCAACCGCAACTTCGAACGCCGCTTCGAACTGGCCGATTTCGTCCGTGTCGCGAACGCGGACATGGAAGACGGTCTGCTGATCATCGACCTGGTGCGCGAAGTGCCCGAGGCGATGAAGCCCAAGAAGGTCATGATCGGCGAGCAGAAGCCGCTATCGGTGATCGACAGTGAAAAGAAGGACAGCGAAGCCGCGTAACGCGCGGCCCGTTTGACCGTAAATCAGTTCGGGGGCGGTTCCTTTCGGGGCCGCCCCCGCGCCTTTCGGCGCCCCGCCCCAGGTTGCTGCCGTCCGGGTCGCAGTAGGACAACCAGCACGCACTGGAACAAGCCCCGGCGCGATACTTACCACGCCTCCGCAATATCGATCAGCGCTTCGCGATCGAGAATGGTGATCCGTCCGCCCTTCAGCGTAACGAGGCCGGTTTCCGCCCAGCCGGAAAGCTGGCGATTGATCTGTTCGCGCGACATTCCCGCAAAGTTGCCAAGTTCGCCCTGGCTCAGCGCGATCTTCAGGCGAGCTTCGCCGTTGGATTTTCCGTCTTCGGCGCCTTCGCCTGCCAGCATCAGGCGCAGCAGGAACCGTGCAAGCCGTGGGCCGGACGTATAGGCGCGGTCCGCTTCGATCACCGCGTTGTTCTGCCGCAACCGCCGCGCCATGGCGCGCAGAAGCCGCATCGCCAGCCCCTTGTGACGCGCGACGACATCTTCAAAAGCCGCGCGCGAAAGCACCAATGCCTCCACCGGCTTGATCGCGTGGACGCTGGCGGTGCGTTCGCCGCGATCCAGCATCGCGATTTCCCCCAGCACCGCCCCGCTTTCGGCATAGTCGAGCACGATTTCTCGCCCGTTCGCGGCAACCATGCTGACCCGCGCAAGGCCCGCAAGAATGATGAACAGGCTGTCGCCCTCGTCGCCCTGGGCCATTAATTCCTGATCGGGCTTGTAACTGCGATGCTGCGCGCGGGCGATGATGTCGGACAATTCGTCCGTTTCGCAATCGGCGAACAGGCTTTGTGCGGCGAGTGATTCTGAAAGTTGCGCGGCCAGCATTCCGGTTCATCGGCTCCCTGTTGGTCGCGCCGTTTATCGACTACCCCTGCATAGCCAGACTGCGCGCCTGCCTGACAATGCGCATCTTCGCACAAGTTTCCGCCAAGGCTGAACAAAAACTTCCGTCGTGCGCGCCGGGCCTTTTGCACACCGGGTGCCGACTACGCGCGGTTCAGACGAGGCGCGCCTGTTTTACCGCTGCCGCGATGAAGCCGGAGAACAGCGGATGCGGTTCGAACGGGCGGCTTTTCAACTCGGGATGGTATTGCACGCCGATGAACCACGGATGGTCCGGCCGCTCCACGATTTCGGGCAGCAGGCCATCGGGCGACATACCCGAAAACACCAGCCCGCCGCCTTCCAGCGCCTCGCGATAGGCGCCGTTCACTTCGTAGCGGTGGCGGTGACGTTCGGAGATCGACGTCGCGCCGCCATAGATCGTGGAAACGTGGCTGTTGGCGCCCAGCTTCGCTTCATAGGCACCAAGACGCATGGTGCCGCCAAGATCGGTATCCGCGCCGCGCTGCTGCAAGCCTTCCGGGCTCATCCATTCGGTGATGATGCCGACCACCGGCTCGCTCGTCTCGCCGAATTCGGTGGAGCTTGCATCGGCAATGCCCGCCGTGTTGCGCGCGCCTTCGATGCAGGCCATCTGCATGCCCAGGCAGATCCCGAAGAACGGCACCTTGCGTTCGCGCGCGAATCGCACGCTGGCGATCTTGCCTTCGGCGCCGCGCACACCAAACCCGCCCGGCACCAGGATGCCGTGCATCGGTTCAAGCAGGCCGGCGATTTCGGAATCGTCGCGTTCGAACAGTTCGGCGTCAATCCACCGGACGTTGACCTTCACGCGGTTTGCCATGCCGCCGTGGGCCAGCGCCTCGTTCAGGGACTTGTAGGCATCGGGCAGTCCCACATACTTGCCGACGACGCCGATCGTCACTTCGCCTTCGGGATTCTGGTAACGGTCGACCACATCGGCCCACCGTGTCATGTCCGGCGCGGGGCCGGTCATGCCGAAGTGGCGCAGCACTTCGGCGTCGAGGCCCTCGTCGTGATATTGCCGGGGAACCGCGTAAATGCTGGATGCGTCGAGCGCGGGGATCACTGCTTCCTTGCGCACGTTGCAGAACAGCGCGATCTTAGCGCGTTCGCTGTCGGGCAAGGGATGTTCGCACCGGCACAGCAGGATGTCGGGCTGGATGCCAAGCCCGGTCAGTTCGCGCACGGAGTGCTGCGTGGGTTTGGTCTTCAACTCGCCCGCCGCCGCAATATAGGGCACCAGCGTCACATGGACGAAGCAGGTCTGTTCGCGCGGCAACTCGTTGCGCATCTGGCGCAGCGCCTCGATGAACGGCAGGCCTTCGATATCGCCCACCGTGCCGCCGATCTCGCACAACACGAAGTCCAGATCGTCCGTCTCGTCCTGCGCAAACGTTTTGATCGCGTCTGTCACATGCGGGATTACCTGCACGGTCGCGCCCAGATAATCGCCGCGGCGTTCCTTGGCGATGATATCGCGATAGATGCGGCCCGACGTGATGTTGTCCGCCTGCCGCGCCGAAACGCCGGTGAAGCGTTCATAGTGCCCAAGGTCGAGGTCGGTCTCCGCCCCATCGTCGGTCACATAGACTTCGCCGTGCTGGTACGGGCTCATCGTGCCGGGATCGACATTCAGGTAGGGATCGAACTTGCGGATGCGGACCTTGAATCCGCGCGCCTGCAGCAGTGCCGCGAGGCTTGCCGCCATGAGTCCTTTGCCGAGCGAGGAGACCACGCCGCCGGTGATGAAAATGTACCGCGCCATGGGAGTCGGGCCTTAGCGTCTGGAGGGGTAAATGGGCAAGCGAAAGACGCGCGGAATCCTCGCGCCATCCACAGCCGTGATGGGAAAAGGCAACCGGACCCGCGTCCGCCACGCAGAACGTGGCGGCCAGACCAGGTCCGTTTGCCGAAGGTCAGTTGCCGGCGGGGGCGTTCTGGCCGGCCGGAACCTCTGCCGGCGCCTGCTGCGCCGGCGCCGCGTTGTTGCTGCCCGGCACGGCCAGCGGATCGGCTGCGGGCGCGCTCTGCGTCGCGGCGGGAACGCTGCGGTCGAGCGACGTGTCGATGCTGCTTCCCGATGTCTCGCGCACGGCCAGCGCGGCCAGCACGATAGAGAGAATGACGAAGATGGTCGCCAGGATCGCCGTCGCGCGCGTGATGAAGCTGGCCGCGCCGCGCGCCGACATCAGCCCGCCAGGGCTGCCGCCAACGCCAAGGCCGCCACCTTCCGACTGCTGCATGAGGATCGCGGTGACGAGTGCCGCCGCGACGAGCGCCTGCAACACGGTTAGAAAAATGAACATCTTCGGTCCTGCCTGAATTCGTTGGCGGCCATGTAGGCGCATGGGCACCGCAGCGCAAGGCGCGCGGGCCATGCGCCGTCGACTGTCAGTCTTCCGCGCGGCTCGCCGCAGCGATGATCGGGACAAAGCCTTCCGCTGTCAGGCTTGCACCGCCGACCAGCGCGCCGCCCACGCCCTTCACGGCAAGCAGCTCGGCCGCGTTGCCGGCATTGACCGACCCGCCATAGAGGATGCGCGGCTCCTGCCCGGCATCGCCCAGCGCGCCAACAAGCCGGGCGCGAATCGCCGCGTGCATCGCTTCGACGTCCGCTGCGGACGGCACACGGCCCGTGCCGATTGCCCAGACCGGCTCGTACGCGATCGATACGCGGCCCTGCGCGGCTACCGAAATCGCCTCGGCCGAGGGAAGGGAAGCATCGACCTGCGCGGAGACGACCGCTTCGGCCTTGCCCGCATCGCGCTGTTCCAGCGTTTCGCCGACGCAGACGATAACGCCCAGCCCCGCCGCAAGCGCCGCTTCTGCCTTGGCTTTTACCATCGCATCGGTTTCGCCATGATCGGCGCGACGTTCCGAATGGCCGACAATCACGAACGAGGCGGACGCATCGGCAAGCATCGGCGCCGAAACGTCGCCTGTATGCGCGCCTTTTGCTTCGGCATGGCAATCCTGCCCGCCGGCCTGCGAGTTGGTCAGCGCCTCTGCCAGCACGGCAACAAGCGTGAATGGCGGCGCGATGCCGACCGAAACATCTGGATATCGGGCCGCTGCGCGATCGATGGCGCGCGCTTCCGGAAGCATCGCGCGGCTACCGTTCATCTTCCAGTTGCCGACGATAAAGGGCCGGTTAGGCATGTAGGTTCCCTGTTGAACATTGCGGAGACAAGCCGCGGGCCGGTATCAAAGCGGACGGTAATTTGCAAAACGTTCGTCCAGAACGTCAAGCAAGCGTTTCCTGCAAGCACCGTTACCGTTGCGAGATCGGCAAATGCCGCCTAAGGCAGCGCGCCATACCCGGTCGTCCCCGGCCCGGGTCCGATGCTCCCAAGGCGCAAGCCGCAGACAAACGAGACGATCCGCAAAGCCATGCTCGGTCTCTTCCGCAAATTCTTCAGCTCCCGCTTCGGCGTTGCAATCACGCTCGCCTTCCTTGTCCTGATCGCGATCGCGTTCGCCAGTGCGGACGTTACCGGGTCGCAGTTCGGCGGTATTACCGGCGGCGGCGGGGAAACCGTTGCGACTGTCGGCAAGAGCAAGATCGGCGCAAACGACGTCGAGCAGACCGCGCAGGCCGCGTTCCAGAACGCCCAGCAGCAGCAAGCCACCCTGACGATGCAGGAATTCCTGGGTGACGAAGGGCTCGACCAGCTTGTAGGCAGCATGATCCAGCGCCTGGCCATCTGGGAATGGGGCAAGCAGCACGGCATGGCCGTTTCCAACCGCCTTATCGGCAGCGAACTGGCCCAGATCCCGGCGTTCCAGGGACCGGACGGCAAGTTCAACGAACAGACCTATCGCCAGGCGATCGCACAGCGCCGGCTGACCGAGCAGGCCGTGCGTGACGATCTGTCCAAGGGCCTTATGGCCCGCCAGGTGCTGACCCCGGCAAGCTTCGGCGCGACGATGCCCAACGATGTGCTGATGCGTTATGTCGCGTTGTTCAAGGAAAAGCGCGAAGGCGCGATCGCGATCCTGCCATCCGCGCTGTTCGCACCGAAGGACAAGCCGGACGACAAGACGATCAAGGCCTATTACGATTCGCACAAGGCGGATTTCACCCGACCAGAGCGCCGCACCATTCGCTATGCGATCGTCAGCGATGCCGACCTGAAGGACGTGCGCAAGCCGACCGATGCCGAGATCAAGAAGCGGTATGACGACAATTCGGCCGTCTACGCGCCCACCGAGACTCGCAGCCTGACCCAGCTGATCGTGCCCGACGAGGATACCGCCAGGAAGATTGCCGCAGAAGCCGGCAAGGGCACCTCGCTGGATACGGCGGCGAAGGCGCAGGGCCTCGCCACGTCCAGGCTTGTGGAAGTTTCGAAGGATTCGCTGGCGGGCCAGACCACGCAGGACATTGCCGATGCCGCGTTCAAGGCGAACGAGGGCACGGTGCTGCCCGTAACCAAGGGGCCGCTCGGCTGGCTGGTGCTGCGGGTCGATGCGATCCAGAAGCATCCCGGAAAGACGCTGGAACAGGCGCGCCCCGAAATCGAGAAAGCGCTGACCACCGACTATCTGCGCAAGGCCATGTCTGACCAGGCGGCCGATGCGGATGACAAGTTCTCCACCGGATCGAGCCTGACGGACGTTGCCAAGGATCTTGGCGTCACGGTCAACACCACGCAGCCGCTCGTCAGCGACGGAACGGTTTACGGCAAGGCGAACGAAAAGGCGCCCGACGATGTCCAGGACCTGCTGAAGGCGGCATTCGCGATGGATCGCGAAGGTGCACCGCAGGTCGCCAGCGTCGCCAAGGGGGAAAAGTTCGCGATCTTCGACGTGGGCCAGATCACGCCGTCAGCCCCCGCCCCTCTGGCCGAGATCAAGCAGGACGTTGAACGCGCCTATATGATCGACGAAGGATCGAAGGCGGCGAAAAAGGCCAGCGACAAGGTTCTGGCCGCGCTCGGCAAGGGCAAGTCGATCAATGACGCGCTGAAAGAGGCGGGCGTGCGCCTGCCCCCGCCAGACCACATTTCCATGACGCGCGAACAACTGGCGCAGACCGGCAACCGCGTGCCGCCGCCGCTGGCATTGATGTTCAGCATGGCCAAAGGTACCAGCAAACGCCTTGAAGCGCCGCGCAAGATGGGCTGGTTCGTGGTTTCGCTCGACAAGATCATCCCCGGCGAAGTGAAGCCCGACGATCCGCTGATCAAATCGGGCGCCAGCGACCTGAACAAGGTGCTGGGGCGCGAATATTCCGACCAGTTGCGCCAGGCGATCACCAGGGACATCGGCTCGAAGCGCAACCCCAAGGCGATGGCCGCGGTGCGCAAGCAACTGCTTGGCGGGCGGTAAGCCCGTGCGCCGTGCCGCCACCGGCATCGCGGGGCTGCCCGAAAACCACGCCGCCGCGCGCGAATTACTGACGCAGGGCAAGCCCGCGCTGGTCTGGCGGAGCCTGATCGCCGATACCGAAACGCCGGTAGGCGCGGCGCTGAAGCTGATCGAGGACGGGCGCGGCGATTTCCTGCTGGAATCGGTAGAGGGCGGCGAAGTTCGCGGCCGCTACAGCCTGCTGGGCCTCGATCCCGATCTCGTATTCCGCGCCACCGGCCCTTCGTGCGAGGTAAATCGCGCGTGGCGGACAGACAGGGAGGCGTTCGGGCCGCTTCCCGGCAATGCGCTGGAAGAACTGCGCGCGCTCGTCGCGGCGTGTCGCATCGACGTTCCGCCAGAATTGCCCCCGGCGCTCGCCTGCCTGGTCGGCTATTTCGGATATGAAACCATCGGTCTGGTCGAAAAGCTTCCGCGCGCGTCGCAGAGCAGCCTTGAAGTGCCCGACATGCTGTTCGTGCGCCCGACCCTTATCATGGTGTTCGACAGGCTTTCGGACGAGCTTTTCGCCGTCGCTCCCGTATGGCCCGAAGGCGACGTGCCCGAACGCCTGCTTGAAGCGGCAGCCGACCGCATCGACGAAGCCCTGCGCAGGCTGGCACTTCATGTTTCGTCTCAGCATACACCGGTAAATCTTCCTGAAATCACGGCAAAGCCGATGATGCGGCCGGAAAAATATGCCGACATGGTTCAGCGCGCCAAAGCCTATATCGAGGCGGGCGACATCTTCCAGGTCGTACTGGCGCAGCGCTTTACCGCACCCTTCCCCCTGCCCCCGATTGCGCTTTACCGGTCGCTGCGGCGGGTCAACCCTTCGCCATTCCTCTATTTCCTCGACCTTCCCGGATTCGCGCTGATCGGATCGAGCCCCGAAATACTGGTGCGC
The DNA here is from genome assembly GCF_036784765.1 of Novosphingobium sp. ZN18A2. NCBI lineage: Bacteria > Pseudomonadati > Pseudomonadota > Alphaproteobacteria > Sphingomonadales > Sphingomonadaceae > Novosphingobium > Novosphingobium sp. ZN18A2. The sequence continues at coordinate 1,803,032 of NZ_CP136651.1, read as the reverse complement.
GTGCGCGACGGCGAGGTTACGATCCGGCCGATCGCCGGAACGCGGCCGCGCGGAAAGACCGCGGAAGAGGACCGCGCCAACGAAGCCAGCCTGCTGGCCGACCCCAAGGAACGCGCCGAGCACCTGATGCTGCTCGACCTTGGGCGCAACGACGTGGGCCGCGTGGCGCAAGCGGGCACGGTGAAGGTGACCGAAAGCTATACCGTCGAACATTACAGCCACGTGATGCACATCGTTTCCAACGTGGTGGGCAAGCTCGACACCAACCGCGCCGATGCGGTGGACGCGATGTTCGCCGGGTTCCCCGCCGGAACCGTCAGCGGCGCCCCCAAGGTGCGCGCCTGCGAGATTATCGCGGAACTGGAACCGGAAACGCGCGGCGCCTATGCCGGCGGCGTCGGCTATTTCGCGCCCGACGGCAATCTCGACAGCTGCATCGTGTTGCGCACCGCGGTGGTGAAGGACGGCACGATGCACGTGCAGGCCGGTGCGGGGATCGTGGCGGACAGCAACCCCGAATACGAACAGCGCGAATGCGAGGCGAAGTCAGGCGCCCTGTTCGCCGCCGCGCGCGAAGCGATCCGGGTGGCATCGGAAGCCGGTTTCGGGCAGTAACAGCGCCATGACACCGCGCCGCACGCTCTATCCGCCGATCGAACCCTTCGAAAGCGGGATGCTGGACGTGGGTGACGGCCATTCCATCTATTGGGAGCGTTGCGGAACGCGCGGCGGGAAACCCGTGGTTTTCCTGCACGGCGGCCCCGGCGCGGGGTGCAGTGCGGACCAGCGCCGGCAGTTCGATCCCGCGCTTTACGATATCCTGTTGTTCGACCAGCGCGGCTGCGGACGATCGACGCCGTTCGCCAGCCTGGATCACAACACGACCTGGGATCTTGTGGCCGACATGGAACGGCTGCGCGCGATGTGCGGCCACGAAAAATGGCAGGTTTTCGGCGGGTCATGGGGATCGACCCTTGCTCTCGCCTATGCCGAAACGCATCCCGAACGGGTTAGCGAACTGGTGCTTCGCGGGATTTTCCTGGGAACGGAGCGCGAATACGACTGGCTCTATCGCTATGGCGCAAGCGCGCTCTATCCCGAAGGCTGGGAGGAATTTGCCGGACACGTGCCCGAAGACGAGCGCGGCGATCTGGTCGAAGCCTATCGCAGACGCCTGACCAGCGATGACGAGGCCACGCGCACGGCCGCCGCAAAAGCGTGGAGCCGGTGGGAAGCGCTGGTGGTAACGCTGTTGCCCGATCCGGCAATCGTGGAACATTCGACCGATGACGAACATGCGGTCGCTATCGCACGGATCGAAAACCATTTTTTCCACAATATGTGCTGGTTCGAACCCGGCCAGTTGCTTGCAAACGCCGGACGGCTGAAGGGCATACCCGGCGTGATCGTGCAGGGGCGGCACGATTGCTGCACGCCGCCCGAATCCGCCTGGGCGTTGAAGAAAGCCTGGCCGGACGTGGACCTGCAAATCGTGCCCGATGCCGGACACCTGTTCAGTGAACCGGGCATAACCGACGGCCTGATCCGCGCGAGCGACCGCTTCGCCGGGAAAGAAGGTATCTAGGCGCGATTGCGCAAGCCGCTCTCACCCACCAAGGTTCAACGCCTTGAAGGGGAGCCGGCTCCCTGGCCCTCCAGCGCGAGCAGCGCGAAGCTCGCCAGCCAGTGTTCACCCATGTAATCGCCCGCGACGTGCGGCAGGCTGGCGGCCAGGTGGTCTTGCGCGGCCTGCTCGGCGACGGCGCTGACCGGATGGAACTCTCCCAACGCCCCGGCGATTGCGCGCCAGCACCAGGCGCGGCTGAGGTTCAACCCGTCAAGGTGAGCGATCTTTCCGTCGGTGCGATCGCTGACGGTTGCGGGAACGAACAAGGTTTCGGGTTCACGCGACGCGACGCGCGGCAGGAAGGCATCGAACCACGGGGCGAACCCGTCGCCCAGCACGCGGCTCATCAACATGGCTTCCATCAGGGCGGGTGACAGAAACTCGTCTCCGCCCGGTTCCCATGCCTGACAGTCGCGATCATCCATGAACCAGTCCCGCGCCTTGCGGTCTATCAGCGCGGCGAGTGCCGGATCGCGCGCCTCGGCCCAGCCGCGCGCCAGCGTCAGCGCGAACGCGATGTTGAAATGGGTGCCCACGCGCAGCGGATATGTGAGGCGGGGCAGGAAGGCGTGGAACCGGTCCGCAAAGGCCAACGCCAGCGGCTCAAGCGCCGCGCCCCACGGAGCGTCAACGTGCCGCGTCGCCTCGTCATGCAGAGCCAGCAACCAGGCCCAGCCATAGGGACGTTCGAACCCTGCGGACATCGGCCGCGAAAGGAACGCCAGTTCGCCCGCCACGTTCTCCGGCACCAACATCAAATCCGCGCGCGCCCGCACCGCGGCAGCTTCCGGCAAGTCCGGATAGAGCCGGGCAAGCCGCAGCACCTGCCAATAGCCGTGGACGCAGCTGTGCCAGTCGAAACTGCCGTGGAAAATGGGGTGGTTTTCCCAGTGCGGGCGCACGTCCTCCGGCCCGGTCATCACAAGATCGGCCTTGTAGGGATAACGCTTGCCAAGATGGCCCAGCGTCAGCGCCATGAAGCGCGCGGCGGTTTCTGCGGTCAGTCGGGTCATGCGGGAAAGGCCAGCCACCAGATCAGGAATACGTTTACCCCAAGCAGCGGGATCGCCGTGGGCACTTGCGCGCGGATCACGCCGTTGCGGTCTTTCAGTTCCAGCAGGGCGGCGGGCACCAGATTGAAGTTCGCGGCCATCGGCGTCATCAGCGTGCCGCAAAAGCCCGCCAGCATACCGATCGCCGCAATCGGTGCGGGATTGCCGTGGTGGCCGTGGATCAGCAGCGGCAGGCCGACGGCGGCCATCATCACCGGGAACGCGGCAAAGGCGTTGCCCATCACCATCGTGAACGCCGCCATGCCCACCGCATAGATGGCCACCAGTGCGAACAGGCCCGCGCCGGGCGCGGCCTCTCCGATCAGCCTGCCCACCACGTCACCCACACCCGCCAGCGCGAAGATCGCGCCAAGGCTGGCCAGCATCTGCGGCAGGATCGCGGCCCATCCCACCTGGTCCATCAGGCGGCGCCCTTCGTTGAGCGGCATCATCGCCGGTGCGCGAAGTACGAAATGGCCGATCAGCAGGGCAAGCACCACGCCGAGCGCCAGCGAGATCAGCGTTACCTGTTTCACTTCCACAAGACCCGGCACGTACTTGAACCCCAGCGTACCGGCGAGCGCGGTGATGGGTATGACCAGCGCAATCGCGAACAGCGCATTGCCATAACGCGCCGCACCTTGCGCGCGGTGTTCGGCATCCTCGACAGGCAGTGTGCGATGCTTCAACCCGCCCAACGCCGCGATGGCGACAAGTGCGAGCACAAGCAACCCGTTCCCGAAATCGCCCAATCTGTCGCCCGCCAGCATGGAAATCGCCAGAAGCGCCCAGAATGCCGAGGCACCCATTCCCAGCCGCCGGTCGAACAGGCCGAGCAGCGCAAAGCCCGCGAAGGCGATCCCGGCAAGGACATAGACCCATTGCAGCGTGATCATGCATCGCCCCTTTCCGTGTCGTCTTGCACGGTGTTGGCACGCGCCAGCTTGCGATCCAGCCTCCACAACCGGAAGCCGTGGATCGCGAACGCGCAGATCGCGGTGGGAATGGCCCAGACGGACAAGTGGAAGGGTTCGATGTCGATCCCCTCCTGATCCAGCAGGCCCTTCATCAGCAGGATGGAGCCGATGGCAAGGAAGATGTCCTCGCCGAAGAAAAGGCCGATGTTATCGGTCGCGGCGGACAGCGCCTTTACCCGCTCCTGCCCGTCCTCGTCTGTCACGCCCTGCTTTTCCGCCGCCGCTTCGGCCATGGGCGCCAGCAACGGCCGCACCGTCTGTGCGTGTCCGGCGATGGACGTCAGCCCGACGGCTGCGGTCAACTGCCGAAGCAGCATGTATCCCGCCAGAAGCCGCCCGGTGGTCGCACCTTTCATGCCCGATATGATGGCGCGCGCGCGTTCCTGCAGACCCTTCGCCTCAAGCATCCCGACGACCGGCAAAACCAGCCATATTACAGAGATATATCGCGTATCGTTGAATGATTTTCCAAGCGCGGAAACGATCGCCACCGGGTCCATGCCGGCGGCCAGCCCGGTGGCGATTGCTGCGGCGACCACCACCAGCAGGGGATTGAAGCGCAGCAGGAAGCCGAGCGCGATGATGACGATGCCGATCAGGACCATCATGCGCCCTCCCCCCGTCCATATCCGCCCCCGCCCGGCGTTTCGATCACGAACACGTCGCCCGGCCCGACCCTTACCGATGCGGTCGCGGTAAGGTCCTGCACGGTCCCGTCCGCACGCTCCAGCCGGTTGATCCCCGGCGCGCCGTCCGCGCCGCCATCCAGGCCGAAGGGCGGAACCTTGCGCCGGTTGGAGAGGATGCCCGCCTCCATGTCCTCAAGGAACCGGATGCGCCGCACCGCTCCGTCGCCTCCATGGTGTGCGCCCTTCCCGCCCGATCCGCGCCGGATCGAAAATTCCTCAAGCAGCACCGGAAAACGCGTTTCCAGCACTTCGGGATCGGTCAGGCGGCTGTTAGTCATGTGCGTCTGAACCACGTCCGCCCCGTCAAAATCGGGTCCGGCGCCCGATCCGCCGGCGATCGTTTCGTAATACTGGTGCGCGGTATTGCCGAAGGTGAAGTTGTTCATCGTCCCCTGCGACCCCGCCATTGCGCCCAGCGCGCCGAACAGGGCGTCCGTCACCACCTGGCTGGTTTCGACGTTTCCGGCCACGACCGCGGCGGGCGGCAGGGGGTGGAGCATCGAACCTTCGGGCACGCGCAAAGCAAGCGGGCGCAGGCATCCTTCATTCATCGGCACGGCATCGTCGATCAGCGTGCGAACCACGTAAAGCACCGCCGCGCGCACCACCGGAAGCGGCGCATTGAAGTTGTCCGGCAACTGCGGAGACGATCCGGCGAAGTCTATCACCGCGCTTTGCGCTTTTCGATCGATCCGCACGGAAACAGACACTTGTGCGCCGTTGTCCATCGGATACGTGAAGCTTCCGTCGCGCAAGCGCCCGATCAGCGCACGCACCGCCGCTTCGGCGTGGTCCTGAACATGGCCCATATAGGCATCGACCACCGCCCGCCCCTGCTCCCCGGCGATGCGGCGCAGTTCTTCGGCCCCGCGCACGCAGGCGGCGACTTGCGCCTTCAGGTCCGCGATGTTCTGGTCCGGATTGCGCGAGGGATAGCGCCCGCCGCCAAGCAGAGCGCGGATTTCCCGCTCGCAAAAGCGCCCGCCTTCAACCAGTTGGACGGTATCGAGCAAAACGCCCTCTTCCTGGATATCGCGGCTGCCCGGCGGCATCGATCCGGGTGCGATGCCGCCCACGTCCGCATGGTGCCCTCGCGCGGCGACGAACCATGCTGGGGCGCATTCGTCCCCGTCCGCGAATACCGGCATGATCACTGTGATATCTGGCAGGTGCGTGCCGCCATCATAGGGGGCATTCAGCGCATAGGCATCGCCGGGACGCATCTTCCCTTCGCGCCGCGCCATCACCGTGCGAACGCTTTCGCCCATCGAGCCGAGGTGGACGGGCATATGCGGCGCATTGGCGATAAGGTTGCCGCTCCGGTCGAAAACCGCGCACGAAAAGTCCAGCCTCTCACGGATGTTCACCGAACTGGCGCTGTGCTGAAGCGCGGCGCCCATCTCTTCGGCCACGGCCATGAACATCGCACCCATGATTTCAAGCCGCACGGGATCGAGAGCGGTGTTGTCCCGGCCCGACGATTTACGGGCGGCAACACGCGTCAGTATCAGGTTGCCCAACGCATCCACGCGGCCCTTCCAGCCGGGTTCGATCACGATTGTGGAAACCGGGTCCACCACCAGCGCCGGTCCTTCGATTTCGGCGGCATCGGCCAGTCCGGCGCGATCATGCAGCGGCGCGGTGCGCCACGCTCCGCCGGAATAGAACCTTGCATCGGCCAGCGGCGGCGCGCTCTGCGCGGGCAGCGCGGCAACGCGCACATCCGCATGGCCGGATCGCGCCACGGCTTCCACGCGCACGGCTTCGGCCACGATGGCCCCGTCGGGAGAGAAGCCGAAACGCCGTTGCCATGCCTTACCGAATCCGTCGCGCATGGCATCGAGCGAATCCCACGCGATTTCCACCGTGTTTTCCGTGCCTTCGGGGCGCATCTGGATGGTGATTTCACGGTCGAGCACGACATCGCCAACGCCTGACGAGCGAAGCTCTTCCTCAGCGGCAAGCGCCAGGTCTTCCACCCGCGCGACGATCGGCGCCATCTCTGCGTTATCCAGGGGCAGCGCCAGCGTGCCCTCGCGCACCGCCCGGCGGTCTGCCAGGCCCATGCCATAAGCCGAAAGCAGGCTGGCAAGGGGGTGGCACTGCACGGTATCGATCCCCAGCGCATCGGCGACAAGGCAGGCGTGCTGCCCACCCGCGCCGCCGAAGCAGGAGAGCACCGCGCGCGTAACGTCATGCCCCCGCCGCACGGAGATCGCCTTGATCGCGTGCGCCATGTTGGTCACAGCGATGGTCAGGAACCCTTCCGCCGCTTCCTGAGCCGTCGGACGCCTGCCGGTTGATGCTTCAACCGCGTCCAGCACGTCGGCCATCCGCGCTTCGGCAGCTTGCGGGTCCAGCAGCTGGTCGCCCTCCGGCCCGAACACCTGCGGGAAATGACCGGGCTGGAGCTTGCCCAGAAGCAGGTTGCAATCGGTTACGGCCAGCGGCCCACCGCGCCGGTAGCAGGCGGGGCCGGGCACGGCCCCCGCGCTTTCCGGGCCGACAAGGAAGCGCGCACCGTCGAACGAGCAGATCGATCCGCCGCCCGCTGCGACCGTGTGGATGCGCATCATCGGTGCACGGATGCGCGCGCCGGCAACGCGCGTCTCGCCCTCGCGCTCATACGATCCGGCATAGTGGGAAACGTCTGTCGACGTGCCGCCCATGTCAAAGCCGACTACCTGGCCAAAGCCCGCCGCCTTCGCGGTGGCCGCCATGCCCACGATTCCCCCTGCCGGGCCGGACAACACCGCATCCTTGCCGTGGAACATCGCGCCGGGGGCCAGCCCGCCGCTCGATTGCATGAACAGCGCGGTCACCGCTTCGCCCAGCCCGGCTTCCAGTCCTGCGACATAACGGGCAAGCACCGGCGACAGATAGGCATCGACCACGCTGGTATCGCCGCGCGCGATCAGCTTGATAAGCGGGGCAACCCGGTGACTGGCGGAAACTTGCGTAAACCCCGCCTCGCGCGCGATGCGGGCCAGCGCCTCTTCATGCGCGGTATGGCGCCATCCGTGCATCAGCACGATGGCGACCGACCGCAGCCCGCGCGCATAGGCATCGCTGAATGCCGCGCGCGCTGCCGCTTCGTTCAGTGGTTGCAGCACCATACCATCGGCCATCACCCGCTCTTCGATCTCTGCCACATCTGCATAAAGCGCATCGGGCAGCACGATCTCGCGCGCGAAGATGTCGGGGCGTTCCTGCGTTCCGATCTTCAATGCATCGCCAAAGCCGCGCGTGATCGCCAGAAGCGTCGGCTCTCCCTTGCGTTCCAGCAATGCGTTGGTTGCAACCGTGGTGCCCAGCCGCAATTCGGCAGGCGGCAGCGGCCCTTCGCGCACCCCGGTCAACCGCCGCATCGCTTCCACCGCCGCATCGTCGTAACGGCCGGGATCTTCCGACAGCAGCTTCATCGTGTGAAGCCCACCATCGGGCGCCAGCGCGACAACGTCGGTAAACGTGCCGCCGCGATCGACCCAGAATTGCCACTTGTCCTCTTTCACATCCCGCTTCCTAGCGGCTTCAACTGAAAGCGAAACCTGCCGACGCGAATTTGCCGGGCGCAAATCGGGCACGCGTCGTCCCAAGGTCTAATTGTTGGCCCGCACGCGCAGGCGCATTGTCCCGTCCGAACCATTTGGCGCATCGCCACAGGAGAGGACCATGCTGGAACAGGCACTGAGCAAATTTTCGGGTCAATCGCTGATCCGCGACAGGTTTGAAAACTTCATCGGCGGCAAGTGGGTCGCCCCGGCGAAAGGCCAGTATTTCGATAATATCTCGCCCGTTACGGGCAAACCTGTCTGCCAGGTGGCGCGCGGCACGGCCGAGGATATCGAACTTGCGCTGGACGCCGCGCACAAGGCGAAGGACGCCTGGGGCCGCACATCAACGACAGAGCGCGCCATCATCCTCAACAAGATCGCCGACCGGATGGAAGCGAACCTGGACATGCTGGCGCTGGTCGAGACGATCGACAACGGCAAGCCGATCCGCGAGACGACGGCGGCCGACCTGCCGCTGGCGGTGGATCACTTCCGCTATTTCGCCGGATGTATCCGCGCGCAGGAAGGATCGATCGCGGAAATTGACCACGATACGGTCGCCTATCACTTCCATGAACCGCTTGGCGTGGTCGGCCAGATCATCCCGTGGAACTTCCCCATCCTGATGGCCGTCTGGAAGCTTGCGCCCGCTCTTGCCGCGGGCAACTGCGTGGTGCTGAAACCCGCCGAACAGACGCCGATGTCGATCATGGTACTGGTGGAACTGATTGCCGACCTGCTGCCCGACGGCGTCCTGAACGTGGTCAACGGCTTCGGGGTCGAAGCGGGCAAGCCGCTCGCCACCAACAAGCGCATCGCCAAGATCGCGTTCACCGGCGAGACGACGACCGGCCGCCTGATCATGCAATATGCCAGCGAAAACCTGATCCCCTGCACGCTGGAGCTTGGCGGCAAGAGCCCGAACATCTTCTTCGGCGACGTGATGGATGCCGATGACGACTATCTGGACAAGGCGCTGGAAGGGTTCGCGATGTTCGCGTTGAACCAGGGCGAGGTCTGCACCTGCCCCAGCCGCGCGCTGGTGCATGAATCGATCTATGACCGGTTCATGGAAAAGGCGATCGCGCGGGTCGAATCGATCCGGATGGGCAGCCCGCTCGATCCCGCCACGATGATTGGCGCGCAAGCATCGAACGACCAGTTGGAAAAGATCCTGTCCTATATCGGCATCGGCAAGGAAGAAGGTGCAAGGGTGCTCACCGGGGGTGAGCGCATGGCGCACGACGGCGAGATGGCCGAAGGCTATTACGTCAAGCCGACGGTGCTGGAAGGCCACAACAAGATGCGCATCTTCCAGGAAGAGATCTTCGGCCCGGTCCTTTCGGTGACGACGTTCAAGGACGACGAGGAAGCACTCTCCATCGCCAACGACACGCTTTACGGCCTTGGCGCGGGCGTCTGGAGCCGCAACGCCAACACCTGCTATCGCTTCGGCCGCGCGATCCAGGCGGGCCGCGTCTGGACCAACTGCTATCACCTCTACCCGGCCCATGCGGCGTTCGGTGGCTACAAGCAGTCCGGCGTCGGACGCGAAAACCACAAGATGATGCTCGAACACTACCAGCAGACCAAGAACATGCTGGTCAGCTACAGCCCGAAGGCGCTCGGCTTCTTCTGATGCCGGGCAGCCTCAGGGCCCTTGCAAGGTTACCCGGCGCTTCCAGAGCAATACGGCAGCCAAGTGCCAGCTCTCCGTCAGGCGCCGGAACCTGCGGGGACGGACGGTTCCAGGACCGTCCGTCCCTGTCCTTTCGTCCACTATGGGCGCAGGGTGCCGCATCATGAACGACATCCCCCCTCCCCCGCGCATCCTCGCCTCACCGGAAGCGGCCGGATGGATAGAGCGCCTTGCTGCGCTTCACGGCCCGCTGATGTTCCACCAGTCCGGCGGTTGTTGCGACGGTTCCGCCCCCATGTGCTTTACCCGCGGCGAATTCCGCGTGGGCGCGCAGGACGTGCTTCTGGGCCATGTTTCAGGTGACACGCCGGTATGGATCGGCGCCGCGCAGTTCGAATACTGGCGGCACACCCAGGTGACGATAGACGCCGTGCCGGGGCGCGGCGCGGGCATGAGCCTTGAAGCGCCCGAAGGCATTCGCTTCATCGTTCGCAGCCGCGTATTCACGGACGAGGAAGCAGAAGCGCTGGAACGGTCGGGCGAACCGCCGCGCGGAGACCAGATTGAGGACGAACGCATCCGCAATGGATGACTTTCTTGGCGTAGCTGCGCGTCGGGAGTATTGAACCGAAAGAGGGACCGCGAAGAGTCCCCGATAAGGGGAGACGGAGGGTGGCACTAGCAAGGGAAAAGATCAGGGAACCGGCAACGGAAAGGCGTGAAAGCCTGCTTGTCGTCTCGTCGCACGAAAGCGACCCCGCGCGCGCCGTGGGAGACGTGGCCGCTGCAATTGCGGGAAAGGATCTTGCAGGCGGGCTGCTGTTCTGTTCGCACCGCTATCCGCGCGAACGGCTGGCGAAGGCATTGGCGACGCGGATTTCCGGCTTCCCGCTGATCGGATGCACCAGCGCGGGCGAACTGACCGAACGCGGATACGATGAGGACAGCCTGGTGTTCATTGGCTTTCCGGCGGATGCCTTCCGCATGAACTTCCACTGCTTCGACGATCTCGACGCGTTCGACCCCGAGGCCGGACGAAAGGCGATCCGCCACCTTGCGGCGAGCGCAGCACAGGACGCGCGCGAACTTGGCGACAAGGTGAACCAGGTCGCGCTGTTCCTGGTCGACGGGCTTTCCCACCGAGAGGATCTTGTCACCATGACGGTGCAGGACGCGCTGGGCGAAACGGTTATGGTGGGCGGATCGTCGGGCGACGGGATGCTGTTTCGCGAAACCGGGGTGTTTTACGAAGGACATTTCCTGAAAGATGCCGCCGTCGTGGCGATCCTTTCCAGCATAAAGCCGATGCACGTCTTTTCGGCCAACCACTATCGGCCCGGCCCCGCGCGCATGATCGTGACCGAAAGCGATCCGAAAAGCCGGGTGGTCTATGAAATCAACGCCATGCCCGCGGCGGACGAATACCGTGCGCTGGCCGGACGGCCGGGAGAGGAGCTGGATGCGGCGTTCTTTGCAGCGCACCCGCCGATGGTCCGCGCCGGGGGCGAATATCACGTGCGCTCGATCCAGTCGGTAAACGCGGACGGCAGCCTGACCTTCTATTGCGCGATCGACAACGGCATTGTGCTGTCCATCGGCGAGCCGGTGGACAGGTTGCAACGCCTGCGCTCCCTGCTGGTAGACATTGAAGAGACGGTGGGCAGCATCGATCACGTGATCGGCTTCGACTGCGTGCTGAACCGCATTGACGCGGAAAACCGGCAGCTTGGGCACGAAGTCTCGAAAATCTATGCGGAACGAAGGGTCGTCGGCTTCAACACTTATGGCGAGCAATACCGCGCCGCGCATATCAACCAGACCTTGAGCGGGCTGGCGATCGGCTGCTGACAATGGCGACGCGGTCCCTTCCCCCGGCAGCGCAAGCCCCTTCCGCCCCCGATGGCGAGAGCGAACGCATCGCCGAACTGGAAGAGCGCATCAGGCGGCTGGAAAAGATCAACGCCGCGCTGGTGGATCGCGTCGAACGGTCGAGCGACATGCAGGGCAACGCGTTCTCCATGTTCGAGACCGCGATTTCGCTGGAAGCCATGGTGCGGGACCGGACGGCCCAGCTTGAGGATGCGCTCGCCAGCCTGAACGCCGCCAATGCAGACCTGGGCAAGGCCCACCGCGACGCGGATTTCGCGCGCGCGCGCCTGCGCGATGCGATCGAATCGCTGTCCGACGGGTTCGCCCTGTTCGATGCCGACGACAGGCTGGTGATGTGCAACCGGGCCTATGCCAGCCTTTGGCCCGAGATCGAGGAGATGGGAGACGATCCCCCGCGTTTCGACGACATCGCGCAAAGCGTCGCGCGCAACCGGCGCGTGGTTGGCGCGCTGCGATCGCCCGAACGATGGGTTGCCGATCGCGTCGCCCGCCATAGCCTGGCCGAAGGCGTTCACATCCAGGCCCTGACCGATGGCCGCTGGGTGCAGATCAGCGAGATCAGGACGTCCGAAGGCGGAACGGTCAGCATCTATACCGACATTACCGAGGTGAAGGCCGAAGACGCACGCGAACGCGCCCGCGAACTGGCCGAACGCAACCTTGCCCTGCAGGCGATGATAGACACGCTGTCGGAAGGCGTATGCCTGTATGATGCGAACCGTCGTCTTCTTGCGCATAACGGCGGGCTGGAAAGGCTGCTGGGCCTGAAATCGGGTGACGGCCGTCCGATTGCCGATCACGCGCAGCTGGTTTCCCATTGCCTTTCGCGCGGGATGGGCTGCGAGAACATGCTGGAATGGCGCGATGCCCCCGGCGAGCGGCGCGAAGCGCATTGCAGTTTCGACGGGCGCGAGTTCCTGATCCGGTCAACCCCGATCCAGCCTGACGGCATGGCCTTCAGCTTCGACGACGTGACCGATCGCCTGCGTTACCAGGAAACGCTGAGGGAAGCGGCGGAAACGCTTGAGCGCCGCGTTGCCGAACGCACGACAGAACTGGAAACCGAAGTTGCTGAGCGCCGTGCGGTGGAAGCACAGCTGCTTTCGGCCAAGACCGCCGCCGAACAGGCCAACCGGTCCAAGACCAGCTTCCTTGCCGCGGCCAGCCATGACCTGCTGCAACCGCTCAACGCCGCGCGACTGTTCGTTTCCGCGCTGGGCGAGCGGCGGCTGGCCCTGCCGACGCGGGCCCTGGTTCGCCAGACGGCGGTCGCGCTCGATTCGGTCGAAGACCTGCTGGAAGCGCTGTTCGAAATCTCGCGGCTCGATTCCGGCGCGATCCAGCCTGATGTTACGGCAATTCCGCTCGACCAGATACTGTCCGCGCTGCGCATAGAGTTCGCCGCCATCGCCCGCGGCGCGGGGCTGGCGCTGGAGATACCCGATACCGCCCTGTGGGTGCGAAGCGACCTCAGGATGCTGCGCCGCGTGTTGCAGAATTTCCTGTCGAACGCTGTCCGTTACACCTCGAAGGGAACGGTCTCCATCCATGCCAGGGCGGCCGGGGACACCATCGAGATCGACGTAAGCGATACCGGCCCCGGCATCCCGGCCGACAAGCTGGATACAATTTTCGAAGAGTTCCGCCGGCTGGACGGCAGCGCGAAAATTCCCGGCAAGGGGCTGGGCCTCGCCATCGTGCGGCGCACAAGCGCCATGCTCGGGCATGAGATCGACGTTCATTCGCGCGAGGGCGAAGGATCGATCTTCACGATCCGCGTGCCGAAGGCAGAACCTTCAAGCGCCGCCGAAACCGGCAAGGCGCGGCGACGATTCCCCGCCAGCGATTCGGGCCGGATCCTTATCGTCGACAACGACGAGGCGATCCTTTCGGGCATGAAGGCCTTGCTGGAGAACTGGGGCTATGCGGTCCAGACGGCGCGTGACGCGGCAGACCCCGCCGCCATCGCTGCGGCGCGCGAGGGGATCGACCTGATCCTTGCAGACTATCACCTTGATGAAGACCGGCGCGGCGACCAGGCGATTATCGATCTGCGCGCCATCGCCGGAAGCGCGGTGCCGGGCGCGGTGATCACGGCCGACCGGAGCGAGGAAGTGAAATCGCGCGTCGCCGCCGAAGGCTTCCCCCAGCTCAACAAGCCGGTAAAGCCCGCGCAATTGCGCGCGCTTTTGCGCACGCTTCTTGCCAAATAGCCGGGCCAAATATCCAGGAATGAAAACGCGCGCCATCGTGCGATGCGCGAGCGGGCGGTTTGCCCGTCAGCCGGTAAAGCCGACCCGGTTTGCAAGGATAACCGCCTGCGTGCGGCTGAATACGTTGAGCTTTTGCAGGATCGCGGAAACGTGCGCCTTGACCGTCGTCATCGACACATCGAGTTCATAGGCGATCTGCTTGTTGAGCTTTCCGTCGACAAGATGGCGCAGCACCACGCGCTGCTGCGGGGTCAGCGAATCGATCCTTTCGCGGATCGATGCTTCCTCCCGCGCGCCTTCGTCGTCTGCCTCGAACACTTCGGGCACATAGATTTCGCCTGCCATGACATGGCGCAGCGCGTCTATAATGTCATTACGCTTCAGCGATTTGGGAACGAACCCGGCCGCGCCGGCGGCCAGCGCGTCATGGATCGTCACCCGGTCCATCGCGCCCGACACCATCACGACCGGCGTCGCCGGATGACTTTCGCGCAGGGCCTGAAGGCCCGACAGGCGCGTGACGTCGGGCATGTTGAGGTCGAGCAGTACAAGGTCGATGTCGTCATGCCCGGCCAGGATTTCGCGCGCTTCGGAAAAGCTCCCCGCTTCAAGGATTTCGCAGCCGTCGAAACTGACCGCAAGCACACTGCGAAGTCCGTCGCGGACCAGCGAATGGTCGTCGACGATAAGGACCCGCTCGGGAAGCGGTCCCTGCGAAAGATCTGGTAGCGGGCTCATCATAAGGTTCATGCGGTCATGCCAGAATTCGGGGCGCGGTGACAGCTTGCCGCCGCGCCCCATGGTTCACACAGGGTCAGTTCTTGGGCAGCTTGAACACCCAGAGCATTCCGCCCTGGCTGATCTCCTTGAAGGTCTTGGCAACCTCTCCGCCCCACAGCGGCACCGCGCCGCCCCAGCCCGACATGACGGCAACATACTGCTCACCGTCCTGCTCCCAGGTGATCGGAGAGCCGACAACGCCCGAACCGGTATTGAACTTCCACAGTTCCTTGCCGGTCTTCGCGTCGAACGCCTTCAGATAGCCTTCGGGCGTTCCGGTAAACACAAGGTCGCCCGCCGTGGTGAGCACGCCGCCCCACAGCGGAGCCTTGTTCTTGTAGGTCCACACGATCTTGCCGGTTTTCGGGTCCATCGCGCGCAACGCGCCGATATGGTCTTCCGCGATCGGCTTGATGGTGAAGCCCGCGCCCAGGTAGGCCGCGCCCTTCTTGTAGGCGATGGGTTCGTTCCAGATGTCCATGCCCCAGTCGTTGGAGGGGATGTAGAACAGCCCGGTCTGCTTCGAATAGGCCATCGGCATCCAGTTCTTGCCGCCAAGGAAGCTGGGCGACGCGAAGACAGACGTGCCCTTCCCGCCGCCTTCGGGCGCACCCGGACGGTTGGCGGCGACATAGTTCGGGCGGCCGGTCTTCAGGTTGATTCCGTTGGCCCAGGTCGTTTCCATCACGAACTTGCTGGCGCTGAGCAGCCTTCCGTTGGTGCGGTCCAGCACATAGAAATAGCCGTTGCGATCCGCTTTCGCGCCCAGCTTCATCTCCTTGCCGTTCACTTTCGCGTCGAAGGGGATGAATTCGTTCACGCCATCGAAATCCCAGCCGTCGTGCGGCGTGGTCTGGTAATGCCAGACGATCTTGCCGGTGTCCGGGTTAATCGCCAGCGTGGAACTGGTGTAAAGGTTGTCACCCGGACGAAGATGGCTGTTCCACGGGCCGGGGTTGCCGGTTCCCATGAAGATCAGGTTGGTTTCGGGATCGTATGTCCCGCCCAGCCAGGTCGCGCCGCCGCCCGTCTTCCAGGTATCGCCGGGCCAGCTTGCGTTGAGCTTGCCGGTCATGCCGTTGGGCTGGCCGTTCAATGTGCCCACGTTTCCTTCGATGGTCGGGCGCGTCCAGATCAGTTCGCCGGTATCCACGTTGCGCGCCTGGATTTCGCCGGTAATGCCGAATTCGCCGCCAGAGTTGCCATAGATCACCATGTCCTTGACGATCAGCGGCGCGGCGGTGGCCGAATAACCGGCCTGATAATCGGCCATCTTCTTGTTCCACACGACCTTGCCGGTCTTGCGGTCCAGCGCGACGAGGTGCGCGTCGAGCGTGGCGAAGATGATCTTGTCACCGTGGATCGCCGCGCCGCGGTTCACCACGTCGCAGCACGGCATGATGCCGTCGGGCAGGCGGGCGTCATATTCCCACACCTTTTCGCCGGTGTGCGAATCGAAGGCGAAGACGCGCGAATACGAACCCGTCACATAGATCATGCCGTCATAGACGAGCGGTTGCGATTCCTGCCCGCGCTGCTTCTCGCCGCCCAGCGACGCCGCATAGGCGGGAACCAGATGCTTCACGTTCGACGTGTTGACCATCGACAGCGAGCTGAAACGCTGCGCCTGCGGCCCGAGGCCATAGGTCAGGACGTCGCCCGGTGTGTTCGCGTCATTCATCAACTGCGCGCTGGTCGGCCCGTCTTCGGCCGCCGTCGCCGGTATGGCGGTTGCCGCAAGAGCAAGCGTTGCGACGCCTGCCATGCCGAGTTTGAACTTGCCCTTCATCCTAGCCCTCCTGTTATCGTGGCTTTGACCGCCGTCGCAGCCGATGTGCGCCGGCCTCCCCAAATTGCAGTTACGAACCTATCCCCCGGTGGGCAGCCAGCAATTGGACCTTCGGCCAAGCGGCCCTGTCCGATTGCGGTCAGGACGCGGCAAGCGCCGCATGCCAGGAAACGCCGTGCGCCGCGAAAATCCGCGCCATGCGGCCATCCGCGATCAGCTTTGTCACGATGGTGTCGAGCGCGTCGCCCAGGGTCCGGCTATTGTCCTTTACGGCTATGCCGATGTCCCACCCCGGCGACATGATCGCCTGCAACGGTCCCTTGCGGCGCTTCACGGCGGGATTGGCCATGTCATGCAGCGCGGCTTCCACCTGCGCGCGCGTTGCAACGGCGACGTCGGACTGGCCCGTACCCACCGATGCGACCGCTTCGTATCCTGTGTCGTAATGATGGACGTCGGAGCGCAGCACGCCGCCGAAACTGCCCATCAGGTACATGTCCGGGATCGAGGCCAGTTCCGCCGCAAGCCGCTTGCCCTTGAACTGCGCGGGCGGCACTTCGCAGTCCGCCTGCTCGTTCCCGCAAACCGCCGCGAAGCCTTCACGGTAATAGGGCGCGAGCAATACGACCTGGTCGTTGTCGATCTGCAACTTGCGATCGAAGGGCACGTGCATCATCACGTCGCACGGCTTGAAGCCCAGCAGTCCGCCGCGCCACACGACGTTGCGCAGATCGTCGGACAGATCCTCGCCCGCCATGAACTCGACAATGTCCAGCTTCACGGACAGCGCATCGGCCATCGCCTTCGCAAGGTCGACATCGATCCCGCGCAGCGTGCCCTTGTCATCCCACGACCATGGCCGGTTGTCCTTATAGACCCCGACCCGCAGGACGCCCAGTTCCTTCACCTTGGCCAGCGGCGCGGCAAGCGATTGCTGCGGCAGGACGGAGGCCGCGATGGCGGCCCCCAGCCCGGCGATGACGTGCCGCCGCATGGTCATGTCAGCCGCCTCCGCTCAATCGTCGGTATGGACGGTTTCGAGCCACGAACGGATGGCCCATCCCGCTTTCTGCCCAAGGATCGGGCCAAGCGGCGGCATATAGACCTTTCCGTCGCGAACAGAGCCGTGTTGGTAGCGATAGATGAACCATTCATCGCCGGTGTCGCCCTTTTCCAGAAGGCGAAGGTCCGGCGCGATGCCGCCCGATATCGCCTCAAGCCCGTGGCAGCGGGCGCAGTTCTGGCCATAGGCCGATTCGCCGATCTTGATGGCGGTGGGATTGCCGCGATAGGGATTGTGTTCGACCCAGTGATCGTTGCCGCCCGGAATATCGGGCAGCGCGCTGGTATCGACCGGCTGCGGCGTGACGTTGCCGTGCGCCCAGAGCTGGGTCGCGGCGGTCAGCGATAAGGTGAGCGCGGCGGCGGCGAGCGCGCCGCGACGAAACTTGGCGTTCATGATATCCGGCATCCTTCGTGTGGCCATGCTTTGGTGTGGCACTTGTGGACCGCCCGGCTCCCCTTCCCCGTCCCGGCCCGTTGTTTGCGCCACCGATTATGGCCAACCCGCGAAGCGCGGACATTGTACCTTGGTCTTATGGGATTGGCCTGCAACAGGGATAATCTGGCGCAATGAAGAGGATTCCCATGACTGGCGGGCTGTGCCTTGCACTTTTGGCCCATGCCGGAGCCGCCCGGGCCGAGATGCCTGCCGAAACCGCTTATGTGTCGAACGAGCACGGCAACTCCGTGACGGTGATCGACGTTGGCACCGGCAAGGCGATCGCCACATGGCCGGTCGGCCAGCGACCGCGAGGAATTGCCGTTTCGCGCGACGGCAAGTCCGTGTTCGTGGCCGCGGGGACCGACAACGAAGTGGAGGTTTTCGACCGGGCAACGGGCAAGCGCACCAAGATTCTTCCGTCGGGACAGGACCCCGAACAGTTCTATCCCTCGCGCGATGGCAAGCTGCTGTTCGTCGCCAACGAAAACGATGCGGCAACGACCGCGATCGACCTGTCCAGCGGCAAAGTTGCCTGGCAGGTGCCGGTGGGCAAGGAGCCCGAAGGCATTGCCGAAAGCCCGGACGGCAAATGGATGGTGGTAACCAGCGAAGACGATTCCACGGTCAGCTGGATCGACCTGACGACCCACCGGCCGGTCGCGACAACGGCAACAGAGGCCCGTCCCCGCCACGTGGTGTTTACCGCCGATGGCAAGCAACTTTGGGTCGCTGCCGAAGCGGCGGGCGTGGTGCAGGTGATCGACACGGCAACGCGCGCCGTTATCGCGACGATGCCGTTCGCGCCTCCGGGCGCGGCAAGTTACAAGGTGCTTCCCTGCGGCATAGAGTTCACGCCCGACGGCAAGACCGCCGTGATCGCGCTGGGCCGTGCCGACAACATTGCACTGGTCGACGTCGCCAGCCGCAAGGTGAAGGGATACGTGAAGGTCGGTGGCCGTCCCTGGCATCTAGCCATTACGAGGGACGGCAAGACCGCCCTCGTCGCCAACGGGATGAGCGACGATGTATCAGTTGTCGACCTTGCCCGGATGCAGGTCACGCAGACGATACCGGCGGGTAACGGTCCGTGGGGAATCGCACTGGTCGATTGACCGCATCGCGCGAAATCGTCCTGAGCGCGCGCGTCTTCTACCAAGGTCTTGCGACCAAGGTACAATTACCCAAAGTCCAATTTCTAGACGCCCCGGCACCGGCGCATCCTCATCCCGCCGCATCAGACGGCGGGTTCAACGAATGGGGGATACGATGCTCCGGAAGACATTGCTGGGCGGCACTGCCGCCATCGTGGTCATGGCCGTGACGGCCCCGGCCGCATACGCCGGAACCAGCGAGGCGCTGCTCAAGAAACTGCACGACAAGGGCATCCTCGATGACGCCGAATACCAGGCGCTGCTGAACGAGGAACAGGCCGAGGAAGCCAAGGCCGCACAGGCTGCCGCCACGCCTGCACCGGCCATGCAGCAGGCCCAGGCCGCGCTCGACGACAAGACGGTGGTTCACATGACCGACAGTGGCATCGGCTTCCAAGTCGGTGATGCGACGATCACGTTTTCGGGATCGGTCAACGGCTTCTATGTCCATGACAATCCCGATATGGCAAGCGCGACAACGGCCGTCGCGGGCGGCATCGCCAATGTCGGCGGCAACAACTCCAGTGCGGTGCGCAACGGCCTTTTGCCGGGCTTCCTCAAGGTTGACGTAACGACGACCCAGGGCGGCTGGGACGTGGGCGCGCATTTCGGGATGTATCCGGGCATCAACTCTGCCGCATGGGGACCGCTCGGCGCCAACAACGGCGGCCAGCCGACCGCGCTTGCCACCGCGGGCATCGATTTCCGCCAGACTTACCTTACGCTCGGTCGCAAGGGCTTTGGCACGGTAAAGATCGGTCGCGACATCGGCCTGTTCGGTTCCGACGCGATCCTGAACGACATCACGCTGCTTTCGTCGGGCTCGCCCGGCGGCAACGTCGCGCCCGCGAATACCACGCTGGGCCGGATCGGATCGGGCTATATCTACACCGATTTCCAGCCTCAGATCACTTATACCACGCCCAGCTTCGGCGGATTCCAGGCATCCGCCGGCGTGTTTCAGCCGCTGGCCTCGCTCACCGCCCCGGCACAGAGCAATTCGGAGCCCGGCTTTCAGGGCAAGCTGACCTATGACGGCAAGTGGAGCGATATCGCCGCGCACCTGTGGCTGTCCGGGATCACCCAGAAGCACGATACGATCTCGGGCGTCAGTTATACCGGGCGCGGATTCGACGCGGGGGCGAAGATCACCGTGGGGCCGATTGCGGCGCTGGGTTATTACTACAACGCCACCGGGCTTGGCACGACCGTGCTCAACCTGCTCGATACCGATGCCGTGGGCAATCCGCGCGACAGCCACGGCTTCTATGCCCAGGCGCTGGCGACGTTCGGCAAGATCGGCATCGGCGGCAGCTATGGCGCCAGCTTCCTCGACTATGCCAACGCGGCGGATGCGCTCGCCAACCCCACGCTGGTGCGCAAGAATTCCAGCTGGGTGGGACAGGTTCGCTATAACATGACAAGCTGGGTCACGCTGATCGGCGAATATGTGCATTCGAAGGCCGAGGCGCACAACGGCAACGAGGCCAAGAGCGATGCGCTCGCGCTTGGCGGCATCCTGTTCTTCTGAAGCGATGCACATGAAACCGTGCGACGCCGATCCGCGCAATGTCAGGGCTGACGAAGGCGCAACAAGCGTCTAGGAGGCCCGCAACAGGCGGCCACGGAAACGTGGCCGCCGACGCATCTGCGCCGATACCGTCAGGCCCATGTCAGCTAGACGGATGAGAAGCGGCGCCGTGAATCGATATCAGGCATGGAAACCGGGAGGGAAGCGGCGCCATGGATCGTAATTTCGCCAGACGGGCGGGAACATTGCAGGCGCGGGCCTTCGTTTCGCTGATCGCGCTGGTCGCAAGTGCGGGCGTCGCACACGCCGACGAAGCGGACGAACAGCCGATCATCGTAACCGGCTATGGCCTGGACGATACGCCCGCCACGCCCGCCTATGACGTGCAGGTGATCGACAAGGACCAGATCGATCTTGCCGCATCTGGTCGAATCGAGGACGTGTTGTCTTCGGCGGCAGGGTTCCAGCAGTTCCGTCGCTCGGACAGCCGATCGTCAAACCCCAGCGCACAGGGCGTTACGCTGCGCGCGCTGGGCGGCAACGCGACAAGCCGGGCAAGCGTGATCCTCGACGGGGTGCCGCTGGCCGATCCGTTCTTCGGCTACATCCCGTTTTCCGCGATAGATCCCGCACAGATCGCCGCTGTCCGCGTAACGCGCGGCGGCGGCAGCGGGGCGTTCGGTTCGGGCGCGGTATCCGGCGTGATCGACATGGCGAGTGCCGGCCCCGACCAGATCGGCCTGTTCAGCGGTCAGGCGCTGGTTGACGACCGCGGCGAGACGCAGCTTTCCGGCGTCTTCGCGCCCGAACTGGGTGAAGGCTTTGCCGTGGTTTCCGGCCAGTGGAACCGGGGCCGCGGGTTCTGGACGACACCGGAAGACCAGCGCGTGCCCGCCAGCGCCCGCGCGAAGTTCGACCAGTGGTCGATAGGTGCAAGGGCCGTCGCCCCGCTGACCGATACGGTGGAACTACAGGCGAAGGTTTCCGGCTTTTCCGACCATCGAACCTTGCGCTTCCAGGGTGCGGACAGTGCCTCGACCGGCCAGGACGCGAGCATCCGCCTTGTCGGACGCGGGAACTGGAAGTTCGATGCGCTGGCCTATGTCCAGGCGCGCAATTTCGCCAACGTCGTCATTTCATCCACGCGATTCGTGAAAGTGCTGGACCAGAGCGCCACGCCTTCGACCGGCCTTGGCGGCAAGTTCGAACTGCGCCCGCCGGTCGGCGATGCGCACGTGCTGCGCATCGGTACGGATTACCGCAAGTCCAGCGGCGAATTGCAGGAACAGCCCTATTCCGCTTTCAGCGGGCAAATGACCGCCATGCGCCGTGCGGGCGGCGCCAACACGGACCTGGGGTTCTTCCTTGAAGACGACTGGACCATCGGCCCGGTCGTCCTGACCGGCGGCGTGCGCACCGATCGCTGGACGATCCGCGGCGGCCACTACATCGAACGCGCGCCCAACGGATCGATCACCACCGACAACACCTATGCCGACCGCGACGGTTGGGACACCACTTTCCGTGGCGGCGCGGTCTTCAACGTGACCAAGGCAGTGCGCCTGCGCGCCGCGGCCTATAGCGGCATCCGTATGCC
The DNA here is from genome assembly GCF_036784765.1 of Novosphingobium sp. ZN18A2. Classification (NCBI taxonomy): domain Bacteria; kingdom Pseudomonadati; phylum Pseudomonadota; class Alphaproteobacteria; order Sphingomonadales; family Sphingomonadaceae; genus Novosphingobium; species Novosphingobium sp. ZN18A2. The sequence goes on along the minus strand of NZ_CP136651.1, from coordinate 1,781,039 downwards.
GACACTGAACGAGCTTTACCGCCCGTTCGTTGTGTTCCCCGTGGTAACGGAGGCGAATGCCGACCTGCGCAACGAACGGCTTGTCGGCTTTGAAGGCGGTGTGGACGTCATGCCGGCCGAAGGCGTCATGCTTTCGGCAACGGCATTCGACGACCGCGTGAAGCACGCCGTCGCCAATGTCACGATTGCGACCAACCTGCGCCAGCGCCGGAACCTGGATGCCGTCCACGCGCGGGGGTTGGAACTGAACGCGCACGTTTCACGCGGCACGATCTCGTTCGACGGCTCGCTTGCCTATACGGACGCGACAGTGGAAGCGAGCGGCGTGGCCGCCGCGCTTGACGGGTATCGCCCCGCGCAGACGCCCCAGATCGCGGCCAGCGGAACCGTTGCCTGGCGCCCGGCGAAAGGCTGGACACTGGCGGCCACGTTGCGTCACATCGGCAAGCAATACGAAGACGACCTGCAGACCAACGTGCTGCCGGCCTACACCACATTGGATACGTATTTCGCCATTCCGATCGTGCCATCGGTGTCTTTGGTCTTGCGCGGAGAGAACATAACGGATGAAAAGGTGGTGACCCGCAATCAGGACGGGTCGATTGACCTTGGCGTGCCCCGCACGCTGTGGGTCGGGTTCAAGATCGGAGTCCGTTGACCATGACCACCGCCAATGCCGTTGCCCGCTATAACGCCGTGGCCCGCGCGCTGCACTGGATCATCGCGATCCTCATCATCGTAAACCTCGCTCTTGGCCTCGCGCATGAAAGCCTGCCCAAAGCGTGGAATGTCATGACGTGGCACAAGTCTTTCGGGCTTTCGGTGCTTATCCTCACGGTTATCCGGATTCTCTGGCGCTTTACCTACAAGATGCCGCCCTGGCCGGCCACGATGCCGCAATCGCAGGTGGTGATCGCCAAGCTTACGCACCTTGCGCTCTATTTCCTGATGCTGGCGATGCCGATTACCGGCTGGATTTTCTCGTCGGCCGGCAAATACCCGATCGCGCTGTTCGGTATCCCCTGGCCCAAGCTGGCGGTAACCAAGGACATGGCTATCACCGGAATTTCGCATGAAGGGCACGAGATCCTGGGCTTCATCGCCATCGCGCTGATCGTGCTGCACATCGCCGCCGCGATCTATCACCACCGCGTCGTCAAGGACGACATCCTCAAGCGGATGATGTGACCGGATTGCTTCCCGCCCTGGCGGCCGTGCTGGCAGGCGCGGCGGGAAGCGAAACGGCCGCCGGCAACGCGCCGCCGGCCCATCCCATTGTCGTAACCGCACCGGGCGGTGCCATCGATGCCGACGAGGCCGATGGCATCGCCCGTTCCGTTCTGGAAGACGCCCCGCGTCCCGACATCGCGGCGACGCTCCAGCGCGAGGTTCCGGGCATCACATTGTCCGATCCGCAAGGAAACCCCTGGCAGGTCGGAATTTCGTGGCGCGGCTATACGGTTTCGGCCCTGCAGGGGACCGAGCAGGGTATTGCCGTCTATCTTGACGGTATCCGCTTCAACCAGCCGTTTGGCGATACGCTTTCGCTGGACCTTGTTCCGCAGGCCGCGCTGGTCCGCGCCGAAGTGCGCGAGGCAAGCCCGGTCTATGGACGCAACGCGCTGGGCGGAGTGCTGCTTCTGCAAAGCGCGACGGGGCGCGACCTGCCCGGCGTGCGCGCCAGCGGCTGGGTTGACGGGATCGGCGGCGTGGGCGGCAGCGCCAGCCTGGGCTGGTCGGGCGATGGCGGACATGCGCTGGCCATCGCTGAAGTTGTGAACGATCCGGGCTGGCGCGTTTCCAGCCCATCGCAGATCTATCGCCTTGCGCTGAGCGGCGGCATCGACCGCGCGAATTGGGGCATGACGGTCCGCGTAAACGCCGCCGACACCGATCTTGGCGGCAACGGCGTCGCCCCGGTTCAGCTTCTGGACGCGAAATACAACGCCGTGTTCACCCTGCCCGACAGCACGCGCACACGCTATGCCCGCATTGCCGCCCTGCCCTGGCTTGCGCTGACCGAAAGCACGCGCGTTGAAGGCGCGTTTGCGGCGAGCTGGATCCGTCGCAAGTCTTCGAACGGCGATCTCGCGGATTTCGGCCAATGTGAAACGGATGCCGGTTTCCTGTGCCTGGCAGACAATGCCGGAAACCTGACCGAGCGTTTGCTGAACGCCAGCGGCGCACCGCTGGCAACCGTGCCGGGAATCGACGAATACGCGGTCATCAATCGCGGCGACGAGTTGACGCGGTCGCAAAGCGCCGCGCTGCAATTGCTGGACGAGCGCGATACCGAACGCGGCAAACGCCGCATCGCAATCGGTCTGTCGTATGAACGCGCATCCACCCGCTTCCGCGCCGGTTCGGAGCTGGGCGAGCTTGGCGACGGACGGGTTATTTCGGGTCTCGGCCCCGTCATTACCTCGGCCGATGGCAGCATCACGCCGGTGGACGTGCAATCGGACATGAGCGATTTTGCCCTGTTCGCCAGCGCCGAAGTTCCATTGTCGCGCCGCTTGCGGGTGGAACTGGGTGCACGCTGGGCGGCCAACCACGTGAGGCTGACAGACCGCATCGGCACCGCGCTGAACGGGGCGCACACGTTCCGCCGGCTCAACCCCTCTGTCGAGTTCGACTATGCCCTGGCATCGCGCGTCTCGCTGAATGCAGGCTATGCCGAAACCAGCCGGACACCGACTCCCGCCGAGCTTTCCTGCGCCGATCCGCAAGCGCCCTGCGCCCTCGCCAGCTTTTTCGTGGCAGACCCGCCGCTGCGGCAGGTTGTCGCGCGGCGCTGGTCGGCGGGCGCGCAAGGTGGTGCGGACGCGCTCAAGTGGCACATCGACGTGTGGCGCAGCGATGCAAGCGACGATATCCGCCACGTCGCCTCGGGCGTGCGCGGGCGCGCCTATTTCATCAACGGCGGCCGCAGCCGGCGACAGGGCGTCGACCTTGGCGCGACGTGGACGAAAGGCCCGTGGCGCATCAATGCCGGATATGCCTTCACCGACGCGCGCTTCCGCGAAGGTTTCACGATCAGCAGCCCCGCTAACCCGGCAGCGGACTCAAACGGATCAATCGCGGTAATGGCAGGAGACCGGATACCCGGCATTCCCCGCCACACCGCCAATCTTTCGATCGCCTATTCGAAAGGCGCAATGGGCTTGTCGGCCGGGTTGCGCGCGCAATCCTCGCAAGTGCTGATCGGCGACGAAGGCAACGACAATGCGCCTGTCCCCGGCTTCGCAGTCGTTGACCTGGGCGCCCGTTATACGCTTGTCGGCGGCATAACGCTGAAAGCGGGGGTTTCGAACCTGTTCGACCGCCATTACGCGACCTTCGGCACGTTCAGCGAAGTGAGCGATATCGCCCTCACCGAAGCACCGGGCGCGAACGATCCACGCGCCTATGCCCCCGGCGCACCGCGACGCCTGACGGTCAGCCTGTCCGTTTCGCTTTAGGCCGTTTCGCTTTAGGCAACGTGAATGGCAGGCATGAAGGGATGGCGGCCGTTGCACACTTGCCCACCCCCAACCCCTCCCGCAAGCGGGAGGGGAGCGAGACTTGCGCCGCTGAAGGCGGTGCTAGTCGCAACGGGGTGGGCAAATGCGCAACCTCCGCAACCGCGTCGCTTCCCGAACGTCAACCTTTAGGTCGAACACACACCTAACTAAGCAGCCACGCGACCAATCCTTATCCGCCACCGATGCGCGGGAAGCGCTGGTCTTCAAGGCGCGGATAGAAGTGCGATACGCTGCGTTGCAGTTCATAGCGGCCGAAAGCCATTGCCGACAGCGACGCGGGGATCGGAATTTGCCCGGCTTCGGTCATGTCCAGCCCATCCGCGACCGCCTTGTGAAGCGAGCCGTCAAGCCAGACCAGCCATGCGCGCGTCTGGTCAACGCCCTCCTCGCCTGTGTCCAGCGGTCCGTGGCCGGGCACGATACGCTTGTGCGGAATCTTCGCCAGCGCATCCAGATTTCGCTCCCACAGGGAAAGGTCAGCGTCCGGCGTGGCGGGCGCACGATCATGGAAAACCATATCCCCGGCAATCAGCGTGCCGGTCTCCTCGTCAAGCAGCACAAGGTCCGACCGGGAGTGGCCTGAAAAGCGCCATGCCGTGATCCTGCGCCCGCCGAACGAGACATCGCCCGGCGATAACACGATCCCCGGCACTTCAACCTCTGTGCCTTTCATCCAGCCGGCAAGAATGCGGAACATTGCATCTGAATAGCCGCTGCCGTTCTCTTCGATGCCGTGGATCGTTTCCGGCAGCGCCGCCACAATCCGCCTGTCGAAGGCGCCGCATCCCATCATGTGATCGGGATGCAGGTGAGTGACGAACACGCGCGCGACGGCCTTGCCAGTCACCTTGCGCGCCAGTGCGCCAAGTGCCCGGCCATAGGCAAGCGATGGCCCGCAATCGACTAGGATCGCACCCTGCGCACTGTCGAGAATCACGGAGTTGGCGATTGCCCCGCCGTTGGAAAAGCGGATCGGCTCGTCAGCGCCGCGCACCAGCCAGACACCGGGTGCGATATTCGTTGCCGAGGGGGCATAGGTGCCGGCAAAAGGCTCGGCACGCAGCGCGCCGGACCACAGGAAAAAGAGCGCGAAAATCGCGATCAGCCTGCCCGGCCAAACCCTCACTTCGAACCCCCGCCATCTGGCAGGTTGCCTTCGAACTCGCGCCCGTTGGTATCGTGCAGGCTGATGGAAATGGGGCCGGGACGCGACGGATCGACCGCCAGCGTGAAGGCGGGGTCTTCGGACAGCGCGCCGTAAAGCACCATCCTGCCAAGCACCGTTCCGGCGGCATCGCGCACCGTCATCGCATCGAGGTTATAGGCGGGAACATTCTCGACCAGGCCGGTGTCCATCGGGTGGCGCACGGTGAATCGCAGGCGCACGTGGCCGCCTTCCTGCCATGCCTCGCCGCGCATCTCGCCCAGATGTTCCGCCCAGTCGCCCTTCACCCTCCCGCGCGGCGGCGCGGAACATCCCCCGCCCGCTGCGTCCACCCAGTTACCCGCGACGTGCCACGTGCCGTCAGCGGTCAGCACGGCCGCGCGTACCGGCGTTCGCTGGTCCAGCTTGATGCGCGTCGCGACATAGGCGGCAGCGCGCACCGGTGTGTAATCCAGCGCAACGGGAATGGGGTTGAGGTCTGCGAAGATAACGATCCGCCGCACGTCCTTTAGCGCGGTGGCATCGACGGCAACCGGAAACACGTGCTGATCCTCTGCCAGAACCGGCATTTCCATCTTCAGGGCCTTGTCGAAAACCACAGGCGCACCGCCGAACAAGCGTTTGGCGTGCATATCCCACATCGGAGACTTGAGCGGGTCTGCGGGATAGCCGGCAGCAGTCGCAAGACCGGGCGCGATCGTGCAAAGGAATGCCAGCAGAAGGAGTGCAGGTTTTCGCATCGGACCAAGGAACAATGTAGCCTGGCCCCGCTTCGCTCTACCATTGCACCTTCGGAGAATGACCGGGCGGAGAATGACCGGGCAAACAGCGCGGGAGGAAACGATGCGTGCAACAACCGCGATACTGGCCGCCGCCGCGCTGTTGCTGCCGCATTCGGCAACGCGGGCGGACCCATCGTCAGCCGGTGAATTCAATGCCGCGGGCTATCGCGCGGCGCGTTATCGCGCACCCGTCACGCGCGATCCGGCACCGGCGGCCAGGCTTGCCCTGCCCGCTGCCATGCTGCTCCACCCTGGCAAGGACGCGCAGTTTATCGACGTGCTTCCGGCGGAGGGCGGCGTGCGCGATCCCACCACCGGCGCGTGGCGGCTTGCCGCCAGCCATGTCACGATTGCGGGCGCGCTGTGGCATCCGGAGGCCGGGCGCGGTTCGCCCGATCCCGTCCTGTGGCGCGGACTTGTTGCGGCCGTGCGCAAGGCACGCCGCCGCGATCCCTCCATCCCGGTGGTCCTTTTCTGCCGCAGCGATTGCTGGATGGGCTGGAACGCCGCAAAGCGGCTTGCCAGCCAGGGGTTCTCCGGTGTCTGGTGGCTGGCGGAGGGAATCGATGGATGGCACGACGCGGGCGGAAAGCTTGTTCCGGCCATCCCGGCACGCGTTCACGAATGAACACCGTTTTTCCATAAAGAGGAGGAAGCCTTGGCAAGTATCGTTGTTTCATACCCGCGCAGCGGGGGCACAAAGTTCGATGCGGACTATTATGCCAAAACCCACGTGCCGCTCGCACAGAAGACGTGGGAACCACACGGCCTGACCGGAGCGGAAATCCTGTTTCCCGCCGACGATTCGCAGCCCTACGCGGCGATGGTGATCCTGCGGTTCGCCGACCAGGCATCGATCGACAAGGCAATGGGCAGCCCCGGCACCGCCGACGTGATGGGCGACGTTCCCAGGTTCACCGACATCCAGCCCAACGTGTTCCGCACAAACGACTGACCGACGCGGCCGCACACCGGATTGCGCCCAAAAGAGAATGCCCGCGCCACGATCTGCGTGACGCGGGCATTCGTTTATCCGCCCCGGGAGAGGGTTATCGGGCGGATTTGAGGTAAGCGATGATTTCGGCGCGCTTGGCCGGATCCTTGATTCCCGGAAAGCTCATGTATGTGCCCGGAACGTCCTTCATCGGCGCCTCGATCCAGTTGTCGAGAGCGGCCTCGTTCCAGGTCAGGCCGGATGCCTTCAGCGCGTCCGAAAAGTTGTAACCGGCGATCTCACCGGCCTTGGTGCCATAGACGCCCCATAAGTTTGGACCGATCTTCGCTGCCGCCCCCTTTGCCGCATTATGGCAAACCGCGCAGCGCGCGAACGATTTTGGCGGGGCAAGCGGCTCTGCATCGGCAACTTTCGCTGCGGGCGACGGTGTGGATTCGGGCTTGGGCGCTGTATTGGTATTGGGTTTGGCAGACGCCTTTGCCAGCGGTGTCGCCGATGCGCTTGGCGTCGGGGATGGAGCCGGCTTTGCCGTTGGCGTTGGCGCGGGTGCTGCCGGCTCTGCCGCAGCACTTGCCGACGCATAGCTCTCGGGCGCGGCAGAGGCCTCTTCCGCCGGCATCGCGCTGGCCTCCGCAGCCGCCGCTGCTGCCGCGGTCGCCTGCGCGTCGGGCGCCTTGCCCGAACATCCGGCAATGGACATGGCGGCAAGCGAAACGGTCACCGCGGTCATCAGTCTGGTCGTATGGCGCATATGCGTCCTCTCGGTTCTCCCCAAATCGCCAAGCCCATCGCACAGGCCGGGGCGGAACAACATTGAACTTTGGTCGGCCAGGTTTCCGGCCGGTCACCCGAACCAGCGCATTCGTCTGCACGGGAACGCTATTGCATTTGCCGGATTTCAACGCTGGCGGCAGCTTGCGAGTGCAGCCATTGCCCGCGCGCAACTGCGATTGCAAAATTTTCAATTGCAACATCTCCATTCCGACGCCAATTGTGCGGCGCAATAACTGAACGAAACCGTTTCGTTTTAATCTGGACAGATCCCGCTTATGGCCAATCCGAACGACACCGATCGCCCCGAAGACGAAACCAGCGCCGCGACCGCGCAAGGCCCGGGCGCGCAGACGCCTTCCGCCGAACCGGATTTCGAAGACGAAGATGCCGAAGACGAGGCGGATCGCGCCGCACGGAACGCGAAGCGCAAGCGCATGGGGCGCATTTTCATGGGTGTTCTCGCCATTGCGGCGGTGATCGGCGCATGGGAACTCTACAAATACGAAACGAACGGGCGCTATTTCCAGTCCACCGACGATGCCTATGTGAAGGCCGACAGCGTCGACATCTCGTCAAAGCTGTCCGGTTTCGTGCGCGCGGTTCCGGTCAAGGAAAACCAGCAGGTCGGCAAAGGCGCGTTGCTGGTCCAGATCGATCCGTCCGATTACAACAGCAACCTTGCGCAGGCGACGGCGCAGATCGACGTTGCCCGCGCGGGCGAAGCGGCCAACCGCGCGCAGGTGACGGAAGCGCAGTCCGGCGTCGCGCAGGCGCAGGCCGCGCTGGCCACCGCGCAGCGCGATCTTGCCTATTTCAAGGGCGAAGTCGCGCGCTATACCCCCCTCGCCGCGACCGGAGCCGAACCGGCACAAACGCTCGCCCAGTTCAAATCGAGCCGTGACAAGGCCGCCGCAGACGTCGCCGCGAAGCAGGCCGCGCTCAAGCAGGCGCGCGATCGGATCGCCGCCGTGCAGGCGCAGGTCGGCCAGTCGTCCGCCCAGATCGAGGCCGCGAAGGCCCAGGCGGACAACGCGCGCACCAACCTTGCGCAAACCACGCTTACCGCGCCGATTCCCGGTGAGGTCGCCAGCAAGACGGTGCGCGTGGGCCAGTTCGTCCAGCCCGGCCAGCGGCTTATGACGGTGGTCCCCGAACACCTTTACATCGATGCCAACTTCAAGGAGACGCAGATCGGCCTGATGCGTCCCGGCCAGCCCGTGACGATCGAGGTCGACGCGCTCTCCGGCGTCGAATTCCACGGCCACGTGGAGAGCCTTACGCCGGGAACCGGGGCCAACTTCTCGTTGATCCCGCCGCAGAACGCGACCGGCAACTTCACCAAGATCGTCCAGCGCGTTCCGATTCGCATCTCGATCGACGATGGCCCGGAATCGCGCAAGGTGCTGCGCCCCGGCCTGTCGGTCACGGTCTCGGTCGATACCCGCTCGGCCAGGGATTCGATCGACAAGATCAAGCAGGAACAGGCGAAGGCCGACAAGTGAGCACGGCTGCCGCCCTTCCCGGCGATGGTTCCGCGGGTGCGCCACAGGCGGTGCACCACGAACAGAACGCATCGATATATGCGTGGCTGGCCGTCGCGGCCGGCGCGGTGGGCTCGCTCATGGCGACGCTCGACATATCGATCGTCAACGCCTCGCTCCCCACGATCCAGGGTGAAATCGGCGCGACCTCCAGCGAGGCGACCTGGATCGCCACAGCCTATCTCGTCGCCGAAATCATCATCATTCCGCTGTCCGGCTGGCTTGAGCGCGTGTTCGGCCTTCGCCGGTTCCTGCTGATCGCTTCCGTCCTGTTCACGATCTTTTCGGTCGTGTGCGGGCTATCCAGCAACCTTGGCATGATGATTTTCGGGCGGATCGGACAGGGCTTTACCGGCGGTGCCATGATCCCCACCGCGATGACCATCATCGCCACCCGCCTTCCACGGCACCAGCAGCCGATCGGAACGGCGATGTTCGGCTCTACCGTCATCCTCGGCCCGCTTCTGGGGCCGCTGATCGGCGGCTGGCTGACAGAGCACCTTTCCTGGCACTATTCGTTCTTCGTCAACGTGCCGGTCTGCCTTGTGCTGATGGCGCTTCTGCTGCTTGGCCTGCAAAAATCCGACCCTGAATGGGAAGAGCTGTTCGACGCGGACTGGATGGGCATCGCCGGTCTCACGCTGGGGCTTGGCGGGCTGACGGTCGTGCTTGAGGAAGGACATCGCGAACTCTGGTTCCAGTCCACGCTGATCTGGCAACTGACGATCGTAACGGCGATCGGTTTCGGCCTGCTTATCGCAGGGCAGATCTTCGCACGAAGGCCAGTCATCAAATTGCGCCTGCTGTTCCAGCGAGAATTCTTCGCGGTTTTCGTCATGGCGCTGGTGATCGGCGTGGTGCTCTATGGCATCTCGTTCGTCATTCCGCAGTTTCTGGCCGCACTGGCCGATTACAACGCGCTGCAGGCGGGCCAGGTGGTCTTCATTTCGGGCATCCCGGCGATGCTGATGATGCCGATCGTGCCAATCCTGATCGCGCGCGTCGACTTGCGTTATGCGGTGGCATTCGGCTTCCTGATGATGGCATTGTCATGCTGGTTCGACACCTCGCTGACAGCCGCATCCACCGGGGAGGCCTTCACCGATTCGCAGTTGGTTCGCGGCGTCGGTCAGGTCTTGAGCATGATGTTCCTCAACCAGGCCGCGATTGCCGCCGTATCGACCGAGGACGCATCGGACGCGTCGGGCCTGTTCAACGCCGCGCGGAACCTGGGCGGCTCGATCGGCCTGGCCCTCCTCGCCAGCTTGCAGGACAACCGGCTGGAGTTTCACCGCTGGCGCCTCCACTCCACGCTCCAGGCCAATTCGGACACGGTCCAGGCATGGGTGCACCAGCAGGCCGCGCAGTTCGGCGGAGGCCCGGAAGGCATTGCCGCGGCGCTTCGTTCTATCGACGGGATGGTCAGCAGGCAGGCACTGGCGATGGCCTATGCCGACGACTTCACGGTGATGGTCTATGCGATCATGCTGACCCTCCCCCTCGTTTTCCTCCTCAAGCCCCTGCCAAAGGGCGCGCACCAGGTGGCGATGCACTGATGAACCGCAAACATTCCCTTCTCCGCTCCCTCCCGATGGCGCTCGTCCTGGCCTCGCTTGCCGGATGCGCGGCCGGACCGGACTATGCCGGGCCGCCCAAGGTCGCTTCGCAAGCCGCCGCGCGCGGCAATTTCCTGCGCGCGCCGGAAGGGGCCACGGATGCGGCGCCTGCCGCACACTGGTGGACGGCGCTTGGCGACCCCGTGTTAGACAAGCTGGTGACAGACGCGCTTGCCGACGCTCCCGGTATCGCCGTCGCCAACGCGCGGATCGCGCAGGCGCGCGCCGGGCTTGCCGCGAACAAGACGGCGTATATCCCTTCGGTCGGTACGTCCGTAACGGTTCCCTATGCCAACTTGCCCGCCGACCTGCTCAATCCCGGCGCAGGCGGCCGGACCGACATCCATTCCTACAGCCTCGGCTTCGACGCGTCGTGGGAACTGAGCCTGTTCGGCGGCACGCGGCGCAAGATCGAATCCGCCCGCGACAAGGCACAGGCCGCCGAAGCGGACCTTGCCGATGCTCAGGTATCGCTATCGGCCGAAGTTGCGCGCGCCTATGTCACGCTGCGCGCCAGACAGGCCGCCGAAAGTGTCCTTGCCCGGCAACTGGAGATCGACCGCAAGCTGGTGCAACTGGCCGATCAGCGCTTCAGGCGCGGGACCGCGCCGAAACAGGTGGCGGACCAGGCGAATGCGCAGCGCGCGCAGAGCGAAGGCGATCTCGCCACCGCGCACGCCGATGTGCAGGTTCTGAAAGACCAGCTTGCCGTCCTGACCGGGCAGGCGCCCGGCGCGCTCGACGCCGTTCTGGAACAGGCCGCACCCGTTCCCCTGCCACCTGCAAAAGTCGCCGTGGGCGATCCCGCGCGGCTGATCGCCAGCAGGCCCGACATCCGCGCCGCCGAACGCAGGCTGGCCGCCGCCAATGCGGACGTTGGCGCGCAGATGGCCGAAGGATTGCCCAAGATCAGCTTCATGGGATTGCTTGGCCTTGGCGGCAGCGCGGTTGCAGACATGCTCGATCCCGGCACGCTGATGGGCATTGCCCTGCCCCGCCTGACATGGACCCTGTTCGACGGCGGACGCAACAAAGCCCAGGTCCGCGTGAAGAAGGGCGCTTATGCCGAAGCCGAAGCGAATTACCGCCAGACGGTGCTGGGCGCGCTGCAGGATGCGGAAAATTCGCTGACCCGGTTCGGCAGCCAGCGCGTGACGTTCGCCAAGGCACTGGAAAGCGAACAGCAGGCCAGCCATGCCGCGGGATTGCAACACCAGCGCGCGGCGGCCGGGACGACCAGTCTTGGCGATGCGCTGGGGTCCGACCGGCAGACCCTTCAGGCACAGCTTGGTGCGGTGCAGGCCCGCGCGGGCCTGACGACCGACTTTATCGCGGTAGCCAAAGCGCTGGGGCTTGGCTGGCGCGCGCCGCAGCCAGACGGTGCATCGTGACCACCCTGCCCATACCCATGCCATCCTTGACAAATTCAGGAATTGCGGCACTCTTCGATTCAAGACCAACAGGTCAGAAGGATTGGAGAGATGGACTGGCTGGCTGGCGCGTCGCGCTGGGTTATAGATTCGTATCGCGAAGGGCTGCAAATGGCCTGCCCCGTGCAATGCCGCGAACGCGCGCAAGATCGCATCAAGCGGCGTCGTGAGCAAATCCGCACCGCCATCCGGCGCAACAAGAAGCGCCTCGTGCACTAGGTCGCTTTTCGGGCGGCGTGGCCGCCCCAGTGCTGCCGAAGCTGAACGGCTGAGCGATCACATACTCGATACCGGCTGGGCCATGCTGCTTGAAGGCGGGTTCGAAAACTTCTCGTTCGAAAAACTCGCCCGCGCGGCGCGAACAGGAAAGCCCACAATCTATTCACGCTTCGGCGACAAGCGCGGCTTCATGAAAGCCCTGCTGGAACGCCGGAAGGCAAAACGCGCGGAAACGATCCGCGAGATCACCCGCGGCCTGCCGTTCCGCGATGCCTTGTGCCTGCAAGCCAGTTCCGTGCTGGACCTCCTCTTCTCGGACGAAGGCGTGCTTTACGAGCGCCTGATCGACTGGCTCGATGAAGAACCTGGAAATGACGGTCCGACCGCGCGCGGCGCCTCATATGCCACAGCCCTCGAAGCGATAAGGAATGTCCTTCAGGCGGGAGTGGATACGGGGGAAGCGCATTTCGACGACATAGAAGAATCGGCGTGCTTCTGGCTTGAAGCGATGATCGGCCATGCCCGGCTAGCCAAAAGCAACGGAACGCCCGGCCGGGCCGAGAACGAATGCTGGGCAAGAGTGCATACGGACAGGTTCCTGCGAGCATTCGGTGGACTGCCCACCGCATGACGGTGGCGCAGCAGAGACAATCGACTAAACCGGGCAGGCCATGACCGCCGATCACCCGACCACGCTGCTGCACGACGGCTTCTTCCTTCTGGGCACGGCTTTGGTCTTCGTGCTGCTTTTCCGCAGGCTGGGACTTGGCGCCACACTCGGTTATCTGCTCGCCGGTGCACTGGTCGGGCCGCAGGCGCTCGGCCTTGTGGGCGATCCCGAACAGAAGATCGGCATTGCCGAACTGGGCATCACGCTTCTGCTGTTCGTCGTGGGCCTTGAACTGAACCCGGCGCGCCTTTGGCGCATGAAGCGCGAGATTTTCGGGCTGGGACTGTTGCAGGTCGCTGCTTGCGGCCTGGCGATTGCCGCGGTGATCTGGCTCGCCGTCGGCTTTACACCCGAAGCCGCGCTGGCACTGGGCCTGCCACTGGCGCTTTCGTCCACGGCGCAGGTTCTGCCGATGCTGCAATCGTCAGGCCGGATGCGCACGCCGTTTGGAGAGCGCGCCTTCGCCATCCTGCTGTTCCAGGACCTGTCGATCATCCCGCTGATCACGATCATCGCGGCGATGAGCCGCAACCCGGCCGACGCGGGCGGTCCGCCGGGCTGGCTGCTGGTGCTCTACACCGTTGTCGCGATTGGCGGACTGATCGCCGCCGGGCGGTTCCTGATCCGCCCCCTGTTCCGCCTGATCGGCAACCTGGGCGAGCGGGAGATGTTCGTCGTGGCCGCACTGTTCACGGTCATGGCCTCTGCCGCCTTGATGGAGGCGCTGGGCCTTTCCACGGCGCTGGGTGCGTTCGTGGCGGGCGTGATGCTGGCGGATTCGCCCTATCGGCACGAACTGGAGGCGGACGTCGAACCGTTCCGGTCTATCCTGCTCGGCCTGTTTTTCCTTGCCGTGGGCATGATGCTGAACCTGCATGCCATTGCCGACCGCCCGCTATTCGTGCTTTCCATGGCCCTGGCGCTCGTCGCGATCAAAAGCCTTGTGATCTTTGCCATCGGGCTGATGTTCCGCATGAAGTGGCGCAGCGCCCTGGCGCTGGGCCTGCTGATGAGCCAGGGGGGCGAATTCGGCTTCGTGCTGTTCAGCCAGGCCAGCAACGCGCTGCTGATCGCACCCGAAGCGGCCAGCCTGTTCGGTGCCGTGGTAACGCTTTCGATGGCGACAACCCCGTTCCTGATGATGGCGACGGCCCGCATCCGCAATGCTCCCGCCGTCAGCGCCGGGGAACGCGAAGGCCCGACCGGTGAAGGGACCAGCGCGCTCGTCGTCGGCTACGGCCGCTTCGGGCAGACGGTGGCGCAAATGCTGCTGGCAAGCGACGTTCCGGTAACGCTGATCGATACCGACATCCAGATGATCGACACGGCCGGCCAGTTCGGCGCCAAGGTCTATTTCGGGGACGGAACCCGGCTGGACCTGTTGCGACAGGCCGGCGCGGCGGACGCGGAACTGATCATGTTCTGCATCGATCGCGACCAAGTATCGCCGGACCTGCTGGAAGCGGTGCACGAAGCCTTTCCCCGCGCGGCCATATATGTGCGCACCTTCGACCGGCGCGGTGTGATCCGGCTCAAGACCTCACCCGCCGCCGGACTGGTTCGCGAAGTGATGGAATCGGCCATTTACATGGCGCGCATCGCGCTTGAAGGACTGGGGCATTCGCTGGAAGATATAGACCGGGCCGAAGACATGTATCGCGCGCGCGATCGTGAGCGGCTGAAAAAGCAGATCGAGGCGGGCGACATTCGCGTGGCACGCGAACACATCCTGACCGATCCGGAACGGCTCCGTCCCGCTGGCGGGCCGGGTGCAACAGATGATCCGGAATAGTCCCGCCACGCGCAACATGATTGCTCCGGCGCTGGACAATCCGTTCCGATTGCGTCAGCAGGCCACATCGCTTCGTCGCGCGTCGGAAAGGGGGCACGGCTTGTGTCCGCCACTGCGCCAAACGCGGGACGGACGGGTTGCAGCGATCGTATCGAAACAACGGGAATTTGAATCGCTGCCGGGACCGTGTTGAAACGTATCGATCTCTACCTCCTGCGTCAGGAAGTGACCGGCTTTGTCGCGACGATCGGCATAGTCGTGATCCTGCTGAGCCTGGAAAACGTCCAGCGGATGTGGGATTTCGTATCGGGAACCGATGCGCCCGGATTGCTGATGGCCCGGATGATGACCGCACTGGTGCCGGAATACGTGGGCGTCGGCCTGCCGATCGCAAGTTTTCTTGCCCCGGCCCTTGCCATTCGCGGGCTTGCCAAGCGCGGCGAATGGCAAGTGCTTCCGGCCACGGGGTTGTCCCCGTGGCGCATTATGCGCGCGCCAATGCTGCTTGCGCTTGCAGCCGCGCTGCTTCAACTGGGCATCCGCTTAGAGATAGAGCCGCTCGGAGAACGGACGCTGGACGCCATCGGCCACGATATCCGCGAAGGCGATTACGGCACGCCCATCACGCTGGACAAGTTCATCCAGCTGGATGACCGCACCGCCATCTACCTTGCCCCCGGCGGCACGCGCGGCGAAACCGGCGCCGTATTCGTCAAACGCGGGGGAGACGTGTTCACCGCCCGCCGCGCCACCGCATCGCGCGACCAGACCGGCAGACTGGATGTCGATCTCTACAACGGAGAGCAACTTCTCAAGGAAGGCGGCGGCAGCCGTTCTATCCTGAGCTTCAGCGAATATCACCTTTCGGTGCAGTTGAAGGCGGTCCCACGCAAGCAGCTTTCGCCTACCGACCGGCTGGACCGTCTCGGCACCGCCCAACTGGCAAGCGAGGCGGCTGCCGGCCTGAAAACGGACAACCCTACCCATCCTGCGGCTTCGGCCATGATGGCGCGGATTTCCAGCGCGCTGTTCTGCCTGATGCTTCCCTGGCTGGCATTCGCGCTTGCCCTGCCGCCGAAGCGGGGATCAGGCGGTGCGGGCCTAGCAATCGGGATCGGCCTGATCGTGCTGTTCCTGCGCACGGCGGACATCGTGGAAACGGGTTACGGAGCCCATCCGCTGCTGGCCGCGGGCATCCACATGCTTGCGTGGCTGGCGATGACGGTGGCGCTTGTCCGCTATGGCATCACGCACGATGACGGCGCGATCGACAGGGCGCTGGGCAAGGCGGGCAAGGCCCTGCTGAAACTGCTGCCATTCGGGAAGCATCGCGTCCCGCCCGACGAAAGCGAATCACCGCAAGCCGACCTGTCGCCTGCCGCATAAGCGATGCGGCCCGCAGGCCATTTTCGTCGCGGCGGGTCAGGCGACGTCGAGCAACTTGCCGGTGACCGAGCGATAATCCTCGAAAAGTGCCGTAAAATGGTCGCGCATGGTCGCCTGTAATACGGGCACGTTGTTGCGGGGCTGGCCAAGCAGAGTGGTTATCGCCCGCGCGGCGGATAGCGCACTGGCCGAACGATAGTTGACCCCCGCACCGTCACGCGCGTGATCGGCTGCCCCGCCCCGGTCCGGCACGATCACCGGCACGCCACTGGCACGCGCCTCTGCTGCCGCCATGCAGAACGTCTCTGCCTCGCAGCCGTGGACCAGCGCATCGGTGCTGGCGAGGATCGCCGCGAAACGCTTGCGGTCGCGTTCGGGGGCAAGCACGCGAATGTGCGGATTTCCGCCGATATGGCGCAGGATCTTGTCGCGTTGTTTGCCGGCGCCGAGGATTACAAGGCCGATCGGCTGATGCTGGCTCGCGGCCGTCACGGCGTCCACGATCATCGGCCAGCGCTTTTCGGCGGAAAGGCGGCCGACCCCGATCAGCAAATGCGCGCTTTCCGGCAATTCGCACCGTTCGAGCAGCGCCCGCCGCAATTCCGGGTTGCGGTTTTCGGGCGAGAACACCCCCGCCTCCACGCCCATCGGGTGCAGCACGGTATTGGGAACGCCGCCTTCCGCCAGCCTGTCACGCAGTTCGCGGCTGGCGCACACGACCCTGTCGAATGCGCTGCCCAGCTGACGCAGATGTTCCCAGAACCCGTCGAAGCGCTTGTCGATATCCTCCCGCTTCATCAGCGGTTCCAGATAGCGATAGGCATAGGCCGAAAGCGGATCGGCGTGCATCACCAGCGCGCGCGGAACGCCGCCGTTCCACCGTTCCACCATCGCGGCGCTTCGCCACGGCGAGGACACTTCCACGAAATCCGGCTCCAGCGCATCGAGCGCGCGATGCAACGCAGGCTGATCGTCGAAATACCAGTATTTGCGGTCCAGCAGGAAGCGCGGCGCCTTGATCGTCACAACACGCGCGCGCGGTCCGTGCTCGATCACCTCGTCCCGATCCGCGGGAGCGAGGATCACGATTTCGTGCCCCAGTTCTGGGCCAAGGCGCAATTTCTGGTCGATGTAGGTCTTTACCCCTCCACCATGCGGTGTGTGGAAAGCGCAAACATCGACAATGCGCACCTTACTTGCCTCGCTTCAGCGGCGCGACGCCCAGCCCGTGGCGATAGTTCATGACGATATCGAGCCGCGTCAGTCCGTCTCCGGCCTCGATGCGCGTCTTGGCCGCCTTCGGCTTGCTCCAGCCCAGCCGCGGATTGTCGGAAAAGCCGATCCCGTCGACCGTCCAGCCAAAGCGGCGGTTCATGTCACGATCGTGCAGGACCGACACGCTGTAGGCGCCAGGGCCGGGCACGCGCGCGCACATCACGACCGGATCGCTGGAAGGCACCGGTTCCACCACGCGGCGGAAGGTCTTGCCTTCGCTGATCAGGATATTGTCGTCCTGGAGGAAATCCTTGTTGTTCGAAGGATATACCTCAAGCTTCAGGTTGCCCTTGCGGTCCTTCAGGCCGTCCACCGTCACCAGCAGCGCCGGACCGGTCTCTCCCGGCCTGCACTTGGCTTCGGCCTTTCCGAGATCGGGTGTCGAGGGGATTGTCGCCGCGGCCATCAGCGGCAGCATCGGTATCAGCATTGCGTATTTCACTTATTCCTTCCTGTCTCCGCGAGGTCGACCAGCGCAAGCGTTGTGCCGACGACCAGGTGAGTGACCAGCAAGACAAGCGCCATCATGGCAAGCAAGCTGGTGATTTCAACATCGTGGCCCATCAGGAACACTGCAAGGCCAGCGAACATGATATCCTTGTTCGGAAGGAGCGGGAGGCGCGAGATCAGCAGGCGCAAGGTCGCAAGAACCAGCCACATGCCGATCGCAACGTCGGGCAGGACAAGGTGCCACATCAGTGCCGCAAGCCCCAGCGTCGCAAGGATACGCACAGAATGCACTGTTGCGATGAACCATAGCTGACCCTGCGGAAGCGAAAACAGCCGCCGTCGGAAAAGGAAAATCGCAAATGACGTGACGAGCACGATGCCAAGCGACATGAACGCCGTCTTCATCTCTACGCCGACGATACCTGCCGATACCAGCGGCCAGGCCAGGATCAACATGATGATCGTCGCGATATTGCCCGTCAGCGCGGAAAGGATCGTCACGTCCTTGATTGCGCCGAACGGCGCGGCGGCAAGCGTCTGGCGGCTGCGCACCCAGGCATAGAACTGCGCTTCGCCCAGGTAGCCGAGCAGCAATTCGTTGCTTACCAGCTTGCGCAACAAGGCACCCATCGCCGTAAACGGGATGTGCCACAGCCGCCGGTAGATGATCCATTCGCAGAACGGGCCGGCCAGGTAATATCCGGCAAAAACGATCCAGAACCCCGGATGGCGCGGGATCATGGCCATGATCTCGCGAAAGTTCATGTCGCGGAACTGGAACGCCACGGCGACCAGCAGCGCGATGGAAACGAGCGCGCTGAAAATCCCCGCCAGTCGCGAGGACTTTACCGTTTGCGACTCCGGCAATTCCACCGGAGCGGGCTCGGGACTTTCGCCTGCGGCGAAATCGCCCTGATACATCGCTGCCATGCCTTCCTGCACTGCTGCCGCGGGCGCCGCCGCAGAATCGATTGACCTGTCCTTGCGCACGGGATCTTACGCTTCGAATTGGGAGAGGCTTTCGCCTGTCATTTTTCCGACCATATCAGCGGTCCCCGATCGATCTCCGGCCGTTTCGAAACCGGTCGATTCCGTCCCGGCCGTTTCAAACCCCGTCGCTTCAAACCCTGCCGCTGCAAACAGCGCGCGATAGCGAGGCGCAGCCTTCGCTACGGTGAACGAGGCTGCCGTGGCACGCGCTTCGTCCACCGGCAAGCGAAATGTCGCTATCCGGCCCAGCGCATCGGCAAACGCCGCTTCGTCCCCGACCGGGGCAAGAATGCCGAAACGCCCTTCCCCCAGCAGGTTTTGCATCGATACGCTGCAATCGGTGGCCGCAACGGGCAATCCGGCCGCCAGCGCCTCTATCACCACGGCCGGCACGCCTTCATAGTCGGATGACATGACCAGCGCCGTCGCCTTTTCAAGCCAGGGGGTTATGTCCGTAACGTGCCCCGCCAGCGTCAGGCGCGATGAAATGCCAAGCCGTTCCGCCAGCTTTTCAAGCTGGCCGCGCACCGGGCCTTCGCCAAGAATGGCCAGTTGCGCGTCGGCTGGCGCCCCGGTCGCGAATGCGCGAAGCAGCAAGGGAAAGTTCTTCTGCGAAGCCAGCCGGCCGACCGCGACAAACACCGGCGGCCCTGAACGCGGCGTTTTCCGGTCGATCGCGCAAAGCCGTTCGTATTGCCCGGCGGCAAGCGAGGGGTCGCGGATTATGGCGACCTCGCGCACCTCGATCCCCATCGCGTCGGCAATTTCGGCACGCATCGGTTCCGCCATGCCCACGTTGCGCTGGAACAGCCGTCCCTGCACATGCAGCCAGAAGCGATAGAACGGCCTGCCGAACGCGGGCATATCGATGCGTGCAAGATCGTTGCTGACTTTCGCGACGACCGGCGGACACTTCTTGCCGCGCAGCAACTTCATCGCAACGGCCACCACCGCATAGGTATTGCCCGAACAGAAGATAACGTCCGCTTCGTTGTCCTTCAGATAGCGCCACAGCGACCAGATCATCCACAAGGTCTCCCACTGTGCGGTGGGGATCGGATTGGGTCGCATCACTTGCGGCAAGCCATCGACCATGTCGATCATCGCGCCTTCGCGCCGACCGAGCACGATCATCGGCGCATCGCCATTTGCCAGCCATTCGCGGGCAAGGCCAAGCGCGACACGTTCCACGCCGCCCGGCTCGCCGCTGTGGATCGGGATTGCAATGCGCAGTGGCCGTTTCACGCCAGCAACTCTGCATATCGCCCGGCGCGGCGGCGGCGGACGAAGCTGGAATACGTGCGCTCTATGCTGCGCATCAGTGCGGGCACGGTCGTATCGCCCGGATGGACCGCGATACGCACGACATCCAGCGGGTGCAGCGCCTTGCGCGCCAGCGAGGCGAAGAACAGCGAGCTGGCCTGCCTTGGCTTGCTGCGGCTGGCCCAGGTGATGACCGGCCCCTTGGCCAGCACCTCCCCGCTTCCGGGCCGCCAGACCTTCATGTGGTCCTCGGCCAGCGCGAAGCCGCTCTGGTCCAGCGCCTCCATCGTGCCGGGACCATAAAGCCACGCAGGCGCGATGAAGCCCGCCGCGCTGCGCCCTATGGCGTCTTCCACGAGCGCCCGGCCATCGCGCATGCGCTGCGCGGCGACTTCGCGGCTCAGACCAAGAAACTCGCCCTCGCCCGCGGTCATGTGCTTCGCCTTGAAGCTGGCCATCCCGTCGTGTTCGGCCAGATCCTTGTGAAACCAGCCGTGGACGAACATTTCCACTCCCGCATCGGCCCATTCGCGCAATTTGCGCTGAAACGCGGGTGCATCGGCCAGCGGCGCTTCGCCCCAGTGATCGGGCACGACAAGCATGGCGAAGTTGGGACCGCCCAGCAGGGCAGACAGCTTTTCGGCCAGAATATCCACCTCCCGCTCAAAACGCGGGCCCACATCGTGGATAGAGGCAAGCAACACCTTGCCGGACGTGCCGGTGATACCTTTGGACATGGTATGAGCGTTCATCGTTCGCGGTTCAGGCCGCCCGATGCGGCTTGCCTGCCCCCATACACGCTGGAAGCCGTGCGTTCCCGAAAAATCTGGCCCGAAAAATCTGGCCCGAAAAGATAAGGCTGGATTTCAGGAAGGGCCGGATCGGGGAGGCCGTCAGGCCGCTTCGCTGTCGATCGGAACTTCGGGCTGATAGATATCGCAAAGCGTGCGCAGCACCCGCACGGTATCTTCGTCCTCTATCCGGTAATAGACGCACTGGGCATCGCGCCGGGTATTGAGCAGCCCCGCCTCCCGCAGCTTGGCAAGGTGTTGCGACGTGGCCGATTGCGCCAGGCCCACGTGATCCGCCAGATCGGAAACCGCGCATTCGCCTTCCATCAACTTGCACAGGATCAGCAGCCGCTGTTCGTTTGCAAGTTGCTTCAAAAGCCGCGATGCGCGATGCGCACTGCTGCGAAGGATTTCGATTTCAACGTCTTGGAGCATTGCGTCCATTCTTTTTTCTCGCGTCCCGCAGGGCAAAGTTTGCCGCGCATGTACGGATTTGCAACCCGAATGTCACCCTATGGAAACACACATTTCCTAAAATTTGTGCATTAGAATATTATCATATTTTCATGTGAAAAGCAAAATTGTTTTAGCGCGGGCGCCAACCGGTGGCTGCGGCTACCCCATATCTCGCGCCAGCAAGCGACCGGGAGGCATCTCGGCAAACGAATTGACCACCCGCCAGGCGGTGGTCACATTTTCCACCGGGCAATATTGGGACGGCGACAGCAGGCAATCGATCCCCGCACCGCTCGCCGCCAGCAGCCCGTTGTGCGAATCCTCGACCGCAAGACAGGAATCGGCGGGCAGGCCCAGTTCGCTTAAAACCAGGCGATAGGCTTCGGGATCGGGTTTTTTCCTCGCAACGTCCTCTCCCGTCACCACGGAATCGAACAGGCCCGCGCCGCCGAACGCGCGCTCAAGCAACCCAAATGCGTTTTCGCGGCTTGTGGTTGTCGCGATAGCCAGCCTGATGCCGTGCTTCCGCGCATGCGAAACCAGGTCGGCAATGCCCGGTCGCAACGCGATATGTCCCTTCGCCACATACTCGCGGTAGATCGCGTTCTTGGCGGCATGAATTGCCGCGACGTCAATCGCGGCCGATCGTTCACCGGCGAAATGGCGGATGCGTTCCTTGCCGCCGGTCACCTTCAGATGGTCGCGATAACACGCACGGTCCCAATGCCAGTCGAGCCCATGCGTGAGGAACGCTTCGTTGAAGGCCTTGCGGTGCCACTCCTCGGTTTCGGCCAGCGTGCCGTCAACGTCGAAAATGATCGCGCGCGGCCAGTCCATCGCGGCGGCGCCCGTCAGGCCAACTGCGTGCATGCCCGATCGAGCAGCAGCACGACATCGTCCAGATCGTCCGCAAGCACGTCGCAATGGCGCATGTCCGGGCGCTGGTCGCCATAGTCGCTTCGCACGGCGACACGCGCGATTCCGGCAGCGTGCGCGGCCTCCATGTCGGGCATTCCGTCTCCGATCATCCACGCTTCGGCGGGCTTTACGCCCAGTGCGGCGACGGCGGCCAGCAGGGGATCGGGCGCGGGTTTGCGCGGCAGCGGTCCGTCACCGCCCAGCACCAGCGACAGCCGGTGCAGGATGCCGAAGTGCCGCAGGATCGTTCGCGCCATTTCAGCAGGCTTGTTGGTCACGCAGGCGAGCGTGATGCCGCGCAGCGCGCAGGTTGCGATCAGCCCTGCCGCGCCGGGCAGAAGCTGCGTCCTTTCGGTAAGCCTCGCGCCATAGCGCGCCATCATGTCTTCCCGCGCCTCTTCCAGCGCGCGCCCATTCAGCTGAGCGCCGGCGGCATTGAACGCACTATCGACAAGGCGGCCAATGCCGTGGCCCACGCGCGAACGCACATCCTGCACGGCCAGCGGGTTAAGCCCGCGCGCACGGAGCACCGCATTCAGCGCATCGGCAAGGTCGGGCGCGGAATCGATCAGCGTTCCATCAAGGTCGAGAAGCAGGGCGCGCGGCGGCGTCAACAGTGTCATGCTCGCTTGGCCTCCCCGTCCGGCTCGCCCATCGTGAACACGCGGCTGGCGAGCAGGTCTTCCGCGCGGATCGTGGACAGGTCTTCAGCAGAAACCGGACCATCGGCGCGGCTGAACAGGCGGTTGGCCTGCCGCAACCGCGCCCGGTCAAGCGCGTTGCGGATCGACCGGGCATTGGCGAAATGCGGCTGCGCGCGGCGCAGGCCCGCATAGCGAAGCAGCACGGCGTGCGCCTCTCCGTCCAGGTGATAGTTTTGCTGCGCCAGCATGACATCCGCAATCCGCACCAGTTCATCGTCCGAATAATCGGGAAAGTCGATATGGTGCGCGATGCGAGAGCGAAAGCCCGGATTGCTGGAAAAGAACCGGTCCATCCGTTCGCCATATCCGGCCAGGATCACCACCAGATCGTCACGGTTGTTTTCCATCACCTGCAACAGGATCTCTATCGCTTCCTGCCCATAGTCACGCTCGTTCTCCGGCCGGTAGAGGTAATAGGCCTCGTCGATGAACAGCACGCCGCCCATCGCCTTTTTCAGCACTTCCTTGGTCTTGGGCGCGGTGTGGCCGATATACTGGCCGACCAGATCGTCACGCGTCACCGTTACCAGATGTCCCTTGCGGACATAGCCGAGCCGATGGAGCAGGTCCGCCATCTTCAGCGCGACGGTGGTCTTGCCGGTGCCGGGATTGCCGGTGAAGCTCATGTGCAGCGTGGGCGTTTCGGTCGCCAGTCCCATGTCGCGGCGCGCGCGATCGACCAGCAACAGCGCCACCATCTCGCGGATGCGCTGCTTTACCGGGGCAAGGCCGATCATCGTCCGGTCGATCCCGGCCAGAACGTCCTTCACGCCGCTGTCCTCGAACGCGGCGGCAAGGTCCACCGACTGCGGCGGACCGGCCTCAGCTGTGCGGATATCGTCTTCGGCTGTCATCGTATCGTCCATGACCGGTCAATCCTTTCCCGCTGGGTCGGAGCGGCGGCAAGAGGAAGAGGAACCGCCGCTCCTCCCATTCAGGAATCAGGCGTAACGCCTTCCTTCCGGCTCACGCACGGCGTAGCTTTCTATGGTGTAGCGGATAGAGCGCCCTTCCCCTTCCTGCCGCACAAGGCGGAAGCCGGGTTCTTCGGCAGGCCGGTTGACGATGAAGCTCATCCGGATCGATTCCCATCCGTGCGCGCTGTCGAACGCGATCACGCGGATGTACTTGCCGCCATGTTCCTTGCGGCATTCGTTCACTTCGAACACCAGCGCGGCGGCATCGGGATTGTCGAACATCGGGCGGCCCCACATTTCCCAATAGGAATTCCGGGGATGCGGATCGTCGGTATATTCCACCGATACCGCCCAGCCGTTGTCTATCGCGTACTGGGCCTGCGTGCGGATCTGGTCGTCCGTCAGATCGGGCAGGAAGCTGAACTGTCCTTGGGTCAGGCGCATTGTCATGTCTCCGTGTGTTCGGGCGCTTACATCGCGACTTCGGGCGTGGGCGCGAAGTCGGGCGCGTCGGTCGAGGCATAGTCGAAGGTCACGTCCTTCCATGTCTCCAGCGCGCGTTCGAGCGGGGAGCAGTTTCTCGCCGCGTCGCGCAGGATGTCCGGCCCTTCGTTCCAGATGTCGCGCCCTGCGTTGCGGGCATAGACCATCGATTCCAGCGCGACGCGGTTGGCGGTGGCGCCCGCCGCGATCCCGTCCGGATGGCCGATCGTGCCGCCGCCGAATTGCAGCACCACGTCTTCGCCCAGGTAATGGAGCAACTGGTGCATCTGGCCCGCGTGGATGCCGCCCGAAGCGACCGGCATCATCTTGTTGAGGCTGGCCCAGTCCTGATCGAAGAAGATGCCGTTTTCCAGCGCCATCGGGTTAAACTCTTCACGGAAGATGTCGTAATACCCCCTGGTCGTTGCCGGATCGCCTTCCAGCTTGCCGACCACGGTGCCGGCGTGAAGGTGATCCACGCCAGCCAGCCGCATCCACTTTGCGATCACGCGGAACGAAACGCCGTGGCTGCGCTGGCGTGTATAAGTGGAATGGCCCGCGCGGTGGAGGTGCAGGATCATGTCGTTGGCCCGCGCCCACTTCGCCATCGACTGGATCGCGGTATATCCGATCACCAGATCGATCATCACGACGACCGAGCCGAGGCTTTTGGCGAACTCCGCGCGTTCGTACATGTCTTCCATCGTCGCGGCGGTGATGTTCAGGTACGTGCCCTTCACTTCGCCGGTCGCCGCGCTGGCGCGATTGACGGCCTCCATGCAGTAGAGGAACCGGTCGCGCCAGTGCATGAAGGGCTGGCTGTTGATGTTCTCGTCATCCTTGGTGAAGTCCAGCCCGCCCCTCAGCGCTTCATAGACAACACGGCCATAGTTGCGGCCCGAGAGGCCCAGCTTGGGCTTGACCGTCGCGCCCAGCAGCGGGCGGCCATAGCAATTGAGCCGCTCACGCTCGACAACGATGCCGGTGGCCGGACCCTGAAAGGTTTTCACATAGGCGACCGGCAGGCGCATATCCTCAAGCCGCAGCGCCTTCAGCGGTTTGAAGCCGAAAACGTTGCCGATGATCGACGCGGTAAGGTTGGCGATCGAACCCGGTTCGAACAGGTCGAGATCATAGGCGATATAGGCAAAGAACTCGCCCGGCGCGTTGGGCACCGGATCGACGCGATAGGCCTTGGCGCGATACTTTTCGCAAGCGGTCAGCCGGTCGGTCCACACCACGGTCCACGTCGCGGTAGAGCTTTCGCCCGCAACCGCCGCCGCGGCCTCGATCTCGTCCACGCCATCCTGCGGCGTGATACGGAACAGCGCGATGATATCGGTGTCTTTCGGATCGTAATCGGGCTGCCAATAGCCCATCTGGGCATACTTCATGACACCCGCCGCATAGCGGGCCTTGCCGGTGATCTGCGTTTCAGCGTTCATTGTTTCGTCCTTTCCTTCGGACAGGTCGGTTCGTTCGATCAGGCTGCGTCGGATCGCGCGGTTGCGGGGGCGAGCACGCCCGCTGCATAGCGGCGGGCCATCTCGGCCATGGGAACGGGCTTGATGCGCGAGGCATTGCCGGCCGCGCCGAATGCCTCGAAACGGTTGCGACAAAGCTCGCGCATCGCGTCCATCGCGGGTTTCAGGAACTTGCGGGGGTCGAATTCCGCAGGGTTTTCCATCGCCACGCGGCGGAACTGGCCGGACATCGCCATGCGGCAATCGGTATCGATATTGACCTTGCGCACCCCGTGGCGGATGCCGCGCACGATCTCTTCCACGGGAACGCCGAAGGTCTGCGGCATTTCCCCGCCATAGCGGTTGATGATGTCCTGCAATTCCTGCGGAACGGAGGACGAACCGTGCATCACCAGGTGGACGCCGGGCAGCTTGCGGTTGATCTGTTCGATCACCCCCATCGCCAAAATATCGCCATCGGGCTTGCGGCTGAACTTGTAGGCGCCGTGCGATGTGCCGCAGGCAATCGCCAGCGCATCGACGCCGGTTCGCAGCACGAAGTCCACCGCCTGGTCGGGATCGGTCAGCAACTGGTCGTGGCTCAGCACGCCTTCGGCGCCGTGGCCGTCCTCCGCCTCGCCCTGCCCGGTTTCCAGCGAGCCGAGAACGCCCAGCTCGCCTTCCACCGAGGCGCCCACGGCGTGCGCCATTGCGGCGACACGGGCCGTGATGCCCACGTTGTAATCATAACTGGCGGGCGTCTTCGCGTCGGCTTCCAGCGAGCCGTCCATCATCACCGAGGTAAAGCCGCCACGGATCGCGGAAAGGCACGTCGCTTCGCTGTTTCCGTGGTCCTGATGCATGCACACTGGCGTGTCCGGATACATTTCGACCAGGGCATCGACCATCCTGGTCAACATCAGGTCGCCCGCATAGGATCGCGCGCCGCGAGAGGCTTGCAGGATCACCGGCGCGTCGCATTCCTGCGCCGCATCCATGATCGCAAGCGCCTGTTCCATGTTGTTGATGTTGAAGGCGGGCACGCCGTAACCACGCTCTGCGGCGTGATCGAGCATTTGCCTCAGGGTAATTCGGGCCATCGTCCTCTCCCTCGATTGCGGGGCGGGTAAACCGGGCGCCTCTCAGCTCGCCCGGATCTTTCGTTCGATCAGCTTGTGGATCAGCGGCGTGAAGATGAGCTGCATGGCAAGGTCGAGCTTGTCTCCAGGGCAAACGATGGAGTTCGCCCGGCTCATGTAGCTGTTGTGGATCATCGACAGCAGGTACGGAAAATCGATGCCGCGCGGGTTCGAAAAGCGGATCACCAGGATCGATTCCGCCGGCGTCGGTATCCAGCGCGCGATGAACGGGTTCGACGTGTCGACAATCGGCACGCGCTGGAAGTTGATGTCCGTCTGCGAAAACTGCGGACAGATGTAGTGCACGTAATCGGGCATCCGCCGCAGGATTGTGTCCGTCACCGCTTCGGTGGAATAGCCGCGCGTCGCCCGGTCGCGGTGGATTTTCTGGATCCATTCCAGGTTGATCACCGGCACTACGCCGATCTTGAGGTCGCAATGCTGCGCGACATTCACCTTGTCGGTTACCGCGCAACCGTGCAGCCCTTCGTAGAACAGCAGGTCCGTCTCGCCAAAATCCTTCCACGGCGTGAAGGTGCCCGGCTCCTGGCCGTGAAACGCGCGTTCGGCCTCGTCGTGGATATAGTGCCGCGTGCGACCGGTGCCCTGGCACCCGTATTCCTCGAAGATCCCTTCCAGCGTCTCCAACTCGTTGGCGTCGGCATGGAAGTGGGTGAACTCGTTGCCCTTGGCCTTCTCCTCGGCCACCTTGGCTTTCATGCCCGTGCGGTCATAGCGGTGGAAGGCATCGCCCTCGATAAAGGCGGCTTTCACCTTTTCCCGCGCGAAGATCTTGGTGAAGGTGTCCTTCACGGTGGTCGTGCCCGCGCCGGACGAACCGGTGATCGACACGATGGGGTGCTTCTGCGACATCGCCCGCGCCCCCTTCAGACCCGGAACAGCCCGCGCAGGCCGAAAAGCGGCGCGCGTTCGGGAATGTCCGACGGATGAGCGTGATAGCGGCCGATGCGCGCCACTTCGTCGGCCGAACCGAAGATCAGCGGCGTGCGTTCGTGCAGTTCGGACGGCTGCAGGTCCATGATCTTGCGCTGGCCGTCGGTCGCCATGCCGCCCGCGTTTTCCACCAGCATGGCAATCGGATTGGCTTCGTAAACCAGCCGCAGCCGCCCCTTGGCATAGCCGGGGCGCTTGTCGCCGGGATAGAGGAACACCCCGCCGCGCATGATGATGCGATAGCAATCGGCCACCAGCGACGCGATCCAGCGCATGTTGTAATCCTTTTCGCGCGGGCCGTCCGAACCTTGAAGGCAATCGTCGATGTAGAGCCGGATCGGCTCGTCCCAGTGGCGATAGTTGGAAGCGTTGATCGCGAACTCGCCCGCCTTGCGCGCAATCTGGCGTTCGGCATGAGCACGCACGAACGCGTCGTGGCGCGCGGAGTGAATGTATATCTCGGTCTTTTCGCCCCAGGTCAGCACCAGCGCGAGTTGCGGGCCATAGATGAAGAACCCGGCCGCCAGTTGGGCCGAACCCGGCTGAAGGAAGGTTGCCATCGGATCTTCGGAGGGATTGCCGGCAACAGGCAGGATGGAAAAGATCGTGCCGATGGAGACGTTGGTGTCGATGTTGGATGACCCGTCCAGCGGATCGATCGCCACGGCAAGCTGCGCGCGGCGATCGAGTTGCACCGGACGGTCGAGTTCTTCAGTGGCATAAAGCGCGACGGGCGCCTTGTGCATCGCGGCCATGAACAGTTCGTCCGCCCGCACATCGAGTTCGTGCTGGATGTCGCCCCCGCTGTTGCGGCTCGATCGCGGTCCGGCAAACGCGCTGCCCAGCGCGCCGTCGGTAATGACGCCGCGAACCGTGATCGCCGCCTGGGCCAGCTTTGAAATGATGGCGGCGATATCCGCGTGGCAGGAACCGCCTTCGGCAAGCCGCCCCAACGCTTCATCCAGTGTTGTCACATTGCCTCTCCCTCTTCTCCTCGGGAGAGACATTCCAGCACTTGCTAAGATATGCCAAGTTTAATTGATTGACGGTATGAATAAGGTTTTCTAATCTTAGCGGATGCTGAACCTCACCCTTCGACAGATGCAGGCCCTGCGCGTTGTCGCGCAAGTGGGCCGCATCAACGAAGCGGCGGAAAAGCTGGGGCTTACGCCACCTGCCGTCACCCTGCAGGTAAAGCAGGCGGAGGCGGAAATCGGCGCAGAACTGTTCGAGCGGACACGCGGAGGACTGGTGCCGACGGAAATCGGCCTTGTCGCGATTGCCGCCGCGCACGACGTTCACGAACGGATGCGCGCGCTGGATGACGAGATCGGCGCACTCGTCGCGGGAAGGCTCGGCAGGGTGCGGCTGGGCGCGGTTTCGACCGCCAAGTATTTCGTGCCCAGCATGATCGCCGGTTTCCAGGCCGCCCATCCGGGAATCGAGGTGACGCTGCTTGTGGGCAACCGGTCGGAAACGATCGACAGGATTCGCCAGCGTGAGCTCGACCTTGTGATCATGGGACGTCCGCCGCGCGGTCAGCCGTTCGAGGCATCGGTAATCGGCGATCATCCCTTCGTGGTCATCGCCCCGCCGGACCATCCGCTTGTCGGGCAACACCGCATCCGCAAGGAGCGCCTGGCGCAGGAAACCTTCCTGCTGCGCGAACGCGGATCGGGCACGCGCAGTTCGCTTGAACTGTTCTTTTCGGACATCCCGGAAAAGACCGAAAATCCGGGGCTCGAGATGGGATCGAACGAATCGATCAAGCAGGCTGTGATGGCCGGACTGGGCATCGCGATGATTTCCGCGCACACGATTGCGCTGGAAGTGGAGTCCGGCCGGCTTTCGGTTCTGGACGTGGCCGGAATGCCCATTGTCCGCCAGTGGTTCTGCATCGCCCCGGCGGGGCGGCCACTTGCCCCGGCCACACGGGCCATGAAGGATTTTCTTGTCGAAACGGGACCGGCGATGCTGCCGCACGTTCCGTTCGACGGCAGCGCCGAAGACCTTGAAACACTGGCAGGAACCCGATGACTACGCTTGACCAGCACATCGCCGCCGAAGCGGAACAGACCGAAAGCTATTTCCGCGCCGCCCTCGCCCGCGAGGATGCCCTGCGCCTTGCGAAGTTACGCGAACTGGCACGCGAAGCGGACAGTTACGATGCCTTTGCCAAACAGGCGCCGTTCGTGGGCTGGACGCCGGGCGACCTCCGAAGCAAGGAACTGGCCGAACCGCTTGCCCCGTTGCTGGATGCGCTATGGGCCGAAAAGGACGGCGACATCGACGACGAGCGCCTGCTCGACGCCTGGCACGCGTTCAATGCAGAGCGGATGCGCATCCTGATTCACTGCCTGTAGGCCTTGACCACAGGCAGACACGGGAAAAGGGGCGGCAGTTTCCTGCACGCCCCCTTCCCTGTGTTTCGATATTCGCCCGGTCAGGCGGCTTCGCAGCCCGCGAAACCGTCAGCATCCATCTTGGCCTCATAGGGCGCAGCGACTTCGCTACCCGGCGTCAGCGTGGGCTTGACGCTCGCCCAGTCCTCGGGATCGAGAATGACCAGCCAGCCCGCGCCATATGGATCGTCGTTCGCCGTATTGGGCTTGGAAACCATCGCTTCGTTGACCTCGACGATGGTGCCCGCCGCCGCCGACTTCGCCGGACCGACCCACTTGCCGGATTCGATCGTGGCAACCGACTTTCCGGCCGAGACCGACCGGCCGACCTTCTTGGGCGTAAAGGCCACGATTTCGCCGGCCAGGGCCGTTGCGACCGTGGTCATGCCAAGCTTGACCTTGCCATCGCCGGTTTCCTGGAACCAGGTGTGGTTGTCGACGTCGTAAAGCAGATCGTCGGGCAGGTTGCATCCGCGCACTTGGGTCATTTCGTTTCCTCACCTTCCAGCAACTGGGCCGTATCCGCGCTGCGCACCGGCCGCGAGGAACAGCAGAACTCACCTATCGCCGCATTCTGCATCTTGCCGGCGATGAAATAGAGCAGGTGCTGGGCCACCCGCCGCATAGTCGAAAGATTGCTCCGCCAGCCTTCGGGATCAAGCTCTGTTTCAGCAAGGTTGAAACGATAGCACAATTCCCGGCAGGTTTCGCGGCAGGCATTGAAGCTGGGATCGCCCTGCGCCGCCTGGCGGTGCATGGCAAGGATGCGGAATCCTTCCTTCGTATCGAACGTCGGTTCCTTGCCGTTGGCCGTCAGCCAGTGTTCCATCACTTCTTCGCCGGCGGCCAGCAATTGCCGCGGCGCGGCAGAGCCAAGCGTGGCCGCTTCGGCAAGCGACCAGTCTTCCATCCAGCGTTCGATTTCCCCAAGCGAGCGCATGACGATCAGGCGATCTGCCGGGCGCGCAGCGCCGCCTTGCCGTCGGACACGTTCTGGTTCAGCCCTACCTTGTTGGGCGAAAGCCCCAGCGCGATGCCCAGAAGCTGCGTGAAATAGATGATCTTCACGTTGCTCTTGATGCCAAATTTCTTCTCGGCCCGGATCTGGTGCATCTCAAGCCCGGAATGGCAGGTGGGGCATTCGGTCGCGATCACTTCCGCGCCCGCTTCCTCTGCCGCCTGGATGATATTGGTCACCAGCTTGGTAGAGGTATCGGCGTCCGAAAGCGTGTGCGCGCCGCCGCAGCACGCGGTTTTCAGCGCGAAGTCCACGTTATCGGCACCGGCCGCTTCCAGCAGGTCATCCATGAAGTGCGGCTTGCTTGTCGATTCCGACCCTTCGCCCTGGTCCTTCTCGGGGAAAATGTGGCGCGGACGGGTGTACATGCAGCCATAGTAGTTCGCGACCTTCAGGCCCTTCAGCGAGTTCTTGATTCGCTTGTTAAGCTCTTCCTCGCCGATGGCATCCTTGATCCAGTCAAGCGCGTGGATCGTTTCGATCTGCCCCGCCTGATAGGTTTCGTGCCCCGCCTTCGACGACAGGCGCTCTACCACCTCACGCGACTTTTCGTCATTCGCCAGGTCGTATTCCGCCTTTTTCAGGTTGTGATAACAGCCGTTGCATGGCGCCATCACGGTGTCGTGCTTCATCTCGTTGGCCGCGATGCTCATCACGCGGCTGGAAAGATAGGTCTGGATCTTGGGGTCGATGTTCTTGACCTCCATCGCCCCGCAGCAGTTCCAGTTGTCGACTTCCTCAAGCTCGAGGCCCAGCGCCTTGCCCAGCGCCTTGGTCGACTTGTTGTAGGCGTGGCCCGTCCCTTCCAGCGCGCAGCCGGGGTAGTAGGCGACCTTCTTGTATGCGTCTTTCTTGGTGCTCATCTCTCGGTCCTACTCGGCGGGTCTAGTCGGCGGCGTGGAACATGGCGTCGCGGTGAGCGCCCTTCACCGCCGCGGCGTGCTTCTCTTCCTGCTCGCGCGCGTATTCCTCGATAGCGTCGCGGGCCGGGCCCCAGTTCTTGGTGCGCGGGTGGATGACCGTGGCCATGCCCATCTTCATCAGCCAGCTTACCGGCAGGCCGCGAAGCATCTTCTTCACCATGTCCACCAGCCAGTCCTGCATCAGCGGCTGGCCGGTGCGCTTGAAGAAGCCCATCATCACGCGGCCGTCCTCGATCTTGCCGGTCTTGAAGACCTGGCTGGAGAACTCCTCGTCGAACTCGCTCGACGGTGACCGTTCGGTATAGCCCTTAAGTTCGAGCCAGTGCGCGGTGGCCTTCATCACGCCTTCGGGCACAACGTCGCGCGGGCAGGCATAAGTGCATTTGTTGCAGGAAACGCACTGCCAGATGATGTCCTTGTCGCGGACCAGCTCGCTCTCGTACCCCATGCGGATCAGGTAGATCCAGTGGCGCGGGTTGAAATCCGGGTTCAGGCCGTTGACCGTGCACGAATTGGTGCACGATCCGCACTGCCAGCAACGGTGGATGTTCTCGCCGCCGGGAAGCGCGGCGATCTCTTCCTGCATTTCCTCGTTGTAATCCGGAACGACGCGCGTCTTGATGAACGTGCTCCAGTCGCCCGACACGTCGACCCCGTCGATCACGAGGTTCTCGTGCGTCGAAAGGTTCTCCGGCCGGATCAGGTTCTTTTCATGAATGGGCATGGCCTGACGTGCTCTCCCCTATAGTCCCGGCAATGCCGCGCGGGCGGCCTCGGCCAACGCCGGATCCGGATGTTTTATGCGAACGCCGTCAAGGCCCAACAGCCGCCTGAGATAGGCGTTGCTGTCCTCGGCGGCGGAAAAATCGGCGCGCAGGTAACTTCCGCCCTGCGCCGCGATGTATTCGGCGTAGACCTGGGCAAGGACCAGATCGACGTAATAAAGCGTGTCGCGGAACACGCCGTTGTCGGCGAGGAACTGCGAAAGCTCCTCACGCAGCATGACGTGCATCGCATAGCCGTCGCCAACTTCGATCGTCGCGCGGTCAACGTCGCCGTGCCAGATCTCGCGCAATACGCCGGTGTTGGCCTTCACATCCCACACCCAGCGGCACATCAGCGGATAGCGTTCGGGATCGAGCGCGTGGAGCACTTCGCCCGCAAGATCGCGTACCCAGCGGTGCGCGCGGTCTGTGGGGAACGTCACGCAGAATTCGGCGATGCGGCGGTCGACCGTGGCCGGATCGTGCTGCCCTTTGACAAGGCGCATGACGGCCGCGCGCAATTCCTCGAACTTCTCGCCTTCAAGATAGGAACCTATCCTGCGGCGCACCGTGGGCATCAGCCCGGCAAGCACGGCGAACTGCTCCGCATCCGGACCGTCCGGTCCGGCCTCGTCCAACATCTTGCGGAAAGCCTCGCCCTTCAGGCGCAAGGCCTTGACATAGCCTTCCACGCCGCCGGTCTGTTCGCATCCCGCCGCAAGACGCTCTATCGCGGCCGTCAGGGCCGGGCCGGACAATTCCAGCACCGGCCTTGGCATTTCCGGTTCGCGTTTCTGGGCGGAGAACAGTCCCATCGGATCAGGCGGCGGTCAGCGACCGGACGAAGCCGAGCGCCGACATGGCAGCGCCCGCACCCTGGCTGATGGAATCGTCTATCGTCTCCGGCCCGGTGGCCGATCCGGCGACAAGCACGCCTTCGCGCGTGGTGCCGCCGAACACGCCATAGGTGTTCTGCCGGTCGATAAAGCCGTGGCTTTCAAGATCGATGCCGAACACGCTCGACAGCGTCATGTTGTCCGTATTCGGGTCCATGCCGATGGCGTGGACGACCATGTCGAACGGAATGGTGATCGGGCGCTTCACCAGCGTGTCCTCGCCCTTCACGATCACCTTGTCGCCGTCGCTCGTCACTTCGGCGATGCGCGCCTTGATGTACTTGACCTTGAACTCTTCCTGGCTGCGCCAATAGTACTTGGTTTCGAGCAGACCGAAGGTGCGGATGTCCATGTAGTAGATGTAGACATGGCAGTCCGGCAGTTCCTCGCGGATCTCCATCGCCATATTGGCGGAGACGGAGCAGCAGATCTTCGAACACCAGTCGCGGCCGATCTGGCGGTCGCGCGAACCGACGCAGAGCAGGATCGCGACGCGCTTGGGCGCCTCGCCGTTCGACGGGCGGCGCACGCCGGCCCCGCTAGAGATCATCTGTTCCACCTGGGTGGTCGTCACCACGTCCGGGAAACGGCCAAAGCCCCATTCCGGCTTGTTCACGCTGTCGAAGTGGGTGAAGCCGGTGCACAGCACCGCGGCGGGCGTCTTGAACGTGCGGCCGCCTTTCAGCGTTACCGAGAAATCGCCCGGCTTGCCGTCGAAGGTTTGCACCACGTCGCCGGTCACCACCTCGATATCGGCGTTGCCCGTCACGCGATCGACCATCGAACCGATCGCATCCTTGGCCCATTCGCCCGACGGCACCAGCTTGGCATAGCCCGAATGGATCGGCGCGCCGCCAAGGATATCGGTCTTTTCGACAAGGATGACCTTCTGACCCGCCGAAGCCAGCGAGTGCGCCGCACTCAGGCCGGCAGGGCCGCCGCCGACAACCAGAATAGGTTCACTCATTCCCTCACCCCTCGATCTGGTGCACCGGCTTGTAGCCCGGGCCACCTGTAATCATGCGACGCGGATCGTAGAGCGTCTCGCGCTCGCCGCCCGCCTGGATCTGCTCGAGATACTTTTCGAACTCGGCCTTCTTCGCTTCCCAGTCGATGCCCAGCTTTTCGAACAGCTTTTCGGTCGCCGAGGCGTGCCAGTGCGACTGGACGATCTTGTAGGGATGCGCACCGCACAGCAGCGCCGCGAACTGGATGTCGGCCAGCACCGGAAGCTCGTAATCCTTGCCTTCGGCCTTCCCGATCCACTGGTTCTTGTCGAGCGTGGTGATGCAGCCGGTATCGTGGCCGATCATCACGTCGCTCTTCGCTTCCTCGATGGCGACCTTGATCTTGCGGTCGATGGCGAAGCTGCGGGTGAACTCACGTTCGGAAATGATGTGGCGGAAGCCGAAGCCGCAGCAATCGTACCACGTCGAATAGTCGATCGCCTGCGCGCCCAGCGCCTCAACGACGCCGGTGGAAACCGCCACGCGATCCCCTTCCAGCACTTCCTCGTCATAGATCACGTCCTGCGGCACCATCTTGTACACGTGGCAGGCGGGGTGGATGGTCGCCCGGATGTTCGACGCGTCGATCACCTGGCGCTCTGCAATGCGCTTGCGCATCACGTGCACCCATTCCGAATAGTGGACGATCTCTTCGGGGATCAGCAGCTTGCCGTCGACAAGGCGGCCCAGCTTGCCGAGGATCTTCTTCACCTTCTCGCGCAACGTGGCAGAGCTGAGCAGGTAGCCGCGCACTTCCTTGTAGTTGCCGAACGAGGTGCCGCAGTGGACCAGCGGATAGTAATAGCCTTCCGGCTTGCCTTCCGCCTTCGCGGCCACATAGGCCTGGTGGAAATTGCGCAGGAATACCGCGGCAAGGCTTTCAAGGTTGCCGATGCCCGATCCGTGATAATTCCACGCGGTGCAGCTGGTCTGGTCCGTCTCGTCCAGATACTCCAGATCGAACTGGTTCATCATCCACAGCAGCGACGTGGGATAGCCGGGGATGTTGCCGCACTGGCCGCAGCTCTTGTGGTGCCACAACCGGTTGGTCGGGATCTTCTTGTCCCACCCGTAAAGCGTCTTCGCCATGACCGGCTGGTTGCCGTCATTCACGCGATGGACGACGATTTCGCCTTCCTTTTCAAGCTGCCACATCTGGTCTCGCACGTCATCGACGCGCTGCTTGGTGGTCAGCATGGCGCGCTTGTTGATGCGCTGTTCGACCCACGCGGTCGCAACCTGCGCATCGGCTGCGTTCAGGTTGCTGTCGCGCCATTCGGCGCCGTGGCCGGTAAAACGTTCTCCGCCGGTTCCGTTGGTCATCTTGTTTCTCCTTCCCCCGTCAACTGGGGCCCCGTCCAACTTTGGGGTTCGGCCCGGTTCGCAGGGCCGGTCGCGAAATTCAGTCGTCGTCCTGCTCGTCTAGGAAGTCTTCCCAGTCCTCGCGTTTCTCGTCCATGATGTCGGAAATCACGTCGAACAGGTTCTCGTCGATGGTCTCGAGCTGGTCGAGAACGCCGGTTTCTTCCCAGATCGTATAGAGTTCGACCGACGTCTTGAGGTTCGTTTCCCACGCGGTCTTGATCGTGTTGAGCGTGGGCATCGGGATGGCCGAGCGCAGCACCTTCAGTGGCGCATCGATCTTCGCGATGTTCGGCCCCCAGTCGGCGAAACCGTCCGGGTTGATCATGTCCGGCGAAAGCTGGTTGCCCGTGGAAATCAGCTTCAGCATCACGCGGCTGAACGGGCGAAGCACGTTCTTCGCGCTTTCCATGCCGTGCTTGATCGCCGTTTCGCGCATCAGCATGACCAGGCCGCCCGGCGAATTTTCGAACGGGCAACGCGCGGCGCAGGTATAGCACTGGGCGCAGGCCCAGATCTTTTCCTGCATCGCATCGTAGATGCCTTCGAGATTTTCGGTCCACAGCAGCTGCACGATCTCGCGCGGGCTGAAATCGTAATAGTGCGCCGCCGGGCACGTCGCCGTGCAGATGCCGCAGTTGAGGCAGCCGTTCAGCTCGTGATCGTAACGCTCATCCGCCTGGATATCGGCGAAGATCTCCTCAAGCGCATCGCGCGATACAATGGGATTGTCGGCGACCGGATCGCCAATGAACTCCTGAACTCGTGTGCCCGCGTGCATCCTGTCTCAGCTCCCCGGAGTGCCTGTTCTTGTTGCCCGGCCTCTCGTCAGTAGGTCATGACCTTGGTATCGCCTTCCATGACCTCTTCGATCAGGTAGGCACCGCCCACGATGCCTTCGCATTCGGGGATGAGGTCATCCTCGGTCATGTCGAACAGGTCGAGGTTGGGCGAACAGCAATAGAACTTGGCGCCCGCGTCGTGCGCGTCCTTGATGAAGTCGTACACGGTCTTGGGAGAGCCGGGCTTTACCACCAGGCTTTCCGCAACACCCTTCTTCATCAGGCGACCGGACGTGGCGGTGCAGATCACATCGACTTCGTATTCCATCGCCGCGGCGACGGTGGCCTGGAAGATCGGCGCGCCCAGCTCCTCGCCGTTGCGCGGGTCGGTATTGGCCATGACGATGATCAGCTTTTCCGCCATCAAATTCTCTCCTCTTGCAGTCCGCCTGTCGTTCGGATCGGTCCTGCATGCATTCTTGTGCGTGAGTCGTAGATTAGCATTTCAGATTTTTCTAATGCAAGCCCCAAGGGCCATTTCTTTGAAATGCTTCAAACCATCAGGCCGGTGACCGCCACCAGACCCGTCATAATGGGCACAAGCGCGTCCTCTATCCCGCGCTGGATGGCGCGAATCTGCGGAAGTTGCGCGGCGATTCCCTCGGGACTTTCCTCGAATTCCATCACCAGATCCTCGATCATGGCAACCTTCAGACCGGGGTGAAAAGTGAAACCGAACGCGGTTTCCCCCATCTGGAAGGCAAGCGGACGGCCATCCTCGTCACGCGCAAGGATTCGGGCGTGCGCCGGCGGGACCGCCCGGTCGCGGCCGTATGTGCAATAGGGAAACGTCTCCGGCACGTAACCGGCCAGCCCTTCCGGATCGTCGCGGCGCGCGGTGCCCACCCGGCATTCGAGCGGCGCGCGCTCGACCTTGCCTCCCGCCGCCAGCGCCACGATCTGCGCGCCCAGCCCGATGCCGATAACCAGCTTGTTGGCCATCATGCAGGAACGGGCCAGCGCCAGCTCTTCGGCCAGCGTTGGCAGGTCGCGCTCTCCGGCCGTTCCCCATGGCCCCGCGCCCAGCAGCACCAGCCCGTCTCCCACAAGGTCAAGGTCGGGGATCGGCACCGCGCCGGTGAACGGACGGACATAGCGGAAACGGATGCGGCGGCCCTCCAGATGGTCTTCCATCAGGCCCAGGTATTCCGCGCTGTCGTGCTGGATTACGGTAAGCGCCTTCATGCGTCGGCGGGAACCGGCTGTGCGGCGCGCGCGGCTTCGGCGGCCGCAATGAAATCGTCTGCGCCGATGGAAAGCAGGCCGCCGGGCGGAAGCGTGGCGAAATAGGCCCGGATCGCGTCGGCAAGGCCGTCCAGCGTCACGCGGCGAAGGCTCGATTCAAGATCGAACACGATGCGCGTCGGGGCCACGAAATAGTCCCCGGTGAACAGGATTTCACGCACGCGGTCATTCCCCGCGCCTTCAAGCCGCAAGTGCGCGCTGACGATGCCGCCCGCGCCGATGTGATGGCCCACGCGCATCCCGGCTTCGCGGCTCGCGCCGTCAATCTCGGCAACGAAATCGTCAGTGCCGATTTCCTCGTCGAAAGCGGCCCGCGCTTCTGCTTCTTCGGCTTCGGAAACGGATTCGGCGGTCAGGTCCAGCCCAAGGTTTTCGGCCAGCCCCGCCGCGATGGCGTCCTGCACCGCCTGAAGCGACGGCGCTTCGCCCAGCAACGCGGCAAGCGTGGTGACGCGGCTTGCCGCATCGTCAAGGTCGCGCTTGGCGAGCTTGGCCTTGGGAATGTTGAGCACCTGCCCGATCGTCGCCGGATCGAGGTCGACCAGCACCGTGCCCTGGAACATCAGCACGTTCCCGTCGAAGAAGCCGCCCGTGCCGCTGATCTTGCGTCCGTCCACCTCTATGTCGTTACGCGGGCGATAGCGGGCGTCGATGCCCAGCTTCGAAAGGCCCGCGGCGGCAGCCTCGCAGATGCGTCTGGTGATCTCGCCAAGATCGCAACCGGAAAAGACCGACCGGTCGCAGGTGATCGCCCAGCCTAGCTGCTGCGGATCGAGGTAGAGCGCACCGCCCCCGGTCATTCGCCGCACCGTGCCGATGCCGTGCTGCGCACAATAATCGAGGTTCAGTTCCAGGCTCAGGTCCTGATGCCGCCCCACCAGCGCGCTAGGCTGGAAATGGATGAAGCGCACGGTATCCCCGATCGCTCCCTGCTGGCGCAGCGAAATGATCGCCTGGTCCATGGCGATGTTCGCCCGGCCTTCGCGCAGGCCGGTGTCGATCAGGCGGAACGGGCGGGTCATTCGGCGGGCTGCGCGGTGATTTCCAGTTCCTCGTCCTCGACATAGGGATCGCCGGGCCGCTCGCAGTTCAACTGCTTGCGGATCAGGCGAAGGTCCGGCGCCTGCGGCTGGAACGGATAGCTGGCGATGTTCGACGGCGGGCTGTCACCATAGGGACGGTCGCAAGCCGAGATATCCTCGGCGAACTTGCCGGGGCAGCCGCTGGTGCGGAAAGCTATGCCGGCGTCGATAATCGAATCCACTTCGCCCGAAGGCAGGCCGAAGTCGGCGACGCGGCCTTCCTCGTCGAACTTCATCTGGTCCACGCGCACGCCGCAATAATCGATCATGTAGCGGGCAAGCTGCACGCGCCGCCACTGGTCGCGCGGGGTGGCCGGCAGGTGGTCCATCAGGCTGCCCTGCTCGGGGAAGAAACAGAACATGTGGCTGTGCCCGCCCATGTCGACCAGCTGCTGCACCAGATGCAGGATTTCGGCCTCTGTCTCGCCCATGCCCACGATGATGTGCGCGCCGAACTTCTGCGGCCCGAAGATGTCGCGCGCGTCTTCAAGGATTTCCCAGTATTTCGACCACTTATGCGGCGAGTTCACGCCCTTGCCGCGCGTGCGATCGAACAGCGCAGGCGTCGCGGCATCCAGCGCGACGGTGAAGATGTCCGATCCCATGTCGCGCAATTGCTGCACGTCCTGCCGCGTCATCGTGGTGGGGTTCGACAGGATGGAAATCGGGATCGCGTCGGGATCGACATGGTCGGTCCAGGTCTTGAGCACCGTCTTGGTATCGTCGTCCGAATTGGGATGCGTTATCATCGATATGCACATCCGGTGGAACGGCGAATTTTCAGGATCGCGCCCGACCGTCTCGGCAATCTGCTCCATCGGCACCGCAGGCCAGTCGACGCGGATGAAATTGCGGTCGGCATAGTTGCGATCCGCCTCGCGGTGGCGGGCAAGGCCGCAATAGGCGCAGTTGGCGCGGCACCCTTCGGGATAGGTCAGCAAAAGGTTCAGGCAACGGGTGCACGAACAGCGATGCATCTTGCCTGGCATGATGCCCAATGTGATGGCCGCCGCCGTGCTCATCTGCACGTATTCCGGACTGCGCATGTGCGGCGTCAGGATGTTGTTGTTAGGCAGGTAGGTGCCGGTAGGGCGTATGTCTGTCGCCTTCACCCGGCCGCCGTTGCGCAAGTCCTGCGGCGCTTCGCTGGGCGAGCGCGGCTGCATTGCGCCAAAGGCGTTGTAATCGCGGCCTTCGGCCCCGCTCGCGCCGGGCATTGCGCCTTCAGGCTTCAAGCAGCTCATCGTCTGTCTCCCCAGTGTCCTTGTAGTCTGCGGCCCAATAGGCCGGATATGCGATCCAGCTGCGGCGCAGCTGGTTGCGGTTCGGCTTGCCCTGCGCGAAACGGGCCATCAGCTCGTCGCGCCGGTCGACCGCGCGGCGCAAGGATGCGCCGAACAGGTCTTCGATATCGTCGTAATAGTCCGTCACGGCATCGTCGGCGCCACGCACCAAACGCGCTGCGGCTTCGCCCGCCATCTTGCCCGACTGGCAAGCCGCCGGAATCCCGGCGCCGGTAATCGGGTTGGTCAGCCCCGCGGCGTCTCCGGCCAGCAAGACCTGCACGTCACCCAGCCTGCCCGCGAAGCCGACAGGGCCGCCAACGGGTATCGCCCCGCCGGTATGGGACAGCACATCGCGGACGATCACGCCTTCGGTCTCAAGCTGGTCGAGCAGCAA
The DNA here is from genome assembly GCF_036784765.1 of Novosphingobium sp. ZN18A2. Lineage (NCBI taxonomy): Bacteria > Pseudomonadati > Pseudomonadota > Alphaproteobacteria > Sphingomonadales > Sphingomonadaceae > Novosphingobium > Novosphingobium sp. ZN18A2. The sequence continues at coordinate 1,740,161 of NZ_CP136651.1, read as the reverse complement.
TTCCAGCGCGGGTTTCAGCCGGTCCTTGAACGCGCGATCCACGCCCAGCCCGACATTGGCGATATCGCCCTTGGGGAATACCCAGGCATAACCGCCGGGGATGTCTGCGCTCAGATAGATGTCGGTAGATGCCTGCGATTGCCGAAGCGGGACGGAAACCTGCCGCGTTTCGACAACCTCTGTATTCCGGCAGCCGATGGCCGCACCCACGCGCGACCGCGGGCCGTCCGCGCCCACCAGAACCCGCGCGAATATCCGCCGCCCGCCGGAAAGCGTCACGACGCCCGATCGGTCGATGCTTTCGACCTGCTCCGCAAACGAAACCCTTGCGCCCGCCGCTTCGGCCTGGCGCACCAGTTCCCGGTCGAAAGCCGCGCGGTCGATCATGCGGCCCCGAAAATCGTCGTTGTGGCGATCGTGCGTGTTCTCGACAAAGCTTTCCATCGCATCGATCGGCTGGACCTGGGTGAAAGTCACCGGGCCGCTTTCGATGCCCAGCATCATCGGCACGAATTCCGCGCATTGCACGGGCACGCCCGCCTCGCGCTTGCGATCGAACGCCATGACCCGCGCGCCGCTACGCGCGGCCGCGATCGCGGCGGAACTTCCCGCCGGACCGAGGCCGATCACCGCAACATCGCAGGTTTCGATCATGCCTGCACCATCACGCAGCGCAGAGCGCCTTGCCCGTGCTGTCCGCACCTTCGCCCAGCCCGGTCTTGATCGAGCAGCAGGAATGTTCCTGTTCGAACGTGCGCCCCGTCATGTTGGCAACAGCGACCGCGCCCTCGGCCGGGAATGCGATCCCGTCGAGCCCGGCCATCACCGCATAGGCATCGGTCACGCGTTTGTGCATCCCGGCCGGACGTGCGCAGCCAAGCAGCACTTTCTTGTCTGGCAGCCGTTCGCGCGATTCCATGAACATGCGCCCGATCTCATGCCGGTCGGGCGTCGCGAAAGTGCCCGCTTTGGCGTAGATATCCATGATGACGACGAGCACCAGGCTGTCGATGCCGTAACGCGAAACCATGTCGAACGCCGCCGGTTCTCCCAGCATCCGGCCATAGTGCAGGCCAAGCACGATGTGCGGCACAACGGACATGCTGGTGCCGCACAGCGCGGCCAGTGCGGCTTCGAAATCCTCTACCGGCCTGTCGAGGTGATAGACGTCTCGGATCGTCTCCTGCGCGCCGATCACGTCCATCATAGCGGAATCGACGCCCGCGCTTTCCATCCGCTTTGCCGCCGGTTCATCGACGAGCGCGGTATGGATCGCGATCTGGAGGAACGGAAAGTCCCGCTTCAACCCCTCGATCACGGGGTAGAATCGATCATAGTTGATCTCGTTCCTGCGGTTCGACCCGCCCGACAGCAGGAACCCGCGAAGACCCTGCAACATGATGAGGTCACGCACCTTGCGATCAAGCATGTCCGGCTTTGTGGCCGGGATCATCGGTTCGAGGATCTTTTTCTGGCAGTGGTCGCAATTCAGCGCGCATTCGCCTGCCGTGATCGAAAAGGCGGGGAAGCTGTTCTTGCCGCAGCCGGAAAGCTCTTCGGTCTTGTATTCCTTAAATGTGGGGCTGGAAAAGCGCAGCGATCGCGATCGGGCGCGCTCCGCATTGCGCTCCATCTCAGCGACAAGGCCTTCGTCGAAGGTGGCGTCTTCAAGCGCCTCTATCGCTTCAAGCCGGCTCAGCCAGTTCATCCCGCACCTCAATATGCTTTTTCTCTAATATAGCTTTGCACTACTTTGCCGGATCGCCAAGCGCTTTTCCGGAAAATCGCTCACCCGGCCGCAAAATCGGCGCAAGCGGCGGCTGCGCGCCGTTTCAATTCGTCGCGAACGCAGCCCGGCGCGGGCCTGTCAGCAACAGAGGCAAGCCACTGGGGGTCGATTTCATCCGAATCGACCAGGTCGCTTTCGAAGCTGCCGAGGAGCGCCGACGCCTCTGCCGTCAGCGGTGCCGACGGATCCTGGCGGGAAAGGCACGCCCAAAGTCCCGCCCACCCGCGCGTGACCGTCCAGGGGTTATAGCCCCCTCCTCCCAGCACAACGGCGTGCGGCGCCCATTCGCACGCCGTCATGACCGCACGCCAGAACGCGCCGTTGGTGACGGCCATGGCCGAAAGCGGATCGCCTTCCAGACAGTCCGCACCGGCGGTGATCACGATGGCCGCAGGGGCGATCCGCCGCGCATGATCGGCAATGGGGCCTTCGATGAGCCAGTCCATTTCGCTGTCGTTCAACCCGCGCGGCACGGCGATGTTAAGCGCGTTTATGGCCGAATCGGAATCGGGCAATCCGCTGTGCGGCCAACGTCCTTCCTCATGGATCGAAACGGTGCGAACATCCGGGTGGCCGGCAAAAAGCCCCTCCACCCCGTCGCCGTGGTGCGCGTCGATATCGAGATAGAGCACCGTTCCCACGTCGGCGTCGAGCAGGGTCGCGATCGCGAAAGCCGGATCATTGAAATAGCAGAACCCGCTCGCCCGGTCGCGCTTGCCGTGGTGCGTGCCGCCTGCCGGATGAAAGGCCACCGCGCCACCCAGCGCCGCCCGCGCCGCGGCGATGGAACCGCCCACCGTTGCCGACGCCCGCGTGAACAGCGCCGGAAAGATCGGGTTTTCCATCGTTCCGAAATCATAGCGTGCGCGCGCTTCGGCGCTGACCTTCCCGGTGCTCACCGCCATGTCCAGTGCGTTTACATAATCGGCGTCATGAAAGCGCAGCAAGGTGTCGCGGCTCGGCAGGTCGGCATTCACAACCGATTCGGATTCGAGCCACCCCATCGCGCTCGCAAGCCTGCGCACGTTGGCCTGCCGGGCAAAGGCGAGCGGGTGCATCGTGCCCCACGCGGCGGAGGAAAAGACCGGATGATCAATGAAAACCGCTTTGCGCACGGTCAATGTAGCGTCCTCCCGAATACGTTATTGCATACCCTCTAAATAAGCACTTGCGCATGAACGCGGAAGCGGTTTGTATATAGCAAAGGGTGGAAACCCTGTGAGGAAGGGTGCGCCAGGGCCAAAACCGGCGCCTGAAGCTGGGAGATTACCGATGGCAGATGCCGAACTTCCTAACGGAAAGTCCATGACGATTATCGTCACGAAGGGCACGCTCGACTGGGCGTATCCACCGTTCATTCTTGCCACCACCGCCGCGGCGATGGACGTGAACGTGACCATGTTCTTCACGTTCTACGGGCTGGGCCTGCTCAAGAAGGATCTCGACCTCACCGTCAATCCTCTGGGCAACACGGCGATGGAAATGCCCATGATGGGCGGCCACATGAAGATGCCCAACATCATCGGCATGCTGCCGGGGATGACCGGTCTTGCAACCGGCATGATGAAGGACATGATCAAGAAGAAAGGTGTCGCCTCTATCGAGGATCTGCGCGAAGCGGCGCAGCTTTCCGACGTGAACCTGATCGCCTGCCAGATGACCATGGACCTGTTCGAATACAAGAACTCCGACATGATCGACGACATCGAGTACGCGGGGGCAGCGACCTATATGGAACGAGCGCTGACCTCGGACATCAACCTTTATATCTGACCGCCCGGCGCGGTTGAAACTGCCCTGAAAGGAAATGCCAAATGGCCGATGACACCCTGGACGCAAAGGGGCTGAACTGCCCGCTTCCCATCCTCAAGGCCAAGAAGGCGCTGGCCGCGATGGACAACGGCAAGCAGCTTGAAATCCTTGCGACCGATCCGGGTTCCGTGAAGGATTTCGAAGCCTTCTGCCGCACCACGGGCAACAAGATGGTCGAACAGGGACAGGACGGAAACGTCTATCGGTTCATCATAGAACGGGTCGCCTGACACCAGGCGGCCCGACCAGCCTTCACGCCTTTGGGAGAGGGCGCGACAAGGACCATGCATGGCGCGCTGGAGAAGCGCCGCGCAAGGAAACCCCGAAAAAGCAAATATGTGAAAGGGCGTTATTATGGTTCGATTCAAGAAGGGCGCATGGTTGTTCGCCACGGCCGCGGCGACCGTGCTCGCCCCGGCGGCGGCGCATGCGACGGACGGATATTTCCTCAACGGCATCAGCATAACCGACAAGGGACAGGCCGGTGCAGGCGTCGCCAATCCGGAAACGCCGCTGACGCTTGGCGTGAACCCGGCGGGCATCGCGGAAATCGACAGCCAGGTGGAAATCGGCGCGTCGCTGTTCATGCCGCGCCGCCAATTCACCGGTTCGGGCGATCCCGGCTTCACGCCAAGCGGCACTGTGAAGAGCGGCAGCAAGTACTTCATCTTGCCCAGCGCGGCGGCTTCGTGGAAGCTTGACGACAATTCGGCCATCGGTGTTGCCGTGTTCGGCAATGGCGGGCTCAACACCAATTACGGTGAAACGCCCAACCCGGCCTGTGTCTCTCCACCCCTTCCCGCATCCACCGGCGTATTCTGCGGCGGCGGAACCGGGGTCAACCTGATCCAGGCTTTCGTTTCGGTCGGTTATGCGCGCAAGTTCGGAGATCACCTGACCGTCGGCGTCGCGCCCGTTTTCGGAATGCAGATATTCCACGCCGCCGGCCTCGCCGCGTTTTCATATGACATGAGCGGCAATCCGCTGACCGTCGATCCCACCAAGCTGACCAACAACGGCAACAGCACCTCTTCGGGCTTCGGCGTGCGCGTGGGCGCACTGGTCAAGATCACGCCAGCGATCAAGCTGGGCGCGTCGTACCAGACCAAGATGAACATGAGCCGGTTCAAGAAATATGCCGGCCTGTTCGAAAACGGCGGCGATTTCGACATTCCGTCGAACTACACGGTGGGCCTGTCCATCTCGCCCACGCCGATGGTCACGTTCATGGCCGATTACCGCCGCATCAACTATTCGGATGTCCCGGCGGTTTCGAACTCGTCGCTTACACCCGCGCAGTTCGGTTCTGTCGGCGGCCCCGGCTTCGGCTGGAAGGACACCAACGAATACAAGTTCGGTCTGGTCGTGCGCCCGTCGCAACGGCTGACGCTGCGCGCCGGCATGGCGTTCAACGACAACCCGGTTCCGTCCAGCGACGCGACGATCAACATCCTCGCCCCGGGCGTTTCGGACCAGCACTATACCGCAGGGCTCGGCTTCGCGACGGGTGAGCGCAGCGCGATCAACCTCGCCTTCGTCTTCTCGCCGGATTCGACGACGAACGGATTTGAAGTAACCCCCGCCGGCCCAAATCCGGGCCACCTGATCCAGCTGAAAATGCACCAGTACGAACTGGGCATCGGCTGGTCGCACAAGTTCTGAGCGGTGGGACGCCTTCGGAACTTTGACGGGGATACCACGGGGGGAAATATCCGATGACGTCCGCCACTCCGGGCAGTGCATCGCCCGGCAAGCGCAACCCGGCCGCATGGGGCGGCTGGCTTGCCACGAATTATCCGGGCGTGCTGATCGCCGCTGTCGGCGGCATCTGTTCAGAAGCGATCAGCCAGCACTATGGCGCGCCGCCGATGCTGATCGCCTTGCTGATCGGGCTTGCCATCCACTTCACCTACGATCTGGAAAAGATCCGGCCCGGCATCAACTGGTCGGCGCGCAATGTCCTGCGTTACGGCGTTGCCCTGCTGGGGCTGAAGATCGCGCTGGCCGATATCATCTCCATCGGCCTTTCGCCGCTGTTGCTGGTGATCGGCGCGATGGCGGTGACGATGGTGACGGGTGCGCTCGGCGCGCGGGCGCTGGGCCTCAGCCGCGAATTCGGGGCGCTTTCGGGCGGTTCGGTATCGGTTTGCGGCGCATCGGCCGCAGCCGCGGTGTCCAGCGTCCTGCCGCAGGACAAGGAAAGCGAACGGTCGCTGGCCGTGGTTATCGCGGTCGTCACGCTAATGGCGACGATCGCGATGATTTTCTATCCCCTGCTGGTCACCGCGCTGAACCTCACCCCGCAGGACATGGGCGTGATCCTTGGCGGCACGATCCACGACGTTGCGCAGGTCGTTGCGGCCGGCAACGCGATCTCGCCCGAAGTCGGAACGCTTGCCACCTTCGTGAAGCTTGTGCGCGTGGCGATGCTGCTGCCGATCGTGATGGGCGTGTTCTTCTGGCTGGGGCGCGGTCAGCAACAGCACGCGTCCGGGCAGAAAGTTTCGTACATTCCGGGATTCCTGGTGGCATTCTTCGTCTTCGCGGCACTCAACAGTGCGGCGGTCGTGCCCAAGGAACTGACGCTGTGGGGCACAACCGCGTCGCACTATTTCCTTGTCATCGCGATCACCGCGATCGGCGTGAAGACCGACCTCAAGAGCGTGCTCGAAGTGGGCTGGCGCCCGTTCGTGCTGATCGTCATCGAAACACTGGTGATGCTCGCCGTCGTGCTTGGCGGCGTGCTGCTGATGCACTGATCGTCCGGCAAGGGCGAAAGTCCAAAGGAAAGATGGGAGACCGACCGATGGACAAATTCGACAGCAGGCTGGCAACCATCCTGTCACGCCGACGCCTTATGGGTGCTGCCGGGATTGGCGGCGCGGGCCTGGCAACTGCACCGCTGTGGGCGCAGGCGATGAAGACCATCGACCTCCGCCTGCCCGGCAAGCCTTCCACGCGGCCGCTGACATCGTCCTTTCCCACGAAGGGAGAAATGGTGCTGCACCGCGTCCGCGGCCCGCTGCTGGAAACGCCGTTCGAGGTTTACAACGACGGAATCATCACGCCGAACGACAGGTTCTTCGTCCGCTGGCACTGGGCCACGGAACCCACTGCCGTCGACGTGGACAGCTTCCGCCTCAAGGTGCGCGGGCACGTGGACAAGGAAATCGAGATCACGCTCGACGATCTGCTGCACAAGTTCGACCGCATCGAATACATGGCGGTCAATCAGTGTTCGGGCAATTCGCGCGGTCTGTTCCAGCCCAATGTGACCGGCGGCGAATGGGGCAATGGCGCGATGGGCAACGCGCGCTGGACCGGCGTACGCCTGAAGGACGTGCTGGACCGGGCCGGTGTGAAATCGGGCGCGGTGGACGTGCGCTTCGGCGGGCTGGACGATGCGATGGTTCCCGATGCCCCCAAGTTCCTGAAATCGCTTACGGTCGACCACGCGCGCGACGGCGAGGTGATGATCGCCTTCGCCATGAACGGAGAGCAGCTTCCCCTGCTAAACGGCTTCCCGCTGCGGCTGGTCGTGCCGGGATGGTATTCGACCTATTGGATGAAGGCGCTGAATGACATCGAAGTGCTGGACCACACCGATGACCAGTTCTGGATGGCCAAGGCATACCAGATTCCAAAGACGCCCTTCGCCAACATCGCGCCCGGAACACAGGATTTTGAGAAAGAGCCCATCAACAAGATGGTCCCGCGCTCGTTCGTGACCAACCTGAAGGACGGCCAGGCGATCAAGCCCGATGCGCCGCTGGCACTGTCCGGCATCGCCTTTGGCGGGAACACCGGCGTGGCCAAGGTGGAAGTTTCGACCGATGGCGGCAAGTCGTGGAAGTTGGCGACGCTTGGCAAGGACGCGGGCAAATACAGCTTCCGGCGCTTCGATGCGACCGTCGATGCACCGCAAGGCGGGACTTTGGCCGTCAGTTGCCGCTGCACCAACAGCGATGGCGTGGCGCAGCCGATGGACATGGTCTGGAACCCGGGCGGCTATATGCAATGCGGGGTCGAAACGATCACGCTGAAGGCGGGAGAAGCGTGATGCGCATACCCCCTCTCCTCGCCGCGATTGCACTCCTTTCGCTCGCCGCTTGTTCGAAAGGCGGGTCCGGCGGCGATACCGACACGGCGGGAGGCAAACTGCCCGCCGACTTCAAACTGACGTCGGCCAGCATCGAAATGCCCGACGGCGCGGAAGAAGAGTTTCCCGCCGGTCCCGATGTCGATGCTATGAACAACAACTGCCGCGCCTGCCACTCACCCTCGATGGTGCTCGTACAGCCTCCGCTCACGCGCGGGGAATGGACGAAGACGGTCGACAAGATGCGGCACACCTTCATGGCGCCGGTGCCCGACAGCGAAGTGCCGAAAATCCTGAACTATCTCGATGACCTCAGCACCCGGGAACGCGCGAAACTTGCCGATCCTTCGGAAGGGAACACCTGACGCCGTCCCGAATTTTTCAATTAGCTCGCGTGCCGGGGGGCCGCAGAGGAGAAAACCCAATGCTTGAATCCGATCGCCGCTCGGCCCTTGCCGCCCTGGCAACTATCGCCGCCGCCGCGCCCGCCGCGGCCAGCGCCGCCACAATGAGCGCCCCCGTTTCCGGCGCGGATTTCGCAAAGCGTCTGGCCGCCGCGCCGCGCAAGCGCGATTATACCACATGCCCGATGGTGCTGGACAATCCCGGCCAATGGGACAGCGAAGCGCTCAGCCTCGTCATCGGGCATCCCGGCAAGGCGAAGCAGGTGTGGGATAATTCCGACATCCACGGAGCATGGCTCAACCTCATGCGCAATTCGCTCAACGCGCAGCGTTTTTCGTTTCAGCATCCCGATTTCTTTGCGGTATCCGCCACACACGGCTCCGCGCACCTGGCTCTGTTCGACCAGCAGATGTGGGACAAGTACAAGCTGACCGACCTTGCCGGGGACAAGTTCCCCACCAACACCGTGCTGGGCAAGCCGATGCAGATCGATGCAACGTCGCACCAGGACCCCGCCGGGCCGTTCAGCCCCGCCGGCAACTCCATCAGCGTGTTGCAGCAGCGCGGCGTGGTGTTCCTCGCCTGCCACAACGCGATCTGGGAGATCGCGCACAAACTGTCCGTTGCCGGCAAGGGCGAACATGAAGCGATCGCGGTCGATCTTACCAACCACCTGATCCCCGGCGTCGTTCTAACCCCCGGCATCGTGGCCACCATCGTCGAACTGGCCGACGCAGGCTTCGTCTACAGCAAGTGACCGCCAGGCGGCCAGGAAGAAGCGAACCGATGGCTTTTCGCAGGATAATCCTCTCGCTCGCGGCAACCGGAGCGGCGCTTTGCGCGTTGTCTCCGGCAATGGCGCAAGACACGTCAAACGACTGGACGCTGCCGCGCGATGCGCACGAAGCGGCCTATCCCCCGTGGCAGAACGGGCGCAACAACGATGCCCAGCCGCGCGGCTTCACCTTCACCGTGCCCGAGGTCGACAACCTGCCGGACCTCCACGGCTCGCCACAAACGGCGAAGCTGGTGATCTATGTGGGCGGCAACTACTATTTCGCGATGGCGCAACTGGTCGAACGTTTCGAAAAGCTGCACCCGGAATACAAAAGCCGACTTTATTGGGAAACGTTGCCCCCCGGTTTGCTGATGCACCAGATCCGCGCCGGTGGCCGGATTACGGTCGGTAACATGACCTGGTGGGCACCCGCTGACGTCTACCTTGCTGGCGCAAAACGGGTTCAGGCCGCCGTCGATGAAGGCATCGCAACGGGGCCGGTGGTCCGTTATGCGACCAATACGCTGACGATCATGGTTCCCAAGGGAAATCCCGCGCACGCAAGATCGCTGAACGATCTTGGTGCGGCGAAGATCAGGCTGGTCATGCCCAATCCCGAGTTCGAGGGCGTTGCCCGTCAGATCGAAAAGGCGCTGTCGAATGCGGGCGGCGATGCGCTGGTGCAGAAGGTTTACAAGACCAAGGTTGCCGACGGCACCACCCGGTTGACGCAGATTCACCACCGACAGTCGCCTCTGTTCATGATGACCGGGCGCGCGCAGGCGGGCGTCACGTGGAAATCGGAAGCGATCTTCCAGGAAGAGATCGGCAATCCTATCGAGGACGTCGACATTCCCGCCAGCCAGAACGCGACCGGCATCTATGCCGGCGCGATTGTGACCAACGCGCCGCATCCCGAAGCGGCGCAGATGTGGCTCGATTTCCTGCGCAGCGAACCGGCGCAGGAGGTGTTTCACCATTTCGGCTTCAAGAGCTGGACCGGCGAGCCATAGCCTCCGTCCGGGCCTGACACGGACCGGCGATGCGCGTCGCCGGTCCGCCCCTCCAGGGAACTTGCGCGATCAGCGCGGCGCCATGCGGATCGCGCCATCAAGGCGGATGCACTGGCCGTTGAAATAGGTGTTACGCGCCAGTTCCATTGCCAGCGACGCGAATTCCTCTGGTTTGCCCAACCGCTTGGGGAACGGGACCGAGGCATTGAGGCTTGCCAGAACGTTGTCCGGCAGGCGCCCCAGAAGCGGCGTGTGGAAAATGCCGGGCATGATCGAGTTCACCCGGATTCCAAGATCCGAAAGATCGCGCGCCATCGGCAGGACGAGCCCGTTGACGCCCGCCTTGGCCGATCCGTAAGTCACCTGCCCGATCTGCCCGTCCTGCGCGGCGACCGATGCGGTAAGCGTGATGCAACCGCGCTCGCCGTCTTCCATGGGTTCAAGATCGGACATGCCCAGCGCCGAAATCGAGGCGATGCGATAGCTGGCGACGAGGATGCCCTGCACGCCGAATTCGTAATCCTCGGTGGACAGGCGCTTCAGCTTGCCCGCTTCCTTGTCCCAAGCGAGCGTCTTGCCGCGGCGGCTGGTCATCGCGCAGTGCACGGTCACGCGTTCCTGCCCGTGGGCCGCACGCGCCTTTTCAAACCCGGCGACAACCGATTCCTCGCTGGTTATATCGACATTGCAGAACACGCCGCCGATCGCCTTGGCGACCTCCTCGCCCAGTTCCTGGTTGATGTCGAAGATCGCGACTTTCGCGCCGGCCGCCGCCAGCGCCTCCGCCGTCGCCCGGCCAAGGCCCGAGGCACCACCGGTAACGACCGCTGCAATATTCTTGTCGATTTTCATTTTCTTGTGCTCCTCAAGCGGGAATCTGGTTGAATGGAACACCCTTGTCGGGCCGGTGATCCTGCGGCAGGCCAAGGATCTTTTCGGCAATGGTGTTGAGCAAGACTTCGTCCGACCCGCCGGCGATCCGTCCGGTCGGCGCGTTGAGCCAGCTTGTGCCCCAGTCTTCCTTGACGAACGCGTGGGGATCGAACGCGAAGGCTTCATTGCCCTGCAAGTCCAGGCCGAGTTCCGACAGCTTCTGCCGGCTACGCACCGCGACCAGCTTTTGCAGCGATCCTTCCGGCCCTGGCTGCATACCCGCCTGCATCATCAGCATCGCGCGGCGGGTGATGGAATCGAGCCCTGCCCGCATCGCATGGTTGCGCGCGATGGCGGACCGGATGCGGCCATCCTCGATCGCCGGCCTGCCGTTCAGGTCAATGTCTTGCGCGGTTTCCACGAACAGGTCGAGGTGCGGGCCGAACCCGGCGCTGTCGGTCGCGACATAGCGTTCGATCATCAGCGTTGTCAGCGCAACGCCGAAACCGCCGCCAACCGGGCTCATCCGCTGCGAATCTTCCAGCCGCACGTCGTCGAAGAACACTTCGTTGACGTGACTGTCACCACCGGCGAGCTTGATCGGGCGGACTTCGACGCCGGGCGCCTTCATATCCACCCAGAAGTAGGTCAGCCCCTTGTGCTTCGGCACGGTGGGATCGGTGCGAACCACGATCACGCCATAATCGCAATACTGCGCCCAGCTGGTCCACACCTTCTGTCCGCTCATTCGCCAGCCATTGCCGTCCGTCTCGGCGCGGGTGCGCAGCGCGGCAAGGTCTGACCCGCCCGAGGGTTCCGAGAAGAGCTGGCACCAGATCTCCTCCCCCTTCAACGCCGCTATCACGCGCTCCTTCATCCACGGCTTGTCTTCGCAGAAGCGGATGAGGATCGGCACCGGCATGCCCAGCGAGATGCCGAAATAGACGTTCGGCATCCCGAACTGCATTTCCTCGCCGTCGAACGTGATCTTTTCCAGGTGGCCGAGCCCCTGCCCGCCGACTTCGACCGGCCAGTTGATGCCGGTGTAGCCCGCATCGTACTTGGCGCGCTGATAGCGGCGGCCAAGCGCCAGGTCTTCTTCCACCGAAAGCCCGCGCCGCGCGTCGCGGCCGAATTCCGGCGCGACCGATTCCAGCCATTTGCGGGCCTTGTCGCGATAGGCGTCGAGGTCGCTCATGCCGCGTCTCCCTTCAAGAGTTCATCCACCAGCCAGTCTTCCCAGAACAGCGTGTTGCCCTGCTCGATCGCAAGGCTGCGCGCGCGGCGCATGTGGAGGTGCAGGCCCGTTTCCCATGTCACGCCGATGCCGCCGTGAATCTGGATACAGTCGCGCGCGGCCGTGTCGTATGCCTCGGTTGCCGAAAGACGCGCGTCGGCGGCGGCGACCGCGAAACCCGGCTGCCCTTCCTGTGCGGCTGCATGGATGCAATTGGCCCGCGCGATCTCCACCAGCCCGTAAAGCTCTGCGATGCGGTGCTTGATTGACTGGAACGCGCCGATCGGCTGGCCGAAGGCCTTGCGCTCGTTCGCGTAATCGCGCGCGATGAACAGCAGGGCTTCCGCGCCGCCGACCTGTTCGTGCGCGGTGACGACCGCCATGCGCGCCAGCACATCGCGCGCCAGCACCAGTGCATCATCGCCTTGTGCCAGAAGCTGCGCGGGCGTTTTGTCAAACACCAGATCGGCATAGAGACGCGCGTTGTCGAAGCTGCTGACAGGCTCCCGCTTCGCCTCCGCAAGCGCGACCGCCACTAACGCCGGGCGCCCGCCCAGCGATGCCCAGACAACGGCCATGTCCGCTTTCAGGCCGCCCGGCACCGCCGGCTTCCTTCCGGTCAGCATCATCCCGTCGAATGTAATGGCGGGCTTTGGCGGTAGTGGGGAACTACCCTCTGCAAATGCGACGCATCCGGTGGCGTCGCCGCTGGCAAGGCGGGGCAACCAATCGCTCTTTGCCGAATCGTCTGACCCGTGGAGGATCGCCATCGCGGCACCGTAGGACGTGTTCAGGAAAGGAGCCCCCGCCGTTGCCGCGCCGGTGGCTTGCGCAACCAGCCCCAGTTCGACCAGCGACAGGTTAAGCCCGCCATAGGCTTCGGGCAGGGCGAGCGCAGTCCAGCCCTGCTCGATAGCGGTATTCCAGAAAGTCTCGTCAAATTCGCCGACCTGCTCAAGCAGGCCAAGCAGACGCGCCTTGTCGGTCCGCGCATCGAGCACGCGGCGCGATTCGGTCGCAATCGCCTGTTGTCCTTCGTCGTAGAGTATCGACACCCTCGCCTCCGCTTGTGTTGGCCGGACGCATTGATTCCATTCCGGCCGCTATTTAATCGGTTGATTAAACATCGCGCGCAAACGCGCAACCCGCAAGGTGCGAAAAATGCGCGGTGCGCGACAAAAATTCCGCGTCAGTGCCCGGCAGCATCCGCCGCAGCAGCCGAGGGCGGCCCTGCGGGCATGGTATTGCGCTTCAACAGATAGAGGAACGGAATAGCGGCAAAGCACAGGACCGACATCATCAGGAAATCATCCAGATAGGCGAGCATCGCCGCCTGCTTGTTCACCATTCCGTTCATGACCTGCATCACCGCGTCGCTTGCCTCGCCATAGGCGGTGATGCGGTCAAGCGCGAAGGGCATCTGCGGAATGCGCAATGCCGATCCGACTTCGGCGTGATTCAGCTGGATGTTGCGCGCCAGAAGCACACTGCAAATCGTGATGCCGACCGACGATCCGACGTTGCGGAACAGGTTATTGAGCGCGGATGCGTCGGCCCGAAACTTGGAAGGCAGCGTCGCGAATGCAAGCAGGGTCAGCGGAATGAAGGTGAAGCTCAACCCCACGCCCTGGATCAGGCCGGTCATGAAAATCGGCTCCATCGGCATGTCCGGCGACCAGCGCGACATAAGCCATAGCGACCAACCGGCAAGGCCAAGGCCAAGTGTCAGCGCGAATCGTGGGTCCAGCCTAGTAATCTGCTTGTTGAACAGGGTGACGGATATCAGCATCCCGATGCCGCGCGGTGCCAGCAGCCACCCCGCGTCGACCGCCGGATAACCGTAAATCGTCTGCAACAGGCCCGGCAGAAGCGCCAGGACCGCCATCATCACCATGCCGACAAGGAAGAACAGGAACAGGCTTCCAACGAAATTCCGGTCGAAGAACAGTTCGCGCGGGAAGAGCGGATTCCTGGCGGTCACGAAGTGAACCATCATCATCCAAAAAGAACAGGCTGCCACGACCGCATAGATCACGATTTCACCGGAATCGAACCAGTCCTTTGTCGATCCGCGATCGAGCATCAATTGCAGGCTTGAAAGGGCGACCGCGATAAGAACCCAGCCGGTGATATCGATCTTGCGATGCCGCCGTTCCGTATTGGGAAGAAGCAGCAAAAGGCCGAATACCGCAAGGATACCGATCGGCACATTGATGAAGAACACCCAGCGCCAGGTGTAATTCTCGGTAATCCAGCCACCCAGGACCGGGCCGGCGATCGGGCCGAGCATAACGCCCTGCGTGTAAATCGCCATTTGCCGCGGACGTTCCTCCGGCGTGCTGGTATCGAGCATGATCGTTTGCGCGACAGGTGACAGAAAAGCACCTGCAAGGCCCTGAAGCACGCGGAACAGCACCATCTGGTTCAGGCTCTGCGCTACGCCGCACAACGCCGATGCCGCCGTGAACAGGACGACCGAAAAAATCAGGACACGCTTGATCCCGAACGTATCGACCAGCCAGCCCGACAGCGGCAAGGTGACGGCAGAAGCGAGCACATAGCTGGTCAGCACCCAGGTGACAGTTTCCTGGGTCGCGCCAAGCGAGGATTCCATGTGTGGCAGCGCGACGTTGGCAATCGTCGTGTCAAGCATCTGCATGATCATCGCGGCCATCACGAAGACGATCAGCAGACCGCGGTTTTCAACTTCCAGCGGCGGCTTTTCCGATTCCTGCGGACCGTGGCCGGGCGCCGCTTCAGTCCTTGCCGACATCGACGGAGACTTCCGCGCTGAGCCCGGCGATCAGGGGATGTTCGGGCTTTTCGTCGATTGCGATGCGCACCGGCACACGCTGGGTGATCTTCACCCAGTTCCCGGTCGCATTCTGCGCCGGAAGCACCGAAAACTCTGAACCCGTGCCGATACCGATGCTTTCCACGTGTCCGGAAAGCTTCATTCCCGGATAGGCATCGAACCTGACTTCGGCCTTCTGGCCCGGCTTCATGCGATCGAGCTGTGTTTCCTTGAAATTGGCATCGACCCGCGCGCTACCGGACTTCATGATGGAAACCATCGGCACGCCGGGAAAAACCATCGATCCGACCAGCACCTTGCCCGTCTGGCTGACGCGACCGCTTGCCGGGGCGCGAACCACCGTGCGCGACAGGTCCAGTTCCGCTTTCGAACGGGCAGCGCGCGCGGCGGCGACTTCGGGATTGACGCCGGGCACTTGCGCGCCGGTGGCCAGTTGCGCCTGTGCCTTGGCGACGTCTGCCTGGATAGAGGCGATATGGTCCCGCGCCGCGGCAACCGCGTGTTCGGCGGCGTCCATCCTTGCGCGCGTGTTGAAGCCGCGCTCCATCAATTCCTTCTCGCGCCTGTAATTCGCCTGGGCCAATGCAAGATCGTTGCGCGCACCGGCCAGGTCTGCGGCGTTGGCGCCGACATCGGCCCGAAGCGCGGTAATCCGGGCCTGTGCCTGCGCAATCTGGGCATCGGCCTGATTGATCGCCACGCGATAGGGATCGGGATCGATCGTGAAAAGCACGTCACCCTTTTTCACCATCTGGTTTTCGGTGACGTTCACCGAAACGATCTTGCCGGTCACTTCGCCCGCGACGGAGACGATATCCCCCTTCACATAGGCGTTATCGGTGGATTCGGTGCCGGTACTTCCGAACCACCACCACGCCACGCCGCCGACAATAAGCAACGGCACAAGCAGCATCACCACCATCCGGGCGCGGCCCTGGTGCTTGCGATGGATCTGCGATGGCGCCTTCGCGTCCGCCACAGCGCCTTCCTCGGCGTTGAACGGATCGGCCTCAGCCATGGGCCACCTGCGTTTCGACAATCTGCTCACAAAGATTGGAGCGCACGCGTTCAAGCATTTCCAGCAGTTTCTCGTGTTCGGCGTCGTCAAATCCGGTGAGCGCGTCGCGCATCACCTCTTCGGCACAATCGCGCAATTGCCCGAGCAGGGGCTGTGCCTCTTCGCAAAGGTAGAGCCGCCAGGCGCGGCGATCTGTCGGATCGGGCCGGCGTTCCACCATGCCGGCCTTTTCAAGCCGGTCGATCATCCGTCCGACCGTGATCGCCTCAACCTCGAGCCGGTCGGCCAGCGTGCCCTGGTTTATGCCGGGCGTCCGGTCGAGATGGACGAGCACGCGCCATTGCGGCCCGGTTACCCCGAAATTACGCGCAACCGCATCGAACCGCTTGCGAAGCAGCCGGCCGACGTCGGTCGATAGAAAGGCTATATTGTTGCGCACAACCTGCGCGGATATAAACCATGCTTACTATAGTCAAGCCGGTTAAATCACCCCGTCGATGCGCCCGATACGGATCATTCGTGAAGCAATGCGTCGCGCCCAACGTCACGCGCACGCGGCATTCCGGTCAGCCCCAGCGCGATCCGCATGTCCTGCTTCATCAGGGCCAGATAGCGTGTCAGGCCCGCTTCGCCCTGCGCCGCGATGGAAAGTACCCAAGGACGGCCGATCATCGCGGCCCTGGCGCCCAATGCCAGCGCGCGAACAAGATCCTGCCCGGTACGCACGCCGCCATCGACGATCAGCGTCGTTTCGCCGCCCACCGCATCGGCAATACGCGGAAGCATCGCGGCGGTCGAGGCGACGCCGTCAAGCTGGCGGCCACCGTGGTTGGAAACGACCATTCCATCGGCACCGGCACCGATCGCCCGGCGCGCGTCGTCGACATCGAGGATGCCTTTCAGCACCAGGTTGCCCGGCCACATCTTGCGCAGCCATTCGATGTCCTTCCACGTAACCGAAGGATCGAATTGCGAGCCTGTCCAGTGAAGGTAGTCACGCGGGTTGTTCGATTGCTTCACATAACGGGCAAGGTTGCCGAAGCCATGCGGCCTGCCCATCACGCCGACATCCCATGCCCAGCGCGGATGAAGCATGAAATCGACCGGCCCGCTGCGGAACCGGCCCCACGGGCCAAGTCCCCCCATCATCCCGTTGCGGATATCGCGATACCGCGTTCCCAGAACGGCAAGGTCGATCGTGAAGACCAGCGTTTCCACCCCGCCTTCGCGCGCCCGATCGAGTATCTCCTGCACGATCCCGCGGTCCTTCAGCATGTAAAGCTGGAACCAGAACGGCTTGTCGGACACGCGGGCAACCTCGTCCATCGGGCAGATCCCCACGGTGGACAGGCAGAACGGTATTCCGGCCGCGTCCGCCGCGCGCTTCGCCTGGACTTCGCCCCGACGGCGCGTCATCCCGCCCATGCCGATGGGGGCAAGCACCATCGGCAAGTCCAGTTCCCTGCCGAACAGATCCACCGAGGTGTCCAGGTTCGAAGCGTCGCGCAACACCTTCTGGTTCAGCTTCACCGCTTCCCAGTCTGCCGTATTGCGCGCCAGAGTAACTTCTGCGCCCGATCCCCCGTCTATATAATCGAACAGGAAGCGCGGCAGGCGCCGCTCCGCCATTCGCCGGAAGTCCGAAAACGTCGCCGGCAAAAGGTTGAGCGACCGCCCCATCAGATCATGGCTTCGATCAGGCGCGGCCCCCTGTGGGCCAACGCATCGGCCAGCGCCTTGCGGAATTCGCCCACCGTCGTCGCGCGCACGGCAGGCACGCCCATCCCTTCGGAGATGGCGCACCAGTCAAGCGCAGGATTGCGAAGGTCCAGCATCGAAAGCGCCTTCGGTCCCGGGTTCTGCACGCCGACGCGCATCAGTTCGATGTTGAGGATGGCATACGACCCGTTGTTGAGGATCACCGTGGTCACATCCAGCTTTTCGCGCGCCATGGTCCACAGCGCCTGGGGCGTATACATCCCCCCGCCGTCCGCCTGAAGCGCCAGCACCTTGCGATCGGGACAGGCAACCGCCGCGCCGACGGCCAGAGGAAGCCCCTGCCCGATCGCACCGCCGGTCAGCATCAGCCAGTCGTGCCGCTTGGCACCCGCCGTCATGCCGAAGATCGCCAGACCCGCCGTTGCGCCCTCATCGGAAACAATCGCATCTTCGGGGATCATGCCGCCAAGCAGCGAGCCAACCCCGGCGGGCGAGAGCTTGTCTTCATCGTTCGCCGGGAAACTTGCCACCGGCTGCACCTTTGCCGGCTCGGCCGGGGCATCCAGCGCGGCGGCCAGCCCTGTCAGCGCATCAAGCGCATTTTCCCTCAGCGATGCGAGCCGCACCAGCGTCGCCCCCTCCGGCGAAAGCCAGCTTGGCTTTCCGGGATAGGCGAAGAAGGAAACGGGCGGTTCGCATCCGCAGAAAACGATGGTCTCAAGCCCGGCAAGGAATTCCTGCGCCTGCTCACCAAAATAGGGAAGCCGTTCCACCGGCACGCGCCCCGCCCCGCGCTGGAGACGGGCGGCAAAGGTTTCGCAGATGATCCGCGCGCCGGTTGCGGCGGCGATACGCCCCGCCTGTAGAAGCGCATCTTCGCGCAGGGCGCGGCCGCCCAGGAAAAGCGCCTTCGGACCGTCCGCGTTGCGCAATGCCTCGGCCGCCGCTTCAATCGCGGCGGCAGGCGCTTTCGGCGCATCGGCAGCCAATGGCGCGGCGACGGTTGCGGAACCTTCGGTCCAGGCGTGGTCCGCCGGGACGACGACCGTGGCAATCTTGCCCGGATAGGTCTGCGCCACCCGGAACGCTTCCGCGCCCGCCTGCGCAAGGTCGCGCTCGGACTTCGAAACGCGCACCCAGTCGGACATCGGGCGGGCCACGCCGGCCGCGTCGGATGTCAGCGGCGCGTCATAGTGCAGGTGATAGGTGGCGTGGTCGCCGACCATGTTGATGACCGGCGATGCGGCACGACGCGCGTTGTGAAGGTTGGCAAGCCCGTTGCCCAGCCCCGGCCCAAGGTGAAGCAGGGTAACTGCCGGTTTGTCCGCCATGCGGCCGTATCCATCGGCTGCACCGGTGACCACGCCTTCGAACAACCCCAGGATCGCGCGCATTCCGTCCTGTTTGTCGATCGCGCCGACAAGCTGCATTTCAGACGTGCCGGGGTTGGCGAAGCACACCTCCACTCCGCTTGCCTTCAACGTGCCGATAAACGCTTCCGCGCCGTTCATTCGTGCCTCCCCTTCGCATCATTCTGCCGCGCTTTGCGCGTGACCATACCCGAAAATTTACGGCAGGCGATCCCCATTTGCCGGCAATCGCAAACGACCGGCAGACACTCCCACCCGCAGGAGAAGACTCCCCCGCCAGGTGCCGCCATGCGCCGCAATTGTTTAACCCGGCGCGCTAACGGCTGATAAACCATTCGAGGCTAGTCTCCGTTGACCACGATTGTCGGAGGGTATCGCGTGGACAGCATCACCATCGACGGCAAGGACGAGCAGGATTTTCGGTATCTCATCGAAGATATGCTCCGTCAGGGCCGGATCGATGAGGCCATCGAAAAGCTGCGCGCGTTGCTTGCGCCCTATGCTGGCGCCGGCGGAATTCTTCCCGCGCGCTTCCTTGAGGTTACCCCTGCCGACGTGGAGTTTGCGGGGTGGAACCGGCTTGCCGATCGCGTGCGCGACCATGACCGGCCCAGCCATCCGATTTCCGCCATTGGCGTTGCGCTGGCCGATGCGCGCGACCTGGGCGGTCCCGGCCCTTCGAACGGAAGGCTCGCCCCGTTCATCAAGACATTCTATTTCAGCGATTCCGCCTATCCGTTTTCCGAAGCCACGCGCGAGGAACTGCTGGATGGATATTCGCGCGACGGTTTCGAATGGCAGGGCGATTACCAGGCAACGGACGTCACGCTTTCGATCAAGGGACTGGACGATGTCTATGGCCCGATCATCGAACTGGAAGACCGCCTGTTCAACGAGGTCGCCCCGAACGAAGAGGAAATCCGCGCGGGAACGATCGGCGCCTGCTATATCGCGGCGATCATCCACAAGGCCCTGCGCGATACGGTCCACGCAAAGGGCCTGCCACGGCCGCTGTGCGTCATCGCTGCCTGCGACGGCGTCTATCCGTTCTTCGACGCACCCGTTTCGGGAAGCGACGAATACAAGCCAGATCCGCAAGCCGAGGAAATTCCCGCCGACGTGTGGCCTAACGAACTGGACGGCGCGACCGGTGGTGAAAACGCGGAAATGGTCGAGGTGCTTGCGGGCGAAGCCAGCATGCTCGATCTCGTCTCACGCAAGGGAACCAAGAAGCCGGTTATCGTTCTGGACGAGGAAGACGCGCGCGAGGCGGCCCGGTTCACCGAAATGGCCTCTGCCCAGCGCCTGGATGTCGATAGCGCCTCTGTCCAGCACGGCGTTCTGGAAGGCGTTTCCGCCCCGGCAATGGGTGAAGCCGCGTTCCCAGGCGTTCCGCTCAGCCGCGATACGCTTGCCGACAGCGGCGAGCCACCTGTTGCGTTCGATAACCCGGCTCCTGTCGATCCCGCGTCTTTCGACCCGGCCCCATTCAACAACGCACCGCCCTTGCCACAGCCTTCGTTTGCGGACATTCCCCCGGCGCCGGACGCGGAGCCGCGCGACACCCCACTGACCGGCGGCGATGATGGCCTGCCCGGCGACCCGGCCCCCGTTTCGGCGGAACCGCAGGCGTGGCCACAATCGGACATTTCCGACCCGCCCGAAGTGCACGAGGCGCCCGAAGCGATCTCGGCATCGGATGCAGGCGAAGGCCAGCAATCCTGGCAGGAACCGGAACCGGACGAGCAACCGGCAGCAGAGCCGGTCCGCCACAGTTTGCGCGCCCGCGTGGAAATGGCGCAACCCGACTATTCGCAGACCCTGGGCGAGAAGATTTCCGCCTACCTTTACCGGCTGCGGCGCAAGCTCTTCCGCCGCTAAAGCCCTATTGCCAGCCGCCACCCAGCGCCATGAACACGGCGATCTGGTCATCGGCAACGGTTGCCTGCGCGGCGGCATAGCTCGCCTGTGCGTTGGCCAGTGACCGCTGCGCATCCAGCAGCGACAGGAAATCGCCGCGCCCGAACCGGAACAGCTTGCCCGCCTGCGAAGCCGAAAGGGCCGCGCTGTCGCGTGCTTTTGCCAGGTCGGCCGCAGTCTCGCGATCGCGCGCATAGGTTTCCAGCGCGGTTTCGGTCTGGCGCAGGGCTTCGATAACGGTGCTGTTGAACTTCGCCAGATCGGCATCCACTTGCGCTCCGGCTTCGTCGATGCGCGCGCGGACGACCGGCCGGTTGGGGAAACTCCAGCTCAGCAGCGGCCCCAGGCTGAACCCGAATGACGAAGGGCTGCCCGCATCGCCCAGCGGGCCGGAAAGCCCGACCGAACCGCCGAAGCTGATTTGCGGGTAAAGATCCGCCGTCTCTACTCCGATGCGAGCGGTATCGGCGGCGATCGTGCGCTCTGCCTCGCGTATATCGGGACGCCGACGGATCAGCCCGGCGCCATCGCCCACCGGCATCGGGCGGGAAAGGTCGGGCAGCGTCGCACAGCTTTCCACCGCCTTCGGATAGTCAGCGGGCGCGCGGCCGAGCAGAGCGCCCAGCAGGTAAAGCGCCGCCTTGCGCTTTGCGACAAGGCCCGGCAGCGAAGCCCTGCTTGTATCGACCGCTGCCTGTGCCCGGCTGACATCGAAAGCGGTACCTCTTCCCGCACGCTGCAATCGCTGCGTTGCGTCCAGCGTCTCTTGCTGGAGCTTCACCACCTTTTGCAGGACGGAAAGCCGGTAATTCGCGGCGCAGGTGTCTGCATAAGCCTTGGCCGTGGCGGCGGCCACGTTCACCCGCACTGCGTCGCGCGCGGCGGCCACCGCTTCGCGGTCCGCCATGCTCGCTTCGATGGCACGCCTGATCTTGCCGTGCAGATCAAGCGAATAGCTGGCGCCAAGCCCCAGGTCATAGGAAACGGTTCCCGGCAGGTCCGCGCCCGTTCCCGATGGTCTTGCGAGGCTTGCCCCGCCGGTGACGCTGGTCGCGATATCCCGCCCCGCCGCCGTTTCGCGCACCACGGCATCGGCGCGGCGCAAGTTAGCGTCCGCCACGCGCAAGTCGGCGTTGGCCGCAAGTGCCTGTTCCACCAGCGAGTCCAGCCTAGGATCGTCGTAAAGTTTCCACCAGCGATCGGGCAACGGCGCCTGCGCGAAATCCGGCCCGTCGGCCGATGCGAAGGTTCCCGTCGCGGCGGGCGCGGTCGAAACCCCGTTGGCAGGCGGACGATAATCCGGACCCGCCGTTGCGCATCCCGCAAGCAACAGGAAAAGGCCGCAAGCCAGCAATTTACCGCGCACGATCATTGGTCCCGCTTTTCACTGTCATGCTCTATCGTGACGGTTGCGGTCCGGCCCGCGATCAGGCGCACACCCTTGGGCACGCTGGTCAGCTTCACCCGCACCGGAATGCGCTGGGCAAGCCGCACCCAGCTGAACGTGGGATCGACATTGGGCAGCAAGTTGCCGGAATTGCTGCGCGTGGTATCGTTAATCCCGGCCGAGATGCTTTCCACCCGTCCTTCAAGCGGGCGGGATTCCCCCATCAGGTGCACCGTAACCGGCTCTCCCACATGGATCATCGGCAGCTTTGTTTCCTCGAAATAGCCTTCGACGCGGATGCTGTCCCGGTCGAGCAAGGCCATCGCCTGCTGGCCCGCCCCCACGTAATCGCCCGGATGCAGGTCCAGGTTGGTGACGGTGCCGTTCACCGATGCCTTCACCTGAGTCCGCGCGAGGTTGAGCCTTGCGCTGGCCAGCGCCGCCTGAGCCTCGGACAGCGCGGCCTCTGCCGTTGCCACTTTCGCGACGTTCTGTTCGTGCGCCTCTGTGGCGACAAGATCGCCCAGCGCAAGGTCGCGGTGCGATTCCCGCCGGGCCTGCGCCAGCGTGGCCGCCGCGCTCGACACGGTAGCCTGCGCCTGGCGCACGGCCAGCGAATAGCGCGGCTTGTCGATAACGAACAGCAGGTCGCCCGCATGAACGGCCTGGTTGTCGTGAACGTCCACTTCCGTAACCAGCCCGCCGATATCGGGCGTCACCCTGACGACATCGGCGCGCAACCGGCCGTCGCGTGTCCACGGGCTCCGCTCATAATGGTTCCAGAGCCAGATCGCGACCAGCGCCGCCGCGATGACAATGACGATCGTGGCCGCGCTGCGACCGAGGAAGGAGAGGATGTTTTTCATTGGTGAATGCCGAAATACGGGGAGGCCCAGGAAATCAGCCCGAGCACGAGGATGAAAAGGCACAGATCGACAAGCGCGCGATAAGCGACGAAGCGATAGAGCCCCAACAGGTTGAAGATGCGCACAAGCCCCATCGTGACGACCGCCGCCAGCACGGCGAACACAAGAAGCGTGGGGACATAGATGCCATGGAAAGCCACTTCGCCGTTCATGCCGCTACCTCCGGCGCGCTGGCCTCAGGGAAAAGATTCCGGCGCAAGCTGACAAGAGCGAGCGCGGCCGAACGGCGATCTCGCTGCGCGGCATGATCCGAAAAGGTGTGCAGCGCGCCGTCGATCTCTTCCAGCAAGCCCGGATCGGCCGGGCCGGGGTGACGCGGGTCGAGCGACCGGTAATACCCGCCCACCCCGCGCAGAACCTCGGTCAGCGGCGCCGTTTCGCTTGCCGGAAGATCATAGCGCAACTGGCGCAGCTCACCGATGGCCACGCCGGTGCGTAAATCGCGCAGGGCATCGTAAAGCGGCGCACCGGGCGCGCGTCCGGTAAGCGCGAGCCGTGGTGCCAGCAGGGCAATGCGGTCCAGCATGCGCGCCATCCATGCGCGCACATCGGGCTGGATGTTCAGGTTGCTGCGTTCGGCAATATCGGTCCACCCGGCGCGCACGGTCCGGACGATTGCCCCTTCCACGCCGGCCGACTGGAGCAGGCGCGCCATGACGATGGCAAACGCCAGTCCCACCAGTTCCGCAATCGCACCGTTGGCAAATGCGGCGAATGCGCTGGTATAGTGGTCGGCAAGGAGCAAGGGACTGCCCAGGCCCAGGAGGACCGGCATGGCAAGCGAGGTCCAGCGCGGCGAATACATCATCGCGCCGAGCGCCAGAAGCGGAGGAGCCAGCACCGCCGCAAGCTGAACGAACCCGTCAAGCCGCGGCATGATCGCATAACCATAGATCGCACCCAGCGTTGTCGCGAAGAGCGTACCCAGGAAGAATGCCTTCAGCGGAACGAGAGGATTGTCGGCAGCGGCAAACAGCGCAAGGAACACGCCAGCCAGCATCACCGCCGTTGCTCCATCGTTCCACCCGCTCCAGATCCACAACGCTGACCCCAGAACCATAGTCAGGAACGCACCCAGCGCGCCGCGAAACGCACCTGCATAATCGCGGTGAAGTTCGCGATCCGCGCGACCGGCAAGCAATTCGGCAACGCGGGGCGTAACAGGCCTGCGATTCATCGTGCCGAGTTGGACCGCAAGGTCGCGGCAGTCGCGATGCGCGGCGACCAGCGTTCCCAACCGGGCGACAAGGCTGAGCACGATCAGGTCGTGCCAGTTGCTTTGCGCATCGACCCTCGGTTCCAGTGCCGCGCAACGATCGAGCAAGGCGGCAGCGCCGGAGCGCCAATCGTCGCCGCCCGATGCAGCCAGCCAGCCCTGCACGTCGGCCAGCAGGGTCTGCACGGCTGGCGGAACGCCGCCTTCCTGCCGCAAGGTTACGATGCGATCCGAAACCGCCGCGCCAAGCGGCATCAGCAAGGACAGTTGGTCCTGCAACGCGCGAACCGTGCGCACGCGCGGTGCAAGGCGGCTGATGTCGAACGGCAAGTGGATGGAAAGCTGGTGCAACTCTGTAATGTCGAGCGCCAGGCGCCGACGTTCATCCTCCAAGGCATCGTCCGGATCGAGCGCAAGCGAATCGCGCGACCATCGCTCTGCATCTTCCAGGATCACCGCCACGCGGCCCAGCAGGAATTCCGAAACCGAGCCGGGGAAGATCACGCCGTGGACAAGCGTTCCACACACGATGCCCAGCGTGATTTCCTGAACGCGAAGGCTTGCCACCGTGAAAATCGCGTCCGGCGTGTCCAGGCTTGGAATGGCGATAAGGACGGCGCTGTAACCGGCAAGGACGAACATATAGGCCCTTGGCGTGCGGTCGAGCAGCGATACGAACACGCAAAGCCCCAGCCACAGGCCGATTGCAAGGCTCAGCAGTTCGGGGCTGTTCACCAGCACGGGCACCATGGCCACCGCCGCGATGGCGCCAACGAATGTCCCGATCACGCGGAACATCGCCTTGGAAAGCACTGCCCCCGCCAGCGGCTGGGCCACGATATAGGCGGTTAGAAACGCCCAGTAAGGCCGCTGCAGGCCGATCGAGAACGCGATGTAGAGCGCCAGCATCGCCGCCGCATAGGCCTTGAGCGAAAACAGCGCCGCATCGATGCCGAAATGGCGGCCAATCACCGGCCGAGCCCTTCCGAGATACGGCTGGCCATCGTTTCAAGCAGGCGAACCGCGAGGCGCAGTTCGCTGTCGTCGAAACCGGCAAGCAACCGCGCCCGTTCGGCTGCCAGGCATTCGTCTATGCGGCCTGCCAGGTCGGCACCCTGCGCGGTAAGACGCAGGCGATTGGCGCGGCGGTCATCATCGTCCGCCACACGGACGATCAACCCGGCCCGTTCAATTTGCTGGAGCGTGCGGACCAGAGACGGTTCGGCGATGCCGATAGCGCGCGCCAGGTCGCCCTGCCGCGTGTCGGGGCCAAGGCGGTCAAGATAAGCGATTGCCCGCGCCGCCGATTCCGAAACGCCCAGCGATGCCAGCGCCCTGTCCGCCAGTTGGCGCCACGCGCGCGCAACGGGCGCCATGCGCATAGTGAGCGAGCGTTCAATCTGTCGGCGCGAGTCCATGCGCTATATTTAGCGTGCTAACTAATGATCTGCAACCGTCTTGCAGACGCATGCGCCTGCCGGGCGGCCGAACCGGCCTGCCGGGTTGCCCCGGTGAAGGTTTCACCGCGGGCAGCCCGGCAGGGAATTTCAGGCTCCGGCCGCTTTCAGGGTGTTGTTCGCGCGGTCCTTGTCGGGAAGCTTATGATCAGGATCGACCGTTGCGGCGGTCACCGTCTTGCCCGGGGCGACCATGACGCTTGTCGTCACGTTCTTGATCCAGCTTTCGACCGGCAGGCGATAATCGCTGTGCGTGCCGTCAGCAAAGTCGACGCGCAGCGTGGCGGGCATAACCAGCTTGTCATGGCTTCCCACGACGATCTTCGTGCCCTTGGCCGCGTCTCCGTCAACCGGGGCGATTGAATCCACCCCAAGGTCCAGCGTCCAGTTGTGCGCATACCAGCCCCGCCACCACCAGCTGAGGTCTTCGCCCGCCCCGCTTTCCATCGCACGGAAGAAATCGGCGGGCTGCGGATGCTTGTAAGCCCATTTGGCGATGAAGCGGCGGAACGCGGGATCGAACCGGTCCGGTCCCAGGATCTGTTCGCGCAGCAGGACCAGCCCCAGCGCCGATTTGAAATAGGTGACGGGGTGGCGATACTTTTCGGTTATGGAATCGGCGCGCGTCAGGATCGCCGGTGCCTTTGGATCTTCCATTACCGGCAGGATCTCGTCCACCGGATTACCGCCGCCCGGCGCATATTCCGGATCGCGCTTGGGCGCATATTCGCCGTGGTTGAAATCGTCCGATTCATAAACGTCGATGAAGGTGTTGAAGCCTTCGTCCATCCACGCATTGCGACGCTCGTCAAAGCCCACGATCATCGGGAAATAGCTGTGGCCGATTTCGTGCGCGGTGATCCAGAACAGGCCCTTGCCCTTGTCCTTGATCCCGTCGAACAGGATGCCCGGATATTCCATGCCGCTGGCCGGGCCGGCAACGTTGATCGCGGCGGGCCAGGGATAGGGATACCAGCGCTTCGAATAGTTCTCCAGCGAGTCCTTCAGGTATTCGGTCGAGCGACCCCACGCGCCCTTCCCCGCACTTTCCGCCGGATAGAACGACATCGCCAGCGAGGCCTTGCCGCCGGGCAGGTTGATGCGCGCCGCGTCCCACGCAAACGTCTTCGAGGCGCTGAACGCCACGTCGCGCGTATCGTCCATGTGGAAGTGCCACGTAAGCGTTCCGTCGTGCCGCGGGCGCGTGGCGGGGTCGCCAATCTCGCCCGGCGCGCGGATCATCACGGTCGCATCGCTGGTACGCGCCTTGGCGAGCCGCGATTGCTGCCGCGCGGTGAGCACGTCCTGCGGGTTCACCAGTTCGCCCGATCCGGCGACGAGCATGTCACTCGGCACGGTCACGTAATAATCGAAGTCCCCGTATTCGAGGTAGAACTCCTGCGCGAGGTAGGGCAGCGTATCCCAGCCGCGCACGTCGTCGTAAACCGCCATGCGCGGATACCACTGGGCCAGATCGTAGATCGGGCCGTCCTTGGCCTTGCCCCAGGCCATGCGCCCTCCCCATTCACCGGGAATGGCGAAATGCCAGGAAATGCGCAGCCGCGTTTTCGCGCCATGCCCGGCAAGCTCTTCCGGCAAGGTCACGCGCAGGCGCGTATCGCTGACAAGGAACGGCGCGGACACGAACTTGCCGCCATGTTCGATCTCGACCTTGTCGAGGACGAAACCGTCGGTGGATGCAGGGCGCGGCCAGCCACCTGCAAAAGTTCCCCGGCTGTCCTTCCTGTAAAGGTTCTGGTCCAGTTGCAGCCACAGGTTGGCCAACTGGTCCGGGCTGTTGTTGGTATAGGTGATAACCTCTTCACCCGTCAGCGAAGGCGCCTTCGCATCCGGATCGAGCGTGGCGTGAATCTGGTAATTCGCGCGGTTTTGCCAGTAATCCGGCCCCGGCAGTCCGTTGGAGGAACGATAGACGTTCACCGCCTGGTGCATGTCGAACGGAGCGAAGGCCGACTGGGGATCGTACTGCGCCAGGGCCGGGCGCGCACCAAGCACACAGGCGGATGCAAGCGCGATCCGCGCAAGACCCGCGCGCGAAGGGGTAAGCGAAAATGGCATCTTGATTGCGACCTTCCCTGTTTTTCAGCCCTGTTCCGGGCACTGTTCACGGCCCGCTGCGGCGCAGTTCACCCGGTAACCAGACGCGGCACGACCGGTTCGATATGATGTTGGTTAAGACGTGTTGCTGCACTGCGCAATCGCACGCGCAAAAATCTTCGCGTGAACAAGCAATTGAGAGAACAGGCGGTCGAGACGTCAACCCCGCACCGCGCAGCGAAAGCCGATGTGCGTGGTGGACGTATCGATCATTTCGGGGTGGCGCGCGGCGGGACGATAGCGCTGGCAATAGTTCTCGGCGCACAAGTGCGATCCGCCCTTCAGCACCTTGCGCCCGATATGCACGCCGGGCTGGCGCGCATCGTAGCTGTCCTTCAACTGGCCGCCACGCGGGTTGGAAACCGTGCAGCACGCACCGCCCGACTTCTTCGCCGGATCGGTATTGGCGCCGTGATCGCTCCACCAGTCGGCGGTCCATTCCCATGTGTTGGCGATCATGTCGTAAAGCCCATAGCCATTGGGCGCGAAGCTCTTGACCGGAGAAGTGCGTTCCCACCCGTCAAGGCACTGGTTGGCGAAGGGGAACAGGCCCTGCCAATAGTTCGCCATCATCTCTCCGCCGGGCGCAAGCTCATCTCCCCAGGCATATTCCCTGCCTTCCAGCCCGCCGCGCGCCGCATATTCGTATTCGGCCTCTGTCGGCAGGGCCTTGCCCGCCCACTTGGCGTAGGCATCGGCATCGGTCCACGCGACGTGGACCACCGGATGATCCCACAGGTCCAGTTCGTCGAGCGATGAATCCGGCCCCAGCGGGTGCCGCCAGTCAGCGCCGAACTCAAAATGCCACCAGTTGCCCGGATTGCCCATGTCCACCGGTCCGCGCGTCTTTCGGAAAACCAGCGATCCGGCCTTGTCCATGCCGGGCAGCATGCCGGGATAATCCTTCGGATCGGGCGGGATCTCGGCAAAGGTGACGTAACCCGTCGCCTCCACGAAGCGCGCGAACTGGCGGTTGGTAACCGGCGTCTCGTCGATCAGAAACGGGTCCACCTTCACGCGCCGCAGCGGCGCTTCCTCAGGGTAGAACGCTTCCGATCCCATCGTGAACGTACCGCCGGGTATGGCGACCATTCCTTCGCGAAGTTCTGCAACTGTCATGGCCACTCAATGCCAAGCCGCGCGCGGCAATGCCACTTCAAAAACCGTCACCGCGGCAATCCGGGTTGCCTTCAATCGCCCGCTGATGCGCAATCGCCACCCGGCACGAACGATGAAACCAACGTCCCGCCGTCAGTATCGGCACCGGCGCCGGTCCGCCCGCGCTTTCGGTGCGAGGGGTGTTTCAACGCATCGATTTCAGCCTTTCGCTGAGCAAGATAGAGCGCGCGCTCCGTCGCATAGGGATGGTCGGTCGCGCGTATGCACTTAAATTTCGCATCCAGTCGCACCCGTTCGTCAAGCGACTTCACCACGCCTGTCGACACCGCATAGGTGGGGTTGCGGAACGTGCCGCCCGCGGACAACGGCAAGATCATCTTGTCCGCCATCAGACCCGCAAGGTCGCGAACCGTCGTAGAACCGAGCAACGGCAGATAGAGGTATGGCCCCGGACCGACGCCATAGAAACCCAGGGTGTCCGCGAAGCCGTTGGGCCGATAGCGCAGGTGAAACGGCTTGCGCTTTGCAACATCGACAAGGCCGGCCACGCCGATTGTGGTGTTGATCGCAAACCGTCCGAGCGTCTCCACCGCCTTGCCCGGTTTGCCCTGCAACAGGAAGTTCAGGAAAACCACCGGCTCATGCAGGTTCTGCAGCACGTTGTGCAAACCATCGCGGACCACGTGGGGCACGACGTGTTTGTAGGCAATGGCCGCAGGCTTCACCACCGCATCGTCAACCGCTTGGACGGTATGGTAGGATTCCTCGTTCGCTTGCATAAGCGGATCGCCGGGCGGCGCGGGTTCGTGCGCCACGACGGTTATCGGCGCGGCCCCCGCATCGTTGCTGCCCGCATCCTCTCCCGCATCGCCCAGTGTCGCGTTCGCCTGTCCGGGGGCCGGAGTGCCGCTTTCGCCGCCAAGGTCGATCGTCGTTGCGGGCGCGTAAACCGGCGCGGCCGCAATCAACGCATCGGGCAGCGACTGCGCCACTGCGGGAGACTGGACGGCCAGGACGGCGGCTGGAAGCAGCATGTCAGTCTTCCCGCACCGCGGCGCGCATTGCACGAACCGGCCGGTTTTGTATTCCGCGCGATTGCAATAACCTGGTGCGCATGCGACTCCTCAAGATGGCATCATCGACAAGACGCCGCGTGTGCCGTTCATCCGCATCCCGGCACGCCGGAATTTTTTCAGAACGACCGGCCTATGGCGATCGTGACCGTGCGTGGACGCTGGGGAATAAATTGCCGCATCGTCGCGATCCGGAACGAATTTCCATATGCGAACCGGTTCCCACCGGCATCGAACAGGTTGTCGACATCGGCCGAGAGATGGAAGTCACCCAGCGTCACGCCACCTTCGATGCGAGTGTCGAGTAGGTTGCCCATTGCACGGTCCAGCAACGGGTCGAAACTCAACCTTGCAGGGCCGGAATATCGCACGAACGCCTTTAACCAGGCTTGCGCGCGGCCGAGCGCGAACTGCTTTTCCAGCGCGCCGCGCAAGGTGAATTCCGGAATGACGGGCAAGCGGCGGTCATCCAGCTCAAACCCCAGGTCGTTTCGCACAAGCCTTGCGTCCTGGTACGCCGCTCCCAGGTCAATCGTCCATCGGCCGGGCAAGGGTCGGCGCAATGTGGCTTCGGCGCCGATAATCCGCGCCCGCCCGGCGTTGCGTGTTTCGATCAGGCCGTCTGCAGAAAGCATGTCGGACTGAACGTCACGCCACCATGTATAATAGGCTCCAATTTCAAGCAGGCCGTCACCCCCAAGGTCGCGCCGCCAGCCGGCTTCGACGGTTGCCAGTTCATCGCCTGCAAAGGTGCGGACCTGACCGGTCCCGTCGTGGTCGATCCCGCCCTGGCGGAATGCCGTACCGAAACGCAGCCAGGCCAGCGCACTGTCATCGTTGCGCAAGCTGAGCGCGACGGTGGGCGTTATTCCGAAGCGCCGGCGGGCCTGCTGGCTTCCGCCGGCCTCGCTGCGCGTCGTTTCCACGACGTCGCGGAAAATCCTTGCCCCGCCATCCAGCGAGAGACGGCCTGCCAGCGGCGCCCCCGCGTCCACGAAAAGCGCCGTTTCGGCGCTGGTCCGGAACGTATCGGCAATCGTCAGGGCTTCGCCCGGCTGCTTGCCGGCCAGCTTCTGGACGCCATGCTGCCTTGCTTCGAGGTGCGCCGCACCCACCAGCCAGTGCAGTGCCCCACTGGTTCCATTCACGCGCAGTTCCGTGTTCCACACCCGATAGTGGCGCGTGTCGACGAACAGCGCCGGATCAGACAGGCCAAGTCCGTCCGCACCGATTGTCGCATCCAGTGTATCCTGCACTTCGTGCCGCGCAACGCTGGTAACAAGAACCGCTTCGACCACGCCGATTCCGCCTTTGACGCGCAGCGAAAACACATCGAGATCGTTGTCATGCGGCTCTGCCGCCTGTGCGGGGCGAGACCGCGCGCCGGGCGCATAGACATAGGCGCTATCGCGGGTTTCCAACCTTTGCACCTGGCCCATCGCATCGATGCGCCATCCCTGCGCCGGGACAATGCCCAGCTCCGCCCGGCCGCCCGCGACACGTGTAGCGTTCGCATTCTTGCGGGCTCCGGTATCGACCCAGCCCGGCTCATATGCCGAATACCCGACAACGCGAAGCGCCGCGCGGTCACGCGCCAGCACAAGGTTTGCCATGCCCGATCCCGTGAACCCTGGCTTCCCCGACGCGACGGATTGCGCTCCGGCCGTACCTGTTGCCGACCAGTCGCGCACATCGGCACGGTTGGTCACGATCCGGTATATCCCGCCCAGCGCACCCGTGCCGTATAGCGCGCCCTGCGGCCCCTTGAGCACTTCGACACGCGCAACGTCCACCAGCCTGAGATCGGGGTCGGGCGCTGCATAGGTGACGCGCGCATCGTCAAGCATGACCGCGACGGTCGACTGGCTTTCCCCGCCGAATGCGCTGTCCGCCACGCCGCGCAGGAACATCCTGTTGCGGCCCGGCCCCAGTCCCGTCAGCGCTATGCCTTCGGCGTTTGCCGCCACGTAATCGCTACCGGCTGCGGCATCGCCTTGCGTTTCCGCCGGAATTCGGACGACAGACGCCGCCAGCGGCAGAGACAGGAGATCCGCGTCCCGCTTTGTCGCGCTCACGACGATGGGCGCGGAACGGATCGCGCCATCGACCGAAGGTGCAGGTGCAGGCGAATGCGACGTGGCTGGTCGTGCCCACGCACGCTCTATCCGCCAAGCCGTCGGACCGACCTTGCGTGCAACCAATCCGGTGCCGCGCAACAGGCGGGCAAGCGCGGAGCCCGCCGTCATCCGCCCACGCACCCGCCGGCCGCGCACGTTCGGCAGCGCGCCGGACATTCCGATGGAAATTCCCGCCTGGCGTGAAAGCTCCGCAAGCGCGCGCGGCAACGGCTGGGGGGCAATGTCTATCGAAGCGCGACCGCTTTCCGTCGCTTCGCGGGCAACGGCCTCAGCGGGCAGCTGGACCGAGGCGATAACCGCCAGCGTCGCGGCCAAGCGACAGCCCCATGAGCTGCGAAAGGTCCCGGATAGCCGCCGCTCCATCGCCGATAACCAAGGTTCCCGAAAAATGTCGATCCTCAAGGCCACTGGCGACCCGAACGGAAACGCCCGCATAACGGCCAAGATCGCCCGCGACCAGTGCCAGCGGCGCATCTTCGTATGTAAGGCGTCCCGAACGCCATGCCCCGATATCGTCACGCGCGGCGCTTCGCACGGCGGCACGATGCGCACCGGCATCGAACGTGAGCGCTTGCCCGGCATGAAGCGCAACCGGCTGCGCAAGATCGCCCGATGTCACACGCAAGGCACCTTCGGCAACGCCCACGCGAACGGTCGAAGGCGTCGTCTGGACATCGAACCGCGTGCCGATGTCGCTGATCGTGGCCGGCCCGGCCGCAATCCGCATATGACGCGAAGGATCGTGCCGCACATCGAACCAGGCGCCGCCCGCCAGCGCAAGATGCGCCGGATCGTCGCCCGAAACGGCAAGGCGCGAATGCGGCGCCAGTCGCACGGTAGAGCCGTCGGTCAGCGCGATCGTCCGCGCCGATGCCGCCGTTTCGTAAATGCTGTCGGGCTTGCCGCGAAGAGACGGAACGACAAGGATCGCAACCGCCGCAGCAATTGCCGCGACCATGCCGCCTGCAAACCAGCGCCGGGACAGGTTGCGCGGGTAGCTTACGGCCGCGTCGGTGTCCTGCGTCGGGGGCTGGAGATCCAATTGTGCGAGATGTTCGCTGTGTTCTTCCACCAGCGCATCTGCCTCGGCAACCTCTGCATAGGCGGCGGCATGGCGAGCGCCTTCCTCCAGCCACGCCGTGAAGGCGTCCCAGTCCATGTCGTCGTGCACGGTAGCGACGTGCCAGGCTGCCGCCTGCGAAAGGATGCGGTCCGTATCGGTCATCGTTGCGGTTCCCTTGGCGGTTCCCCACCGCCTGCCGGGTCATGCTGCAATGACGCCGCCGGATCATACCATCCGCAGTCGGAAAGCGCGTTGCGCAGATGTTTCATCGCATTCGCGAGGTGCTTTTCCACCGCGCTTACGCTGATGCCCATCTCGCGCGCCACATCGGCCTGTTTCAGGCCGTTGAAGCGATGCAGCCGCAATGCGCGCGCCGCGCCCGGCGGCAGGTCCGCTATCGCGCGGTGCAGCAGTGCCGCTTCCTGCGCGCGGGAAATCGCCTGGTCCGGCGGTGGGGCGGGATCGGGCCTTTCACCCGGCGGCGCATCATGCCTGCCATCCCTGTCCACCCAGCTTCGGTCGCGCGCCATAGCGCGCCTGCGTGCCCGCGCGGCATCGAGCACGATGTTGTTCGCCATGCGGAAAAGATAGGCCCGCGCATTGGCGACCGGGCCGGTGCTGGCCGTTTCGGTCCGTATCCAGAGGTCGTGCAGCAGGTCTTCGGCCGTGGCGGCATCGCCGCAGCGCGCGGCCAGAAAGCGCAACAGCGCCGCCCGGTTTTCGGCAAAGACACCGGCAAGTCCGCTCGCAACCGGACGCTGAGAATCACCTTGCATCGAAAGGTTGTTTCCACCCGTGTCCAAGCGGACGGCCTGAAGAATCCGTGGCATGAAAGACCAGACGGCACCACGCGCCGTGTTCCGCATGCCTGCGGACCTTACCCCGCCACATTCCGTCGCGCCAGTCGCGCGGCGGCGGACAGCGATACGCCGATGTCAGGTGCTCGCCGAAGCGATATAGCGCCCGATATTCTGCGCCAAGACGTCCAGCGGCACGTTGCCGCCATCCACCACGGCCTGATCGAAATCACGCAAGTCGTATAGCGCACCCAATGCCTTTTTCGCGCGGTCGCGCTGTGCGTCGATCTCGATCTGGCCCAGCTTGTACCCGCAGGCCTGGCCCGGCCACGCGCAATAGCGGTCAACCTCGCTGGCAGCGTTGGACATCGGCAGGCCCGTGGCCGCAATGAACTGCGCAAGGGCCTTTTCGCGATTCCAGCCATAGGCGTGGATGCCGGTATCGACCACAAGTCGCACCGCGCGCCACGAAAGCCCCATCAGGTAACCCAGCCGCCCGGCCTGATCGTCATCGTACATCCCCAGTTCGTCCGCCAGCTGCTCGGAATAGAGCGCCCAGCCTTCCGAATAGGCGTTGAACGCCAGGATGGACCGGATCAGCGGAAGTTCCTGCGCATATTCGCCTTGCCACACGTGCCCCGGTATTCCTTCATGGAACACAAGATCCGGGATCGTCACCTTGTTGTGGATCGAGGGATCGCCAAGGTTCACCCAGATCTTGCCGGGGATCTTGCCGTCGATCGAACCGGGACCGCCATATGCGGCGGGCGCGCCGGGTTCCTGCGCCAGCGGCATTCGCCGGATTTCCAGATTGCCCTTCACCAGCCGCCGGAACGCGCGCGGCATCCTGGCCCGGATCGCATCGATCTTGGCCTGCATATAGGCGATGATCTGGGCGCGGCCTTCATCATTGGCCGGGAAGTTGAACTCCGGCCTGCGCTGCAATGCGGCGGCGCGCTCTCCAACCGAACCCTTCGTCAGGCCGAAGCCCTTGAGGATCACGTCCATCCGCGCGTGAAGGTCCGCCAGTTGCTCTATGCCCAGCTTGTGGATTTCCTCGGGGCTGCGGCGCGTCGTCGTGCTCGCGCGCAGGCCCCACGCGTACCACTCCTCGCCATGTGGCCGCGTCAGCATGCCCGCCGCATTTGTCGCCACCGCCCGCTGGGCGTGTATTTCGGCAAGCTGGCGTTGCAGCGCGGGGATCACCTTGTCCTTGACGATGGCCATCGCACGATCCTGCCACGGGCCTTCCAGCCCCTTCGCCTTGCGAACCAGCGGGCCGACATAGGGGCCGTCGGCGGCGGCCGCGCTGGCTATGCTGCCGGTCATCGCCTTGATCGTCCTGTCGAGCAGGAAATCGGGCGGGACCAGCCCCATCTCGCGCGCCTCGCGGATGCGGACCGTTTCACCGTCCAGCAAGGCAGGCGTTGCTTCCAGCCGCGCAAGATAGGCCGCGGCATCCTCGGCATTGCGCACCGGCTGCGTGCCATCGAAAAGCTGCGGAATGTCCAGCCAGCCGCCAACGTTCTGGACCACCCCGTATGGCGTGTTGCGCCAGCCGCCGATTGTGGCGACGCCATAGGGTAGCGCCATTCCGTCAAGCGCGGTGCGGAATGCGCTTTCGGCCACGGCAAGGCTGGTCTGCGTGGACGCATCGAGTCCGGCCTTCGGCACGGCGGCGAGTTCTCCCAGCGCACTTTTCAGGAAATGCTGGCTGGCGGCCACCCCGGCGGGCGATCGATCGTCCAGCTTGCCGCGCAGCGCAGCATGGGCACCGGTATCGACGCCCAGC
This sequence comes from Novosphingobium sp. ZN18A2, assembly GCF_036784765.1. NCBI lineage: Bacteria > Pseudomonadati > Pseudomonadota > Alphaproteobacteria > Sphingomonadales > Sphingomonadaceae > Novosphingobium > Novosphingobium sp. ZN18A2. The sequence continues at coordinate 1,704,227 of NZ_CP136651.1, read as the reverse complement.
GATGTCGCGGTGGTCGGGTCGAGGTCCAGCAGGTTCCAGGCCAGCTTGTCCAGCAACTGCCCGGCGGGCGTTGCCGGAGCAGCGGCGGCGCGGACGGCGGCGGGCACGGAACCGGCAATGAAAGACGTGGCGGCAACGCCGGCGAGTGCCTGTCGGCGGGTCATCCTGGTGAAGGTCATGGCATCATATGGACGAGCCGGACGCAAACCGTCAAACCCCGCCGGAACGGACCCGAAAATGGCATGAAAACAACCGGGCGGGAGATTGTGCGGAATTGCTGGAACGTCCGGCGCCGCAGCCTTTGACAACGGCCCATCTTGCAATTTTCGGATGTGGCTCTATATGAAAATTGCCTCACGTCGCTTGTGACGGAATTGGGCAGCCGCCGTGGTGCGGCTTCTTTTCCAACTCATGCCGCATGGCCCCGCACCGGGACAAGCCCGTGTGCGGTGAAAGATTTTTTGTGCGCGAAAGGATACGGTTTGGCGAAGGAAGAGCTCATTACGCTGGAAGGACAGATCGACGAGATCCTGCCCGACGGACGCTTCGGCGTGGTTCTGGAAAATGAGCACCGGATTATCGCCTATACCGCCGGGAAAATGCGCCGCTTCCGCATCCGCTCGGTCGTTGGAGATCGGGTGCATGTCGAGATGACGCCTTACGATCTGTCCAAGGGACGGATCGTCTATCGCGAACGCACGCCGGGCCAGGGTCCGGGCGGTGCACGGCGGCGCAATATCCGGCGCTGATCCGCACGTTCGAAACAGGACGGCCGCGTGCCGCCCAAAAGGAATTCATGACATATCCGAAAAGCGGTGCCGCAAGGCATCCGAAACACCTTGCCCGACGCGACAGCGCGGGTGACGATCGCGTGACGGCCAATGCCGGCCCGATCGCAACCTTGACACAAATCGAATTGCAGCGGCTCGTCGCCGCGATGGTGGACTGACGACAAAACAGCAGGCAGGGAATACGGCCCCGCAACACGCCGCCTGGCAAAGGGTGCACGCAAAGCGATGGCCAGACTTATCCTGTTCAACAAGCCGTTCGGCGTGCTGTCGCAGTTTACCGACAACAAGTCGCCCACCAGGCGGCCCACGCTATCGGATCACATCGATGTGCCCGGCGTCTATCCGGCGGGACGGCTCGATGCCGATAGCGAGGGGCTTTTGCTGCTTACGGATGACGGCAAGCTGCAGGCCCGGATCGCCGATCCCCGGTTCAAGCTGCCCAAGACCTATCTCGTGCAGGTTGAAGGCGCGCCCGACGAGGCGAAGCTGGACATGCTGCGCAAGGGCGTGCGCTTGAAAGACGGCATGACGCGGCCCGCGCAAGCAGATGCGATAGAGCCCCCTGCCCTGTGGCCGCGCGATCCGCCGGTGCGTTTTCGCAAGACCGTTCCCGATCACTGGATCAGGCTGACTATTCGCGAAGGTCGCAACCGACAGGTCCGCCGGATGACCGCCGCGGTGGGCCTGCCCACGCTGCGGCTTGTGCGCTGGAGCGTGGGGGACTGGTCGCTTGAAGGGATCGCGCCGGGATCATGGCGCGAGGGAAGCTAGACCTAGCCGGCGAATGCGATGCTGCCGCTGGTGCAAAGACGGGCAATCCGGCGAAGCGCATCATCATTTCGCGCCAGCCCGCTATCGGGCACGAAGCGAACTTGCGCGCAAAGCGCTTTTGCGAAGAGGGCAGAATCCCCCGCGCATTCGAAGCATTCGCCATCGGCAAACAGCAGCACGTCGCCGTTCGTGCCCGCCACGAACGAAAAGCGGCTGGCGGGATTGCGCACTATCGCCACGCCCGCGTCGATCGCCTTGCGCACCTCTTCGGTGGAAACGGGATTTTCCGGCCCCCATTCGATCTCGGGATTCTTGGGCGCGCTGTTATACCGGCCGAACCAGCGAACAAACGCGGCGCGATCGGCAAGTTTGCGCGTGACCGTTTCATGCAGCCGCGAAAGCGCCTCTTCGGTTATCTCGCCGGGATTGGGCTGTAGCGGAAGGCCGGGGTCGGCATAGCGCCGATCCTCTCCAAGACCGTCGAGAATATCATCCGTCCAGCCTTCGATCAGGTCATATTCCGAAGGAGCGCGAAACCCGATCGAATAGGTCATGCAATCGTCGCCAACAGCAACGCCGTTGTGCGCGATGCCGGGCGGGACATACAGCATGTCCCCCGGTTCAAGCACCCATTCCTCAACCGGTTCGAATTCGGCCAGCAGGCGCAGATCGTCATGCGGCAGAAGCGGCGTGGCATCGTCGCAACGCGCGCCAAGCTGCCAGCGTCGGCGCCCCAGCCCCTGGACAAGGAATACGTCGTAATTGTCGAAATGCGGGCCGACACCGCCGCCATCGGCGGCATAGCTGACCATCACATCGTCCAGCCTCCAGTCGGGAACGAAGCGGAACGGTTCGATCAGTTCGGCTACAGCCGGAACGTGATGGTCGACGGACTGGACCAGCAGCGTCCAGTCGCGCGTGCCGAGCGTGGCAAAGCGGTCTTCCGCCAGTGGCCCGTTTTCCAGCGCGTATCCCTTGTCCGACATCGTGACGAGGCGCGATTCGACCGCGTCTTCGCAGGCAAGGCCCGCCAGCTCGTCAGGGTCCAGCGGATTGTGCCAGTCCTTCCAGGGATTGCGGATCAGCAGCGGTTTCCGCTGCCAGGTATCGCGCAGGAAAGCCGCCGCGTCGAAGCGTTCCAGTTGCATCGTCATTGCGCCATCGCTTCCAGTGCTTCGGACGATTCGATCCAAGCTTCCTCGGTCGATCCGATCCGCTGCTCTATCGCTGCGCGGCGCTTCATAAGGTCGGACATCGACATTCCGGCAAACGGCGGCGCGGCCGACGCGGGATCGGCCAGCGCGCGGTCGAGCGTGTCCAGCTCGCCGGTCAGCCGTTCAAGCTCTGCCTCATGGCGGCCGAGCGTCTTGCGCAAGACCTTGGTCTTTTCGCGCGCTTCCGCCGATGCGCGGCGCTGTTCCTTCCGGTTGACGCCGGCCTTGCCCGCATCGCCATTGGCATCCTTGCCGCCCTGCGCCGGATCTTTCGCAAGGACGAAGGCGATGTAATCGTCGACCGATCCATCGAAGTCCTTCGCCGTGCCGCCGTCCACCAGCACCAGCCGATCCGCCGTCATTTCCAGCATGTGCCTGTCGTGGCTGACGATCAGCACCGCGCCGCTGTATTCGTTGAGCGCCTGGATCAACGCTTCGCGCGCATCGACATCAAGGTGGTTGGTCGGCTCGTCCAGGATCAGCAGGTGCGGCGCATCGCGCGTGATCAGCGCCAGCGCAAGCCGCGCACGTTCGCCGCCAGACAGCTTGCCGACTTCGGTCGTCGCCTTGGGACCGGAAAAGCCGAACCGCCCCAGTTGGCCGCGCACGGCTGCGGGGTTGGCGCCGCCCATCAGCCGCGTCATATGCTGCAACGGCGTTTCGGCGCGGTCCAGCTCTTCCACCTGGTACTGCGTGAAATAGCCGACGCGCATCTTGGCGCTGGCGTTCATTTCCCCGTCCATCGGCGACAGCTGCGCGGCCAGCAGGCGTGCCAGCGTGGTCTTGCCGTTGCCGTTGCGGCCCAGCAGCGCCATGCGCTCGTCCGGATCGAAACGCAGGTTCAACCGCCGCAGGACCGGCACATCGCCATAGCCGACGCTCGCCATGTCGAGCGTGATGAGCGGGGGGCGCAATTCGTCGCCGGGGCTGGGAAAATCGAAACTGAGCGAGGGATCGTCGATCAGTTCGGCAATCGGCTGCAGTTTGGCCAGCGCCTTGGCGCGCGACTGTGCCTGCTTGGCGGTGGAAGCCCGTGCGGAATTGCGCGCGACATAGTCCTGAAGCCGCTTGCGCTGGGCATCCTGCCTTGCCTTGGCGGAGGCGAGTTGCGCCTGCCGTTCCGCCCGCTGGCGCTCGAACGCGTCATAGCCGCCGGGATAAAGCGTCAGCTTGCCGCCGCTCAGGTGCAGGATGTGATCGACCACGTTGTTGAGAAAATCGCGCTCGTGGCTGACCAGCAGGATCGTGGCGGGATAGCCTTTCAGGAAATCTTCCAGCCACATCACCGCTTCAAGGTCGAGGTGGTTCGAAGGCTCGTCCAGCAAGAGCAGGTCCGGTGCGGAAAACAACAACGCGGCCAGTGCTACGCGCATCCGCCACCCGCCGGAAAAGCTTTCGAGCGGGCGGGCCTGCGCATCCTCGTCGAAACCGAGACCGCTCAGGATGCGCGCGGCGCGCGCGGGCGCGGCATGCGCATCGATGGCGATCAGGCGTTCGTGGATGTCTGCAAGGCGGTGCGGTTCCTCGCACGTTTCGCTTTCGGCCATCAGCGCGGCGCGTTCGGTATCGGCGGCCAGCACCGTTTCGAACGGCGTCGCCTCACCCGCCGGGGCTTCCTGCGCGATATAGCCGATGCGGCTGCCGCGCGGCATGTCCACCGATCCGCTGTCAGCCTCGAGCATCCCGGCGATCACGCGCACGAGTGTGGACTTGCCCGCGCCATTGCGGCCGATCAGCCCGATCCGGCCGCCCGGCGGCAAGCGCGAACTCGCGCCGTCGATAATCGTGCGCCCGCCCAGCCTGACGGTTATGTCTGTGAGGTTCAGCATTGCGCGACCAGATAGCGCGGCAAACGCGCGGCACAAGCGCTGCATCATGTTCGCGGGTGTATTGCAGTCGCCCGATGCGCAATCTCCGCGCCGTTCGCGCGGAGTTTCATGCGGGTAAAACGGTGAACGCCCCGCTTACCTTATTGATAAAGGACAGTTACCTGGAAGGTACCGGAATAACTCCCGGTCTGCTGGTTCGCGTTCACGTTCAGCGTGCCGCCGACTTTCAGCGTGAACATCCCGTCCGCATCGAACACGCTCTTCCCGTTCTTCACGTTCGCGGTGATGTTGCTCACCAGCATGGATGCACCGCCGTTGGAAATGGTGATGTCCTTGGGCACCTTGGCGATGAAGAAGCGGTTCTTCGTGCCGTTCAGGCGAAACGCGGCGGGGCCGCGCCCGGTTGACGGCTGGGAAATGGCATCCTGCCCGGTCATGCCGCTGGCGGTGGAAACCGTTCCGTCCGGCGCAACGGCAATCGTGCCGCCTGCGACCGGACTGATGAACGCCCCGAAGCGCATATCGTCCAGCAACCGGATATCCATCGGTTCGACGACGTTGGCCTGAACCTTGCCCGTAACGCTCGACTGGCTGGCGCTACCCGCCAGCGCCGGCGACGGGCACAGGCAGGCCGCAGCCAGTCCGCCCAGTCCCGAAAGGACGGCGGCAGATGGGAGAATGCGCATCGTCGCTGCTCTGCTAGCAATGCGGGCAGGCGGTTTCCCGCCCACCCGCGAGCGAAGATCAGTTGTAGGTTACGGTCGCGTCATAGGTGCCGGTATAGGAACCGGGCGCCTGGCTGGCACCGACCGTCAGCGTGCCGCCAACGGTGAAGGTGGCAGCACCGCTGCTGTCCAGCGTGCCCTTGGCCGGGGCGTTGGTGGTGAAATCCATTGTGGAGGGCGTGGTGCCTCCGGTCGAAACCGTGCTGTCCGTGGTGGAGATCGAAAAGGCCGTATCCGCCTGTCCGCCAACGGTGAAGCTGTCGGCCGAATTGGTCGAAGCGGCAACGAAGCTGACGTCGCCCGTAACCGAACCGCGACCATTGCGGTTGACCACGACGGTGCCGCCGGTGCCGGCACTGAACGAACCGAAGGCCAGGACCGCGCCGCTGTCATGGTCAAGCGTGATCGGCGAAACAACCGTCGCCGTCGCATCACCCGATGCCGTCGCCGAACTGGGCGCCGCATGTGCGGGCGTTGAAAAAGCCGCGGCCGATGCGGCAACCAGGATAATCTTCTTGAACATCTGCGTACCTCGCTCATGACAATCGCCACACAGGGCGATGGATTCAAAGCCAGAAGGCGGTCCCCCCGATCTTCAGGCTGAGGCACGTATTAGTGCTTAGTAGTTAACGAAGTTTATCATTTGCGAAAGCGCACGGTATCGCGCGTTAATCGACATTTTGCGATTGGATTTCCCGCCGGACACCAGGCGAATGCCGCCGATTACGGGCCCCGCAAGCACGCCGGGCGTTCAATCGTAGTCTATCAGAACCGCGATCCGGGCGGTGAAATGGCCTGCTTTCGTAAACGGCGGGACAACCAGCGTGCCGCCTATTTGCAGCCGGTCCGAACCAGCGCCGTCCAGTTGCCCCTCGCCGATTCGGTCCACGGCTGACCGCGCGCGCGCCGCAAGCGCGACAACCTTCAGCGCAAGCGCCGGATTGCGCGGATCGCGGGCGGTCGCTTCGGCGGGAAGGCGCACACGATATCGCCGTCCCGGCTCACCCGTTACCAGGAACGATGCGGCATGGACCGCGCCGCACGCTGCATCGGTTCCGCAATCGGCCTGCCGCGCGGAGCCCGCGAACCGCGCCGCGCGCGCGAAAGGCGCCACCCGAACCGTTCCGCCGCCCTTGCCGGTTGCCGCAACCGTCCCGAAATCCAGATCGCCAGTCCGCGTGACCGACAGTGGTCGCACCACAATGGCACTCACCCTGCCCCGCGCCGAAGCCTCCTGCGCGCTGGCAACCGATGTGGGGACGGCACCGGCAATAATTGCCGCTGCGGCCAGCGCGCGAATGGCATCGATCTTTTCGGCCTTCATCGCATATTCCGTCCTGCCGGGGGGCTACAGGTCGGACGTGCCGGAAAACCGGCACGTTCACGCTAAACCTTACTCAGTAACAATGCCTATCACACCGCAGGGAGCACCGAAACGAACTAGTTCATCGCCACCAGCGTCGCGTTGACGGGGATCGGGATCGCGATGGCCGCACCGCCAAAGGCGCGGGTCACATCCAGCCGTCCGCCGACGTGGAACGTGCGCGAGCAGGTCCGCGTGACGCAGTTGGCGAACTCTATCTGATACACCTGCCCCGCCGTCAGAACCGATGCGCCCGGAAGATCGGAATCGAACTGGCCGAGCCGGGCCGTCACACCGCCGACAATCACCTGCGACGCCGGGAAAACCACTAGCTCTATCATAACGTCCAGCGGCCGGCGGCTCTGGTTGCCGCGATCGAAAGTGACGGTGAACTGTGCCGGTCGCGCCGTGCTTCCGGGCAGGTTCATCACGCCCGAATCCTGCACCGTCCCGGTATAGGAAACGGTGCGCGATCCTTGCGAAAAGACGATCATCCGGCCGAAAGCGAGATCGTTGTCCGCCGTGACGCTGACGCTGGGCGGATTGGCCAGGGCCGGCGTGCCAGCCAGCGCCGCAAGGGCCGCCGTCATCGCGCCCACGCACACACTTGCCTTGCGCAGCGACCGCTGCCTTGCCGTCTTCCGGAAATTGCCACCCGTTCCGCCCATTCCGGGCGAATAGTGGCGCAGGCAATTCGCCACCGCAACCAGGCAGGTGGGGAAAGCAGGGACAAGTTTGTTAACCGCGCGAAACATCAGGTGTGCACTACTCGTTGGCAATCATTGCCTTTCTTACGCGGAATCCCATAGAGCTATTTTGTTTTTAGTTAACCGGGATTAACGATGTTGCCGACCGATTTGCGAAAGCTGCCTGTGCTGGTCGCCGGTCTTGCGCTTGCTTTCGCCTCTGGCCCGTCCGGCGCACAAGAGGCCGCGCCGCCGCCGATGGGGCCGGACGGCAAGCCCCCCGCCGGATCGGTGGGCGGCATGGGCGATATCAACATCTACCCCAAGCGCGTGGTGATCGACGGCCGCCAGCGCATCGCCACGATCGGCCTTTACAACAAGACGGCGAATACCGGCGAATACGAAACGCGCATCGTGGACATGGCGATGTCGAACGACGGGCAGGTAACGAACCTGGACAAGGTTCAGGACGCTGACCTGAAAGCAAAGGTGCAGACCGCAAGCGCCATGTTGCGCTGGTCGCCCCGGCGCGTGATGCTGCAAGGCAACGAGGCGCAGACGATCCACGTCATGGCCCGCACCCGGCCGGGCATGGCGCCGGGCGAATACCGATCGCACTTCGTCGTCGTCTCCGTGCCCCCTGCCGACGAGACCAGCTTCTCCATCGACAATGCGCTTGGCAAGGTGGACAACAAATCCGTCGGCGTGCGGATCATCCCGCGCTTCGGGATTTCCATCCCGGTCATCGTTCGCATCGGGGAAACCACGCTGAAATCGGGATTGAAGGACGTGTCCTTCACCCCCAACGACGACGGCGGCGGGACGATAGACCTTGTTATCACGCGCGAAGGCACACGATCCTCGTTCGGCGACCTGATCGTGACCGCGCCGGGATCGAACGAACCGGTCGCGCTGTTGAAGGGCGTTGGCGTCTATCCGGAGATCGACTGGCGCAAGGTTTCCATTCCGGTTCGCCCGGAAATCAGGGAACAGCGCCTCAAGCCGGGCATGCGGTTGACCGTAACCTATGTCGACGATGACGTGAATCCGGGCCAGACGCTGGCCAAGCAGGACTTCGTCGTGCCGTGAGATCGCGCCTGTGGCCTGGCCGCGCACCAGCGGCCGGCCTTGCCTCGGTCATCGTTGGCGCAACTTTGTGGCTGCGGTTCGGCGGCCCGGCGCCGACGGCCGATGTCGGTTCCGACACATCGGCGCGGCCCGGCCACAAGCAGGGCAGGACCACGGGGCAGAAGCAGCAAGGCGACATCCCGGCTCCGGCGTTCGCCATAACGCCGGTAAAGGCAGCCCCTTCCGACGGGCGGCGGGGACCGGATGCGGCAATGCGTCCGCTAGCGCCATCCGGGCGCATGACCGACGCCCGTGCCGCCGTGCCGGACAAGGCAGCACTGCTTGGCAGCGCAAGCCATGCCGCGCTTGCAGGCGTGCCCCCTCCGCTGCCGGACGTGCAGCCCCCGATTCCGACTGCTACGGATCATGCGCCGCAACCGTCGCCGAAGCGGCAGGAAACCCCCGAACAAGACCTGGCATCGCAATCGAGTCCGATATTAAATGCTGGCGCGGTCGCGATTGCGCCCGGCCTGGGGACAGCACCCATCGCAAGTGCGGCCGGGTTGCTCCAGGGCGTAACCATCGCAAGGATTGACGAAGACGACGCGCAACCCGTCCGGTATGCAACGACGGACAGCCATCCGGTCCCGGCGATAGATACAACGGGCAGGACGTTTCCGCCCGCCAATCAGGCGTTCACGACTGCCCGCGAACCTTCGCAGCCGCTTGCATTGCCCTCTGCCGCAAAGGCCGCAAGTCCGGAGAGCAAGGGGCAGGCCGTGGCGCTGACGCTGGGCGACAGACCGATTGCGACGGCGCAACACTTGCCCGTTTTCGACCTGCCGGGAATCGCGGCAAACCCGCCAACGGAAACCGTATCCATTCCCGCGCCCAATGTCCGCAAACTGGCATCGCGCGCGGACAGCCGGACGATTCCGGACCCGGCATTCGGCACGGACGAAGCAACCAAAACCGCATCAGCGCCCGTGCGCGCTCCGTCCAGCCAATCCGCGTCGGCAAGACCGCATCTGCGACACACCGCGCGCCGGTCCATCGCCCGCTCCTTTCCCGAAGCGCAGCCGATTGCCGGAACGGATGCCAACCTCGCCCTGTCGCAACCGACCGCACCGCAACCCGCCAAAGCGATGCCGGAACCTGCGTTCGGCAAGACGGGCGGCGCGGCGGGAAGCGACAGGGACGCCAGCTTCGCCCCCCTCCCCGCAGCAATGCCCACCGGCAAGGCGCAGGGCACCTCCGGGACAATGCCCGCGGCAACACCGAACGCCGACCTTGCGAATGCCCCCGGACCGTTGCCTTCCCGTCCCGGCAAGGCAGTTCGCTTTTCCTATGACGACGAACTGATCCTGACGATCCGCACCAAGCCTGCCGTTGCGGCCTCGGGCGACGACACGCTGATCGCCTATGGAACGCCCGACGGAATTTTCCTGCCGGTGGGCGCGCTTGCCCGCTATCTCGACCTTGCCATAGCGATCAGCGACGATGGCCATTATGCCAGCGGCTGGTTCATCGACCAGAACCGCACGCTTCGTATAAACCTGCGCCAGGGCCAGATCACGCTCAACGGCAAGACCATGCCGCTCGATCCGGGGGAAGCAACCGCCTTCGATGGCGAGCTTTACCTGCGATCGGACAAGTTCGCGGATTTGCTGCCGCTTACGATCAAGACCGACCTGCGGGACCAGTCGGTCACGATCGAAACGCTTGAGCCCTTCCCGTTCCAGTTGCGCGCCCAGCGCGAGGCGGAACGCGAAAAACTGGCCGCGCAAGGCGGGCGCAATGGACAGAAGCACTGGCCGCGACGGGAAACGCCGTGGCTACCCGTTTCCGTGCCGCTGGCGGACGTGGAGTTTCGCACCCTGTCCGACAGCGCGCTGGGCACCCGGCTCGAAGGCGACCTGCGGCTTTCGGGCGATCTTGCCTATATGACGACGCAACTGTTCCTGGGCGCGACCACGCGGGATGGACTGGTCAGTTCCCGGCTCGAAATCGGGCGGCAGGATCCGGACGCGAGCCTTCTGGGGCCACTGCACGCCACGGAATTCCAGGTGGGCGATGTTGCGACGCCGACGATGGCCATGGGATTGCGGGGAACCGGCGGGCGCGGCGTTACGCTTACCAATGCGCCGCTGGAAAGCGCGTCCGTCTTCGATACGATCGACCTGCGCGGCCCCCTGCCCGACGGGTACGAGGTAGAACTCTATCGCAATGGCGTACTGGTGGGATCGACGCGGATGTCCGTGAACGGGCAGTACGAGTTCCTGCAACTGCCGGTCGATTACGGCATCAACGTGTTTCGCTTCGTGTTCTATGGCCCGCAAGGCCAGCGCAGCGAATCCGTGCGCACCATCAATGTCGGCGACGGGCGGCTGGCGGCGGGCCAGCTGGTTTACAGTTTCGGCGCGGTCCAGAAAGACACCAACGTCTTCAACACGACAGGCCCCAATTTCACGCCTACCCGCGATTACGGGCTGTGGCGCGGCAACCTGCAGCTTGCCTATGGCATCAACGGCACGCTTACCGCCACGGCCGGCGCGGCATGGTTCGATACGCAGGAAGGTCGCCGGCAGCTTGCCACCGCAGGATTGCGGACAGGCATCGGCAAGCTGGCCGCCAAGCTGGACATCGGCCTGGAAAACGGCGGTGCGACCGGTGTTGAAGTGGGCCTGGGCGGACGGGTATTCGGATCGGCCTTCACCTTCACCCACGCGGAATATCGCGGCGATTTCGTGGACGAGGTGCGCAGCTTCACCGGCGACGTGCTTACCCGCGCGACGGTGTTGAACGTCAACACCACGATCGGCATCGGCAAGGGTGCGGCGGGCGGCGTAATTCCGCTTTCGGCGCGCGTCCAACGTTTCCAGTACCGGGGCGGACGCACGCAGACGACCGCTTCATTGCGAGGGTCGGCGCAGGTCGGCACCTTCATGGCCTCGAACAGCCTGGATTACAGCAACACCTCCGATCCGACGGGCGGCAGCACCAACCAGTTGCTGGGCACGTTCGATCTGTCCACGCTGGCAGGTTCGCGCCGCCTTGTCCGCGCGTCCGCGACATACGAGATCGTGCCGACGCCGCGCATCGCGTCCACCGCGCTCGAAGTGGATTACCAGGTGGACGACCTGACGCGCGTTCACGGCTCCGTCAGCCATGCCTTCGCCGAGAGCGATACGCAGATCAGCGCGTCGCTGGTGCGCAAGATCGGCCCCGCATCGCTTGCTTTCGACGGGACTTACGGTTTCGGGCGGCAAAATTATGCGGTCGGCCTGCGTCTTGGCTTCAGTTTCGGCCGCGACCCGCTGACCGGGCGGATGTTCGTGGGCGAGCCCGGGCTGGCGTCATCGGGCGCGGTTGCCGTGCGCGCCTATCGCGACCGGAACGGCAACCACCGCTATGATCCGGGCGAGCCGGCCATTCCCAAGGTCGCCTTCTCTACATTCAACGACACGGTGGAAGCCGACGATCAAGGCGTCGCGCTGCTGACCGGGCTGGGCAGCGGCACGCGCGCAAGCGTGCAGGCTGACCCGTCAACCTTTCCGGACATCATGGACGTTGCGGAAACGCGCGGGTTCGAAGTCGTCCCCAGACCGGGGCGTATCCACGTATCCAACTATGCGATCGAGGAAACCAGCGACATCGAAGGGACCGCCTTCTTCCGCTCGCAGACATCGGCAAGAGGCGTGTCGGGCCTGCGGCTCGACCTGCTCGATGCGGACGGGAAAGTGGTCAAATCCGCGCGAACCGAAGCGGACGGCTATTTCCTGTTCGAACAGATTCCGCCCGGCGCCTATCGCATCGTCATCGAAGCGGACCAGGCAGACAGCCTGAAAATCGCGATCAGCCCGGCGGCGGCCGTAAAAGTGGGGAACTCGGCAACGACGATTGAGGCAAAGGTCTTCGTCGAAAAGGCTATCCTCGAAAAGTCCGGCCCGGCGCAATAGCGTCATCCATTCACGCCACGAAACATGTCACGCGCGATTGCGGCAATGGCCGAGAACATCGGCGTGCGCGCAAATTCCGGCGGAGACAGCATCCAGCATTCATACGTGAGCGGCGGCTTGAAGGTTGGTATCGTAACGATCGTTCCCGCATCGATCAGGTCGGCAAAGAAGGTTCGGGGGGCCAGCGTCAGGCAATCGGATCGACCGATCTGGTCAAGCAGAACCTCGTAATTGTCGGATTCCAGCGCAACGCCGCGCGATCGGCCTTTGTCCGGCGGAAATTCGAGCCAATCCATCACATGCGCGGGCATACCCGGCAAGGCGAAGTCGAATGCGCGAAGATCGTCTTGCGCAACCACGCCTGCTGTCTGGAGAGGATGGCCGCTGCGCGCGATCACGACGACATCGTCGCTGAATATCCTGGCGCGGATCAGGTCATCTTCCTTGCGCGCCACTTCGTGATAGACGAAGACCGCATCCATCTTGCGTTCGGTCGCCAGCCGCGTGAGGTCGTCCGCCCCCGTCTGGGTGATCTGGTAATGGACGCCGGGGAAGCGATCCCTGATCCGCCTGACCAAGTCCGGCAGCAGCACATGCTTCAGCATCGGGCCGATTCCCAACCTGAGAAGGCCCTCCTCACCATCGTGACGCCGCTTTGCCTCGGCCATCAGCCGCGCGGCATCCTCCAGCAAGGGTTCGGCCCCTTTGGCGATGAATTCTGCCGCCGGGGTCGGGCGCGCTCCCGTGGGCGTGCGCTCGAACAGCTTGTAGCCAAGCTGCGTTTCCATGCGCATCACGGCCTTGCTCAGGGTCGGCTGCGTGATCTTCAATTCGCGCGCCGCGGCCCGGAAGCCACCCGCGCGATGGATCGCGACGATCATTTCCAACTGATGCAGGCTGATCATTATCCGGCCCCTCTCCGGGGTGGAGTGATAGCCAACGGCTTTCACCTGCACAAATATTTTGCGCGCCGCACTGTCGCGCCGTGGTGCTAGCCTGCGCGGCGACCATCGCATCCGGGGGATAAAAGTCGAACGCTGGAATTGAAAGTCCCGGTGCGGAACCGGGACAAGGCGCGATCTTCGGCAAACCGAAGATCGCGATACACAGTTGTTTGGGGGAAATGCCGTGAAAAAATCTGTTCTTGCCGGAACCGGCATGGCTGCTCTGGCCGCCGGATTGCTCATCTTCGCGAGCAACCGGTCCGAAGCGACGCAGGTCGCACCGGCTGCCGCAGGTAATGCCGGAACCGTCAAGCTGACCGACGTGCCCGAACGCGTCTATTGGGGCGACACGCACCTCCACACGGCCAATTCTGTCGATGCCTTCGGTTTCGGCAATCGCCTGATGCCCGAAGATGCGCTGCGCTTTGCGCGTGGTGAGGAAGTCACCTCTTCCACCGGGATCAAGGCGAAGCTCGCCCGCCCGCTCGATTTCCTGGTCATCACCGATCACGCTGAAGGGCTTGGTTCGACCAAGGCGTTTTACGATACGCCGCGCAGCCAGATCCGCGATCCCAGAATGCTGCACTGGTATGACCTGATGCACCAAGGCATCGGCGGATCGCTGAAGGCAACCGCCGAAATGCTGATCGCGCGCGGCAAGAACGAAGGGGCGTTCGGTTTCGATGCCGGCGGAGACAAGCTTACGCGCTCCGTTTGGGATGCGCAGATCGACACGGTCGAACGCTATAACCAGCCGGGCAGGTTCACCGCGTTCATCGGTTTCGAATACACGCTGATGGATGGCGGCAACAACCTCCACCGCAACCTTGTGTTCCGCGATGGCGGCAGCAAGGCCCGCCAGGTTCTCCCCGCAGACCCCGGCTTCCTGAAAACGCCCGACAGGCTGTGGGACTACATGGACGCCTATGAGAAGAAAACGGGCGGCAAGGTGCTGGCGATCCCGCACAACTCCAACCTGTCGAACGGGTTGATGTTCATGATGACCGAACCCGGCGGCGGCCCGATGAGCGCAGCCTATGCCCGTCGCCGCGCCGCGCACGAACCGCTGGTCGAGATCACGCAGATCAAGGGCGACAGCGAAACGCACCCCTTCCTTTCGCCCAACGACGAATTCGCCGGTTTCGGCGTTGCCGGGTGGGACCAGAACAACCTGCTGCACAGCCAGCCCACCACGCCCGACATGTACGCAGGCGATTATGTGCGCGAGGCATTGAAACGCGGCCTGCAGATCGCGCAACGAACCGGTGAAAATCCCTACAAGTTCGGCGTCGTCGGCTCGACAGACAGCCACACCGCGCTCTCCACCGCCGATGACGACAATTTCTTCGGCAAGCATCCGGGCGTGGAGCCCAATCCGCACCGCACAACCGACACGCTGATCCCCGGCATGCCGAAAGAGAAGGTCGGGATCATGAACTGGCAGACGCTGGCCAGCGGTTATGCGGCGGTCTGGGCGCGGGCCAACACCCGCGCGGAACTGTGGGACGCGATGAAGCGGCGCGAGGTCTATGCCACCACCGGCCCGCGCATGGTGCTGCGCTTCTTCGGCGGCTGGAATTTCACCGATAGCGACCTGAAGGGCGACTGGGTTCACGCAGGATACGGGCGCGGCGTGCCGATGGGCGGCACGCTGGGCACGCGGGGCAAGAACGGCGCCCCCAGCTTCATCGTTTCCGCGCTGAAAGACCCGATTGGCGCCAACCTCGACCGCGTTCAGGTGGTCAAGGGCTGGACCGACAAGGCGGGCAAGAGCCACGAAAAGGTGTTCGACGTCGTGTGGAGCGACATGGACAAGCGCCGGATCATGAACGGCAAGGTTCCGGCGGTGGGCAACACCGTCGATACCGGCAAGGCGACCTATGCCAATTCGATCGGCGCACCCGCGCTGGCGACGGTGTGGACCGATCCCGAGTTCGATCCTACACAGCGCGCATTCTATTACCTGCGCGTGCTGCAGATCCCCACGCCGACCTGGATGGATTACGACAAGGTGAAGTTCAACGAGACGCTTCCCGCCGAAATCCCGCTGACCCAGCAGGAGCGCGGCTATACATCGCCCATCTGGTACACGCCGCCCGTTTCATGAAGATGGACGCATGACCCTGAAACAAGGCGCGCGGGCCATGCTGCGCGAACCGCTGGTCCATTTCCTGCTGGCCGGCGCCGCGATTTTCGCGATCTGGTCAAATGTCCCGCCCGATCCGGGCGAACGGCGCATCGTGGTGAGCGAGGCGATGGTCACGCGGCTCGTCGACCGCTGGATGGAAACCTATCACCGCCCGCCCACGCAGGACGAGATAGATGGCATGATCCGCGACGATGTGAAGGATCAGGTCTATTACCGCGAAGCACAGCGCCTTGGATTGGACCGGGATGACGAGGTCGTGATCAAGCGGATGCGCAACAAGATGGAATCGCTGGCGATGTCAGACGCGCAGGCCGCCACGCCCAGCGATGCCGAATTGCAGGCGCTGCTGGACAAAGACCCGGCAAAATACGCGCCCAACCCGGTCTATGCCTTCGATCAGGTCTATCTGGGCGACGACACCCCGGCGAACCGCGCCGCGGCAAAGACCGCGCTCGCCAGGCTCAGGGCTGGCGCCGATCCGCGAAGCATCGGCAAGCCGATCCCGCTGCCGATGCATTTCGATGGCGTCTCTTCGGCCGACATCGCCGACCAGCTTGGCGACGACTTTGCCGGTGCGCTGCTGAAGCTGCCCGAAGGACAATGGACCGGCCCCGTTACATCGGGCGTCGGGCTGCACCTTGTGCGGATCGACAAGCGCGTGTTGCCGCGCAAGCCCACGCTCGACGAAGTGCGCCAGCGGGTCGAGAACGACTGGCGATCGGCCAGATCGAAGCAGGCAATCGACAAGGCCTTCAACGAGATGGTCAACGGTTACGACGTGGTGATCGAGAAGCCGCGATGAGCCTGCGCCCGATCGTCACCGCGTGCGTGGCGTTTTGCCTTGCGCTTCTCTCCTTCGCGCACACGGCGCGCGCGGATGTGTTGCAGCCGGGCTATCTGGAACTCGACGAGCAAACGCAGGGCACGTGGAAAGTCATCTGGAAGGCGCCGATCCTTGGCGGCATCGCGATCCGCGCGCGCCCTTCCCTGCCCGAATGGTGCAAACTCTCTCGCGGGGAGCCGCGCTTGCAAGGCGCGGCGCTGGTCGAAACGATGACCGCCACCTGCTCCAAGCCGCTTGCTGGCGGCAAGGTGGGACTAAAGGGGCTGGAGCGCGGTTATACCGACGCCTTGTTGCGCATCGCTCCGCTGGGTGAGCCTGTCGACGCGCAACGCCTGACGCCTGATGCGCCATTCATCACCGTGCCGGTCAAGCCCGACCGCTGGCAGGTCGCCCGAACATACCTGAGCCTCGGCATCGAACACATCCTGACCGGGTGGGACCATTTCCTGTTCGTGCTGTGCCTGGTGCTGCTGATCCGGCGCGGCTGGCAAGTCGCGAAAACGGTAACGGCATTCACTGTTGCCCACTCTCTGACGCTGGCGGCAACCACACTGGGGCTGTTCACCATTCCGCGACGCCCGGTGGAGATCTGCATCGCGCTGTCGATCGTGTTTCTGGCGGTAGAGATCGTGAAGGAAGACCCGGCGCACCCACGCCTCACCTCGCGCGTTCCGTGGCTGGTGGCGTTCAGCTTCGGCCTGCTCCACGGATTCGGGTTTGCTGCCGCACTGGCGGAGATTGGCGTGCCGCAAAGCGACGTACCGATGGCGCTGTTCAGCTTCAATGTGGGCGTGGAAATCGGCCAGCTAGCCATCGTGGCGCTCGGCTTCGCGATCATCGCGCTGGTCAAGCGTTTCGCGGCAAGCGCCGAAGTCCGCCTGCGCCATATCGCCGCTTACCTGATCGGCAGCACAGCGGCGTTCTGGATGATCCAGCGCGCCGTCTTGTGATGGCGATAGACTGACAGTCCGCGCCGCACCAATCGGTGCGCGCGCACCATTTGCCGAGGCATATTGCAGGAGAATCGGATTCGCGACCATCAACCTTGTCCGTTGCGGACAGGGCAAACCGGGACGCACACTGATGCCGGCTGAAAAGTGCCTGTCGGCCAGCAAGTTATGCAGTTGCACAACCTGTGAAACGCAATTTAGTTTTCCAACTAGCTAAATCCGTCCCGCGATGATATTCCTCCTGTCGCAGGCCCAAACAACGACCGCGGGCATTGCGCCAGAAAACATCGGAAACACGATGGGACAGGAGGATGTATGAAGGTTCGTCACGCACTAAGAATAGGTGTGCCAGCTCTGATCGTCGGAATTGCGATTGCTTCGCCCGCATATGCGGCAGACGACGGGCAAAACGAATCCACGGCCAGCCTGGCCGCAGGCGCCCCTGCCCAGGACGGGACGCAGGACCAGGCGGGCACCGGCCAGTTGAAGCAGATCGTCGTGACGGCCCAGAAGCGTGTCGAACGTGAAAACGACATCGGCATGTCCATCCAGGCTGTCGGAAGCGAGGAACTTACGCGCCTGGGCATCAAGGACACGGCAGACCTTTCAAAGGTCACGCCCGGCCTGAACTTCACGCCATCGGCCTATGGCACGCCAATTTTCACCATTCGCGGCGTGGGCTTCCAGGACACCTCGCTCGCGGCCTCCCCAACGGTCAGCGTCTATGTTGACGAAGTGCCATTGCCGTTCTCGGTGATGACCGCGGGTGCATCGCTGGACCTGCAACGGGTCGAAGTGCTCAAGGGACCGCAAGGCATCCTGTTCGGCCAGAACGCCACCGGCGGCGCGATCAACTATATCGCCAACAAGCCGACCGACACGTTCTCTGCCGGTGCCGATGTCAGTTATGGCCGCTTCGACCAGCTTGACGCGCAGGTGTTCGTTTCAGGACCGCTGAGCGACAGCCTGAAGTATCGCGTTGCGGTGCGCCGCCAGTCGATGGACGATTGGCAGCACGGTTTCACGGGCCCCATGTCGTCCGGTCAGCAAGACCTCTGGACTGGCCGCGTGATGTTGCAGTTCGAACCCACCAACACCTTCCGCGCGACGCTGAACGTGAATGGCTGGCGCGACCGGTCCGACACGCAGGTGCCGCAATTCTTCGGCGTGGTGCCGCTAAATCCGTTGAACGGCGTCGATCCCCGGATCCTGGCCTATCCGCTGGCGCCGCACGATCCCAGGGCCGCGGATCGCAGCGCATGCATCAACAATTCGCCGTTCAACGAACCGTTCAACACCATCCCGCCGCCATATGGTTTTACACCCGACCGGCCAACGACGGCGAGCAATTGCACCAGCCTGGCGCGCGACAACAGCTTTTACCAGATCGCGTTGCGCATGGAGCTGGACCTGTCTGATTCCGTCACGCTGACGTCGGTCAGCGCCTATGAGCATTTCAAGCGCGACCAGCCGGTGGAAGGCGATGGCCTGATCTATCAGGACTATGAATCGCAGCAGCGCGGTTACATCGATACGCTCTATCAGGAACTGCGGCTGAGCGGGTCGTTCTCCACCACGGGGAACTGGATCGTCGGCGTGAACTACGAACGCGACAAGACATACGACAATTTCCTGCAAAGTTACGGCAACTCCGGCGCGGTGCCCACGCTAGGCATCCTGCTTGGGCCGACGAACCCGCAGAACCGCCAGAAAACGCAGACGTATGCGGTGTTCGGCAACGTCCAGGTGCCCTTGACCGATACGCTGTCCGTCTATGCCGGCGGGCGCTACACCAAGGTCAACAAGGACTATCAGGGCTGCGCGCACGATTCCGGCGACGGGACATGGTCGCTGGCGTCCCAGGCCATCCAGAACCTTCTCGCCTTCGTAAACGGCTATATCACGCAGGCCGAATATCTTGCCGGACAGGGTCCGGGCGTGGATGCCGGACCGGGCGCCTGCGCCACCACCGGACCTGGGCCGACGTTCAACCCCGCAACGCCGGACTTCTTCAACACGCTGGACCAGGACAATTTCTCGTTCCGCGCAGGCGTGGACTGGAAGCCCATTCCCGATACGCTGATCTATGCGAACATCAGCCGCGGCTTCAAGGCGGGCGGATTCCCGACCGTCGCGACGAGTTCCTATACCCAGCTTGAGCCCGCGGTGCAGGAACAGCTTACCGCTTACGAACTGGGCGTGAAGAGCACCCTGTTCGACCGGCATATGCAGTTGAACGCCGCGCTGTTCTATTACGATTACAAGGACAAGCAGATACTGGGCAGCCTGACGGACCCCGTGTTTGGCGCGCTTCCCGCACTGGTCAACGTGCCGAAGTCCGAAGTGAAGGGCTTTGAGGTTTCAACGCAGATCGCGCCGTTTGCCGGCTTCAACATGTCGGCCGGTGTCAGCTATGCGAAGAGCAGGGTTATCGGCGATTACTACAATTACGATCCGTTCAACCCGATGCCCGTCAACTTCAAGGACGAGCCCTTCCCCAACGCTCCGCCGTGGCAGGCCTATGGCGACGCGCAGTACACGTTCGCGCTGACGGACTCGCTCGACGCGTTTTTCGGCGGCACGATCAACTACCAGTCCAGCACGCGGCAGTTCTTTTATGACCAGGGTCCGAATCCGGTACAACCGGCGGACCTGCTGGAAATTCCCGCACGCACGCTGGTGGATCTTCGTGCCGGTATTGAGAAAGGACCGTGGACCCTGCAGTTCTGGGGCCGCAACGTGTTCAACAAGTGGTACTGGACGCAGGCCACCCATACCAACGATGCCCTGCTTCGCTTCACCGGCATGCCGGCGACATACGGCATGACGTTCAGCTGGAAGATGTAAGGCAGCTGTAAGATGCAAGGGCACCGGCAAACGGAATGCCCATAACGAAACGATAGCCCCCGGAGTTCTCTCTCTCTCCACCTGTTCCCGTGAGTACCCGGGGGCTGTCACTGACAACGGTTTTATCTTGAAACGACAATGGAGATCCTGTGATCGATAACGCCCCGTGCGCCTTGCGCGAAAATACCCTGTTTGCCCCGGCATGAGCAGGCGGACCGTTGTCGTTGCAGGGGCCAGCGGGGTTATCGGCCAGGCTGCCGCCGAACATTTCGCCCGTGGCGGTTTCGGCCAGGTAATCGGAATTTCGCGGCGCGAACCGAACCTTCCTCCGTCGCTTGGGGTAAAGCACCTTCCGCTGGACCTGCTGGATGCCGATGCCTGCCGGAATGCCGCGCCGCAACTGGCGCAGGCGACGCACCTGGTATTCGCGGCCCTGTTCGAAAAACCCGGCCTTGTCGCCGGCTGGTACGAAGAAGACCAGATGGCAACGAACCTTGCCATGCTGAAAAACCTGATGGAGCCGTTGCTGCAAGCCGCGCCGGACCTTCGCCATGTTTCGGTGTTGCAGGGAACCAAGGCCTATGGCGCCCACGTCCACGCAATTTCGGTTCCCGCACGCGAAAGCTGGCCGCGCGATCCGCACGCGAATTTCTACTGGCTCCAGGAAGATTACCTGCGCGGCCTGCGCAGGGATGCCAACTGGAGCCTAACCGTCTGGCGCCCGCAAGTCGTATTCGGAACGGCTACCGGCGCGGCCATGAACATCATCCCGGTGCTTGGCGCCTATGCCGCGATCCAGCGCGAACTGGGCCGCCCGCTTGCCTTTCCCGGCCGCCCCGGCGGCGTGGCGGAGGCGGTAAGCGCCGATCTTGTGGCGCAGGCCCTGCTATGGGCAGCAGAAGCACCCCAGGCCGCCGACGAGACATTCAACGTGACCAACGGAGATGTGTTCACCTGGGAAGGCGTCTGGCCGGCAATCGCCGCGGCGCTGAAAATGGAAGCGACATACGCCGAACCGTTTTCCATCGCGCAATACCTGATGGACCATGCGGACGTGTGGGACCGCATCGTTGAGCGCGAAGGCCTGCTTCCGCTCTCCCTGCCCCAACTCGTCGGCGAATCGCATCACTATGCCGACCTGCTGTTTGGTGTTGACGCTCCGGCCGATGCGGCACGCGCTCCGGTGCTGGTCAGCACGATCAAGCTGCGGCAGGCCGGGTTTGGCGATTGCGAGGACACCGAACGGATGTTCGCCCGCCTGCTTGGCGACATTGCCCATATGGGCATCGTGCCGCGCGCGCGCTGAAACCTCAGCGGGACGAACGCACCGGCTCTTCCCACTGGCTGTAACCGGCTTCTTGCGGAATGCAGATTACCGGCCCGCTTTCGCGGTGTTCGACACGCGGAGTGACGGTCATGATCCTGCGCTGCGGCCCGGCGGCGAACGCCTGCTCGACACCGGGCGTTTCGGTAAGCCGCAACAGGTTCAGCCGCGTGGGGAACATCACGCCGCCCACGCCCTCGCGGTCGCGCTGCAAGGCCGAATGCGGCTCTATCCATTCCAGCGCGACGGTTTCCCCGCCATCGTGTTGCGCGGTTTGCCCATGCGGCGCGCGGGCGATGAAAAACAGCGTATCATAGCGTTTTGGCGCGTCTTCGGGCGTGATCCAATGGCCGAACAGTTGCAGCGCCTCAAGATCCAGCTTGCCGCCGCTTTGCCGAACGGCGTGGCGAAAATCGTCCGGGTGCGGATTGTCCGGCGGGCGCGAAATCGGCCCGTCCGCGCCATCCACAAGCAGGATCGATGCCTCTTCCCATGTTTCGCGCAAGGCGGCGATGCGATGCGCACGCTGCCTCGCGTCCAGATGCCCCGCGTTGACGCAATGCGGCAGCCAGCTTTCGCATGCGTCCGATTCCTCAACCAGCCCGCCGGGAAACACCAGTAGGTGCGCGAACATTCCCCTGCCATTGCGGCGCACCATCAGCACTTCGAACGGATCGTCCCTGATAAGGAGGACTGTCGCCGCCGGGCGGGGAACAACGGGCGTATCGGGCATTGTCAGAATTCCTCCATTTGCCGGGGATTGGCCAGCAGACCCTTCAGCGCCGCGACCAGTGCCACGGGCTGTTCGATCATGATGTGATGATGCGAAAGCTCCACCGTCACCGGCGTTCCGCAGGTCGGAAGCGCGCGGCGGAATGCCTCGATTTCCTCTGACCCTGCAATTTCAGACCGCGATGCGTGGATATAGTCCACCGGCACGCGCAGCCCGTGAAGCGCCTCGCGCATCGGCTCTTCGGCCATGCGGGTAACGATCGCGGGATCGAACTTCCAGTTCCACCCCTGTTCGGATTCGCGCAGCGAATGACGGGCGAAATAGGCAAGGATATCGGGGTGCGGCCATGCGCCGGGCGGGACGAGGCGATATCGCGCCAGCGCCTCTTCCCTGCTTTGATAGAACCGTTCTTGCGGGCCGCCTTCGCGCGGGGCGCGCGGGCGTTCCTCGCGAAAGACGTGGGCATCGACGATCACCACCCGCCGCACCAGATCGGGCCGCTGGCTGGCGATATAGAGAGCGGACAGCGATCCGAAGCTGTGCGCCACAAGGTCGATTGTGCCCACCCCCTCGTTCGCGGCGGCGGCAGCAATTTCCCGCCCGTATTGCATCCGGCTGTAGGACGGGCGCCTGTCACTGTCCCCGAAGCCGGTGAAATCCACCGCAATTGGCGTGTATTCGGCGGAAAAGTGCGGCGCGATATGGTCCCACCAGTGCGCGTGGGCCAGGAACCCGTGCGCGAATACCAGCCCCGGCTTTTGCCGATCCTGATCGCCCGCGCCGCGCCCCCAGACGCGATAGCGTGCCACAGCGCCTTCCACCTCGACTTCGCCGATGGCCGCCTCTTGCGACCAGCCGTATTCCAGCCATTCGCGCAGCGGCGGACCGTCACGCGGATCGTCTGCGAACCCGGTGCCTTTTCCCGATGGTTTGAACTTCACGCCGCCTAACGCCCCTTGAACACGGGCTCTCGCTTCTCGAGGAAACTGGCCACGCCTTCCTTGTGGTCTTCGGTTTCCATCAGCGCCCGGATCGCGCCGATCGCCCATGAACCAATCTCGTGCGGATCGCCATAGGCGGTGCGCGACAACCCCTCTTTCATGAAGCGCAGCGCCAGCGGCGGGTTGGCCGCAATTCGCGCGGCGAGCGCGATTGCTTCGCGCATCAGATCGTCATGGGGAACGACCTTGCTGACCAGCCCGATGCGTTCCGATTCTGCGGCATCAATCACGTCGCCGGTGAACAGCAGTTCCGCCGCCTTGGCCGGGCCAACGACCGAGGGCAGGCGATAAAATCCGCCCACGTCGCACACCAGGCCGCGCTTGATGAACATTTCGGAGAACTTCGCGTTGGCCGATGCAAGGCGGATATCGGCATAGAGCGCCAGTTCCATGCCCCAGCCGATGGCCGCTCCGTTCACCGCCGCGATCATCGGCTTTTCGCATTCCAGCGCCGCCATTGCGGCGGGCGTCGGCTTGTGACGCACGGTGATCTGTTTGTTCGAACTGGCATAGCTTTTCGGCCCTGCCATGATTTCCTGCACATCGTCGCCCGAACAGAACGCCGGGTCTGCCCCCGTCACGATAACGCAGCGTACATCATTATCGGCCGAGGCATCGCGCAGGGCCTGTTCAAGCTGGGCATAGGCGTTCCAGCCCAGCGCGTTGCGGCGGTGCGGGCGATTGAGCGTGATCGTCGCGATATGATCGGCAACCTTGTAAATCACGTCTTGCGGCGGTGTTTCCGCACTATCGGTCATGCGAAGTCCTTCCTGTGAAGCAGTTCAAGCGCCTGTGCGGCAAGGATCGGGCAGCCGTTCTCTCCCGCCTGCGCGGTCGGCGTGATGCCCGCCAGTGCGCGGGCGTGAACGCCGTGACTGATCGAAGCGAGCCGGAAGACCGAAAACGCCAGCAGGAAATTCCAGCCCTCTATCCGATCACGCCCGGTCCTTTGCCGATAGGCTTCGATCCACTCCGCCTCTTTCGGGATACCGCTGGCGGCAAGGTCCACGCCGTCCAGCGATCCCCAGCCTGCCCCGTGCGAATGCCACAGAAAGCCCGAATAGCCGAGGTCTGCCAGCGGATGCCCGATCGTTGAAAGCTCCCAGTCGAGCACGGCGACAAGGCGCGGCTCGGTGGGGTGGAACATCACGTTCTCCAGCCGATAATCGCCATGCGCGATGGATACCGAATCGTCCGCCGGGATGTGCGCGGGCAGTTCCTCTATCAATCGGTCCATGTCCGGCACCGGATCGAGCGGGGCATCGCGATATTGCCGGGTCCAGCGTGCGATCTGACGTTCGAAATAGTTGCCGGGCTTGCCGTAATCGCCAAGGCCCGCCGCCTTCCAATCGACCTTGTGCAGCTTTGCCAGCGTGGCGTTCAGTTCGTCATAGATCGCCGCACGCTCCGCAGGTTCCATTCCCGGCAGCGCCGCATCGCGGAAGATGCGCCCCTCAAGGAAATCCATCACGTAAAAGCTGGTGCCGATCACATCGGGATCGGTGCACAGCCCGCGCATCACCGGCACCGGCACGTCTGTTGGCCCCAACGCCTTCATCACACGGTATTCCCGGTCCACCTGGTGCGCGCTTTGCAGCAACTGGCCCGGCGGCTTCTTTCGCAGAACATACCGCTTGCCGCCCGATTCCAGCAGGAACGTGGGGTTGGACGCGCCGCCCGCGAACTGACGGACGGCCAGCCCTCCGGCATAGCCTGCCACGTTGCTGGCCATCCACGCATCCAGCGCCGCTTCGTCGAAGCGGTGCTTATCGGTGACGTCGCCAATACGCTGGCCTTCGCCGTGCTCCAAGGTGGCGTCCTCACCCATCGTTCCGCTCCTCCTGCATCGCCAGCAATTCCTCGCGCAGCACCGGCTTCAGCGTCTTGCCGCTGGCATTGCGGGGAAACTCTTGCGTGCGGATGTCGATCATCTTGGGCACCTTGAACGGCGCAAGGTGCCGCCCCACGAATTCGCGCAATTCCGCTTCGGTTGCGCTCAATCCCGGTTTCAACTGGACCACCGCGCCCACTTCCTCTCCCAGCACCCTGTCCGGCAGGCCGACGACGGCGGCATCTATCACCGCATCGTGTGCCACCAGGACGCTTTCGACCTCGACGCAATAGACGTTTTCACCCCCGCGGATCAGCATGTCCTTCTTGCGGTCGAGCAGATATACGAAGCCATCCTCGTCGATCCGGCAGATATCGCCGGTGTGATACCAGCCGTCCGGAAACGTCGCCGCGGTCTGTTCCGGCCGGTTCCAGTATCCGTGGACGACGTTGGGTCCACGAATGCACAATTCACCCGATGCGCCCGGAGGCACTTCGCGGTCGTTCTCGTCCACCACCTTCAGATCGACGCACGGAACGGGCAGGCCCACGCTATCGGGGTGCAGCAGGTAATCTTCCGCGCTGTGCGCCGCAGAAACAGAGCTTGTCTCGGTCGCGCCATAGCCCTGCCCCACCGCGAACCACGGAAACTGCTTTACGAAGCGCAATGTCAGTTCGGGCGCGATCGCCGCACCGCCATAGCCATAGCCTTGCAGGCTGGAGAGATCGTATTTGTCGAAATCGGGCGACTCCAGAACCTGCCAGACCATGGCCGGGACGCCGGTGGTGCCGGTCACCTTTTCGCGCTCTATCAGTTCAAGGAACCGTTCGGGGTTCCACTTGTACATCAGCACGATCTTTGCCCCGCCCAGGATCGCCGGCACCATCATCGAATTGATGCCGGTAACGTGGAAAAGAGGCACGGGGATCAGCATGCACGGCTGAAGCGCATCCGGATCGGGCTCAGGCGGCACGGGAATGCCCTCCCCCTTGCGCACTGCCGCGCGGGCCGCGTTGAAGCCCAGGCTGACCACGTTGGTCAGGATGTTGCGATGGCTTCCAAGCGCGCCCTTGGGCCGCCCCGTGGTGCCCGACGTGTAAAGGATCGTCGCGGGATCGTCCGTTTCTATTCCCGGATCGGGCGCGGGATCGTCCGGCAGGTCGCCATAGCCCGAAGGCGGGCCGATCAGGTCTTCCAGCAGCGTTGCGCCTTCGGTTCCGTCCGGCCCCGGCCGCGTAAGGATCACCGCTTCGAGCGACAGCTCGCCAAGGTGCGGGCGCAGGCGGTCCATCCGCTCTCCATCGACGAAGGCGACTTTCGCGCCCGAATCGGCGATGCCATAGGCCAGTTCCTCTCCGCTGCCCCAGGCGTTGAGCGGCGTCATCACCGCGCCGATCGAAGCGCCCGCCCAGAACGCCAGAGTGAACTCGGGCAGATTGCGCATGGCAATCACCACCCTGTCGCCTCTGGTCACGCCATAGCGTTCGGCCAGTATACGACCCAGCCGGCCTGCGGCGCGGAAATGTTCGGCATAAGTCTGCCGCTCGTCTTCGAAGACGATGTAATCGCGGTCCCCCCAGGACCGGGCGATGTCGAAAACCTCGCGCAGCGTCTTCAGCGCGTTCTTGTAAACCCGATACTTTCGGCCATCGATCGTAGCCTGCTCCATCTCGAACGGCGCGCCCGGCGCGGTGAGTATGCGGTACGTCTCCGGAATATCGACCTTGGGCCAATCGTCGGCCGACGATCCGTTTGCATGGCTTGCCATGGCGTCATTCTCTCCTCTGGGCGCGGCCGGTTCGTGCCGCCGCGCATTTTTCCTTCAGGCGGCGTCTTCGTTCAGCGCCGCGCGGTATGAGGCATAGGTGGGCTGGTCTATCGCCAGCTTTTCAAGCGTGGTCTGCCAAAGGTGGCTGCGCAGCTGCGGGGAATCGATCGCGATGCGATCGTCGCGGATCGCTGCCGCCAGTTCGCCGTTCAACGCATCGAGCGGCCCGTCATGGCCGAGTAGCGACACGAGCCTTTCCCGTTCGGCCGCATCGTACAGACCGCGCAATTCGATGTCTCTCCGCACAAGGTCCACCGCATTGGCCGCGACCCGCGCGGTGAACGCGGCATGGCCCGAAAGCTGGGGCATTGCCGTTTCGCGCAGGAACGTGGCGACGGTTTGCAGTATCTCGGCGGGACCGGGTTCTTCCTGCATTTCGGTTATTCCTTCCCTGCCATCGCGCGCAGCAGATCAATTTCGTTTTCCGACGCGCGCCGCGCGATCATCGCGCGTTCCACCGTCGGATCGTGCCCACGCAGCCATTCGACCATGCCCGCTGTCGACACGCCCCAGCGAAGCGAGCCGAGCACGCGGAAAAAGCGGACGCGTTCCACATCGACCGGCTCGCCCGTCTCCTCCTCATAGGCCGCATAAAGCACCTCTGGCCGGCCGATGCCGCCCACGGGCTTGTCCAGCCCGCCAAAGCGCCACGGCGGCACCTGCATCCACGCAAGATCCTCGGCCGGATCGCCGATGTGGACGATCTCCCAGTCGAGCACGGCGCGCAGCCCTTCCTTGCCCACGATCACGTTGCCGATGCGGAAATCGCCGTGGACAAGGCGCGGCTCTACCGGGTCAGGAATGCGCTGGCGCAGCCATTTCAGCGCGAGTTCGAACACCGGGCGGGGTTGCACGCCGTCTTTCCGCAATTCTTCCTCCAGCCGCGCGATCTGCGTCTCGGCGTCGGAATGTGAAAGCCCGGGCAGCCCGTCGAGCGAAACGCGATGCAACTGGCCAAGCGTCTTGCCAAGCTGGCGTGTCAGCGTCTCTCCGCTGCCCGCCGCTTCCACCATGCGGATGATGCGGCGCGGCAGGGTTTCTCCGTCGATGCGCTCCATCAGGAAGCCTTCGCCGAGCGCGTCTTCGCTCCGCAGGACGTGCCAGACGGCCGGTGCGGCAAGGCCTTTCGCCCCTACGGCGCGGATAACCGCCGCTTCATCGTCCAGCGTCAGCGACGCCTTGGCCCGCCCGCCGGGCGAGCGGCGCAGGATCAGCGGCAGGATTGCGCCGCCCTTCTCGAGATCGATGGACCAGGTTTGCAGGGTCGCGCCCGCTGACACGCGGGAAACGCCCGCAATGCCCGTTACTTCGGGATCGACCCGCTTCGCCGCCGCCAGCAGCTTGGCCGCGAACGTTTCGGGATCGTCATTGGGCGGCGCATCGTCGCCCGTTTCTTTCTGCTTCTGCAATGCTGCCACCATCGGTCAGAAAATCGCCGTGGGATTGACCGGAGAGCCGGACGCGTTGGTGACGTTGAGCGGCGGTGCAACCAGCATGAACTCCCACCGACCCTCTTCCTCGCACGCCTTTGCAAGGTCTTCCAGCCACCAGATCTCGCCCAGCGACAGGCCAAGATCGCGGATCAGGCGGACATGGACCGGATACGGGCAATCGTATGGCTCCTCGAACGGTTCCACCTCGATCGCGATGTTGTCCATCGCAACGGCCGCGACTTCCTTTTCATGCAGCCATTCCACCATCGACATCGAAAGGCCCGGCGCGCCCGACCAATAGGCCGACTTGTCCTGCAGGGTATAATACCACGGCACGTGGCCCGTGCGCACGACCAGGATGTCTCCGGTTCCCACAGAAACGCCCTGGGCATCGGCCGCCGCGTCTATCTGGTCGGCAGTGATGGCGTGGCCCTGCTCTAGCCGTTCGACGCCCTGATGCCGCGGGAGGTCGATCAGCACGCCGCGCGACGTGAAGGTGTCCTTCATGTTCTGGATACCCAGCCGGGTCGCCCCGCCCGCGGCTTCCACCACGCCGACCCAGAAGCCGTTGAAGAAGCAATCGTCCGCGCCGATGTGCGCCAGCCCGTCCCACTGGGTGCTGCCCTGAAGCGGCATCATGATGTAATCGTCGGTTCCCTGCAGGCCGGAATAGGTCTGCCCGGTGGAGTTCCAGCCGGCATGGTCGCAGCCGGTCGCCGAATGCAGGTGGACGATGTTCGACCGCGCCGGGTGGACCGGCCCGGTGGCGTCTAGCGGGATCGCGCAGCTGACCACCCTGCCGCTACGCACGAGGGACGCCGCCTGCGCGACCTTTTCCGGCGTGATGAAGTTGACGGTGCCGCGCTGGTCAAGCTCGCCCCAGCGGCCCCAGTTGTTCGGCCTGCGCGAATTGGTTGCGCCGATCACCTTGCCGTTGGCGTTCACTTCGAACTTGGGCGGAGACCAGCCTTCTGCCCATTTCCCGTCGCTTGTCCTGCCCATGACGCAGCATCTCCTCTTTGGCATCACCCATCGGGCGGGGTGATTTGAATCATTGTCCGGCACACCGGAACCTATGCTCTGCCACCCGTTAGTTAGTCAGTCAATTATTGCCTGCGCCCGGGTGAACACTATAAGGGTTTGCCAACGTGCGACGCGCACCCGCGCCCGACGGGACGCATTGCACGCGAAAACATGGAACGATCCAGCTTCGGCCAACACGGAGCGGACGCGAACGAGGAGAGCCAAGGATGCTGGTCGGAGAAATCCCGGCAATCGCCGCACATCACGAGCCCGATGCCATCGCCGTGCGCATGCGCGAACGCGCGATCACATTCAGCCAGCTGCGTGACGATTGCTGGAAGCTGGCGAACGCGCTTCTGGAAATCGCCAGTCCGGGGGACCGGATCGCCATGCTGGCGGAAAACTGCATCGAATACGCCTATTGCTATTACGGCGTCCCGGCCGCCGGCATGGCACTCAATTTCCTGAACTATCGCCTCTCCCCGCGTGAACTGGCCTATATCATCGGCAATGCGGAACCATCGGTGCTGATCGTGGAAGACAAGTTCTTCGGCGCGATCCAGCAGATCCGCGACGAGATTCCCTCGGTCCACACCATCGTTACCGTTGGCGAGAAGCAGCCGGGCACGACCGCGTTCGACGACCTGCTGCAAAGCGGCCAGCCGGTTGAACCGCAAGTGGCCGTGAACGAGGACGATCTTGCCTGGCTGCTCTATACCTCGGGCACCACCGGCCTGCCCAAGGGCGCGATGCTGAGCCATCGAAACGTCGTGGCCGCGGTGCTGAATTCCGTTGCAAGCTGGGACCGCGCGGAAGAAGAGCATCCTGTCTATCTGCTGACCTTCCCGATGTATCACGTTGCCGGATACGGGATGCTGGTGCAGCACGTGCGCTGCGTTCCGGTTGTGCTGATGCAGAATTTCGACCCGGTCGAACTGTTCGCGACGATCGAGAAATACAAATGCACCGCCGCCAGTTCCGCACCGACCATGATCGCCATGCTGCTCGACCACCCGGAGATGGAGAAATACGATCTCTCCTCACTCACCAACATGGGATACGGCGCGTCTGCGATGCCCGCCGCGGTGCTGTTGCGCGCGCGGGAAAAGTGGCCGCAAGTGCGCTTTGGCACCGGGTTCGGCATGACTGAACTTGCCGGAAACGTGATGGTGCTGACCGCCGACGAACACGACCAGGCGATCGACGAGGGATTGCCCATTCTCAATTCGGTCGGCCGGCAGATGCTGCTCTCGCGCGTTCGCGTGGTGCGTGAGGACGGGACGGACGCCCCTCCGGGTGAAGAGGGTGAAATGTGGGTGAAGGGCGACCAGGTTCTGAAAGGTTACTGGCGCAATCCCGAAGCGACCGAAAAGAGCTTTACCGATGGCTGGTTCCACACCGGCGATGTCGCGCGCTGGAACGAGGACGGCTATCTGTGGATCGTCGACCGCAAGAAGGACATGATCGTGACCGGCGGCGAGAACGTCTATCCGCGCGAGGTGGAGGAAGTGCTCTACAAGCATCCCTCGGTGCTTGAGGCCGCCGTGGTGGGTGCGGAACATCCCACCTGGGGCGAAGAGGTTGTCGCAATCCTTTCGTGCCGCGCCGGAGAGCAGGCGCAGCCGGCCGAAATCATAGAGTTCTGCAAGGCCAACATCGCCAGCTATAAAAAACCGCGCGCGGTGGGCTTTATCGCGGAACTTCCAAAAAATGCATCGGGCAAGGTACTGAAACGCGAGTTGCGCGAAATGATCGCGGCCGGAACGCTGGAACTGCTGAGGTAGGCAATTTGGCCACCTCCGGCCCTTGTCATGTCCGGTTTCGGCATGGCTGGTCGGTGTGGTGAATGGCAGGAATGGGGGTGGGAAGCGGACTCGTCCTTTTCCCCGTCATCCCAGCGAAAGCTGGGATCGCTCACGGCAACGCGAGGTGTTCAAAAAGGTCGTGCCATCCTGGATTGGCATTTTCTATCAATTCAATTTTCCAAGCTCGTTT
Source organism: Novosphingobium sp. ZN18A2 (assembly GCF_036784765.1). Lineage (NCBI taxonomy): Bacteria > Pseudomonadati > Pseudomonadota > Alphaproteobacteria > Sphingomonadales > Sphingomonadaceae > Novosphingobium > Novosphingobium sp. ZN18A2. Next base: position 1,672,919 of record NZ_CP136651.1, on the reverse strand, counting down.
CCATGCCTTCATCGCCTTTTCCCGCACGATGGCGCTTTGGATGTCGGAATGCGGTTCTGAATAGACCAGCCGGTCAAGGCCGTAGCGGCGGCAGAACGCGGAGCCTTTGCCGGTGCGGTGTTGCATGACACGAGCAGGCAAATCGGCGGTCACCCCGATATACAGAACGCCATCGCGCTTGTTGGTCATGATATAGACCCAGCCGCCCATTGTTGATGGCTAGCACGGGGGCGACAGCGATCCCAGCTTTCGCTGGGATGACGGGTGCAGAAAGCAAACGTCCGCAATGGGGCGTATCCCGGCAGGCAGGTTCCAAACCCGCTAAGCGCTAAGCGAAATATCGGACATGATCGGCAAGCCGTGCCGTGGGCAAATTGCATGCCCACGGCACTCTTGCGCCTATTCCCACCAAGGATAACCGGGCGGCATGTCTGTGGAAACCTTGCCCGGAAAGTGCGGCGCGCGCTTTTCTATGAAGCTGGCGACGCCTTCCTTCACATCTCCGGTCGAACCGAGGTGAAGCGCGAAGGCGCCGTCGATCTGCAACAGATCGAATGGCAGGTCGGCAGAACCGAAGCGCCAGATCATCTGCCGCGTCAGCGCGACAGAGATGGGCGCGGTGTTTTCCGCAATGTCCATCGCGATCTCGCGTGCCCGTGCCAGCAATTGTTCCGCAGGCACGACTTCGCTCACCAACCCGCCGCGCAGCGCTTCGGCCGCATCGAACACGTTCCCGGCAATCGCCCAGCGCAACGCCTGCGCCTTGCCGACAAGCTGCGGCAGGAACCACGCGCTTCCCGCTTCCGGCACAAGGCCGCGACGGGCAAAAACGAAACCGAACCGCGCGGTGTCGGACGCGATCTTGATGTCGGTGGGAAGCGCCAGCGTCACCCCCACGCCCACCGCCGGGCCGTTGAAAGCCGCGATCGTCGCTTTCTTGCAGTTGAACAGCGCATGGACGAAGCTGGTGCCCTCTCCCCGGTCCTGTCCGTCGCCGAAGTTCTTCGCGCCTTCGCCGCTCTTGGTATCGAAGCTTCCCGCCCCGGCCGAAATGTCGGCCCCGGCGCAAAAGCCCCGCCCCGCGCCGGTGAGGATAACCACACGAATGCTGTCATCCTCGTCCGCGCGGTGCAGCGCATCGGCCAGTTCGCGGCCCATCAGGTTGGTGAAGGCGTTGAGCTTGTCCGGCCGGTTGAGCGTAACGGTCAGGACCGGCCCATCGACCTCGTAGAGTATGTCCTGGTATTCCACGGGCAGGCTCCTCAGGCGTTGAAGTTCAGCTTGAGGCCCGGACGCGGCCAGCGGACCTTGTAGAGCTTTCCGGTGGCCGAACAGGTGACGAAGGCCGTGCGCATATCGTCACCGCCGAAGCAGATGTTGGTGGTGATCGGATCGGGGAAAGAATACTGTTCCCAGCTTCCGTCGCGCGGATCGAAGGCGGTGATCCCGCCGTTGACCAGCGTGGCCACGCAGACCCGTCCGTCCGCTTCAACGCCAAGGCTGTCGAACAACTGGTATCCGGGCAGCGGCCCCATCACCTGGCCGGCGGAGAACGTGCCGCCCGCCCCGGCGATCTTGCCCGGCCCTTCGATCCCGAACGACCACAGCCGGCCGGTGGTGGTCTCCGCCACGTGAACGGTCTTGCCGTCGGGCGAAAGGCCCACACCGTTTGGTGTCACCATCGAATTGTGCGCGCGCACGATCATCGAACCGTCGGGCTTTGCGTAAAGCAGGTGGCCCACATGGCTGACATCGCCGTTGCTCTTGCCCAGGTCGGTGAACCAGAAGCCCCCGTCGGCATCGAACACGATATCGTTCGGGCCGCGCAGCTTCACGCCATCGCATTCGTCATAGACCGTGGTCACCGAACCGTCCGACAGGTCGACGCGCTGGATCGATCCCGAAACATAATAGTCCGGTGTGCCGTGCGGCAGGGTCAGCCCGTCATCGTCAAGCCACTGGAAACCGCCGTTGTTGCACACATAGACCGCGCCATCCGGGCCGACCGCCGCACCGTTGGGGCCGCCGCCCAGTTCCGCGATGATTTCCTGCGTGCCGTCAGGCTTCACGCGCGTCAGGGTCTGGCGCTTGATTTCCACCAGCACGACCGAGCCATCCGCCATCGCGATCGGCCCTTCCGGAAACTGAAGGCCTTCGGTTACGAGTTCCATGTCCATTCGGCTTCTCCCAATTGCCCGTTGCGGGCCGTTTCCCCTTTGCGGGGCATTTTTGCCCCTGCCCGGGGCTGTTATCCGTTGCGGGCCGCGCGCAACCGCACGGCGGGGGGATTGCCAAGGCGGCAACCCTCCCTTTCACCGGCGTCAGATGTCCGCCGGCGGGCGCGTCGTGTCGATCGCCTGCCAACCGCTGCGCGGGCGGATCTGCGGCTGCTTGCGGTAATCGACGTCGTCATAGGTGAGTTCGGAGAACTCTTTCCGCTTGGGGCCAAGGTATCCGAACAGGAAGGCGCCCACCTTGCGCATCTGGATTTCTTCCGTGCCTTCGGTGATCCGGTAACGGCGGTGGTGGCGATAGATGTGCTCGAACGGCTTGTGGCGCGAATAGCCGATGCCGCCGTGGACCTGAATCGCTCGGTCCGCCGCCTCGCAGCACAGGCGGTTCGCCCAGTAATTGCACATCGAAACCTTGTCGGAGATGCGCTTTTCCACTTCCGGGTGGGTCATCTGGTCCATTTCCCAAGCGGTCTTGCGGATCAGCAGGCGCAGCATTTCCGCCTGGGTGGAAAGCTCGACCAGCGGGAACTGGATCGCCTGGTTGCGGGCAAGATCCTCGCCAAAGGGCTGGCGCATCCGTGCATAGCGCACGCTTTCCTCGATGCAGTAAACCGCGGAGCCAAGCGAACCCGCAGCCTGGCGGATACGGTTTTCGTGCACGAACGACTGGGCCAACGGCAATCCGTTTTCGGGCGGACCGAAAATCGCGCTGTCCGGCACCCATACGTTGGTGAACGAAACGCGCGGGTGGTCTGTCGGCATGTTGAAGGTCCACAGGTACTGTTCGACCTTCACACCCGGATCGTCCGCCGGAACAAGCAGGCAGGTAATGCCGCGCGCGGCGCCGTCCTCGCCCGAAGTGCGGCAGAACAGCGCACAGTGCGTCGCCACGTGCATGCCCGTGGTCCACATCTTTTCGCCGTTGATCAGCCAGCCTTCTACGCCATCGCGCGTCTCTCGCACGGCGCGCGTTTCCATATGCGTTGCGTCGGACCCGTGATAAGGCTCCGTCAGGCCGAAGGTGATACGCCGCGAACCGTCAAACATGCCGGAAATGAATTCGGCCTTCTGCTCTTCCGTGCCGAAGTCATCGAACATCTTGGCGAACGGGTTGTTGGCGACGATGGAATGTTCGCTCTGCTGGTCATAGTGCAGGCCCAGCCCCTTTGCCGCGAGGTATTCGCGGATCACCGTCATCCACAGGTTCGATCCGCCCTTGCCCCCGAACTTGGGATCCATCGCAAACCGCAGATAGCCGGCCTTGTCGGCCCGCCGCTTTGCTTCGCGCATCAGTTCTTCCCATTCCGGCCGCGGCAGTCCGTCGTTCTCGAAATCGGTCCGCGCCCATTCCCGGCGATGGTCGAAGAAGCGAACGTTGTCATCCGCATCCTCAAGCGGTTTGATCTCCGCCGCGATGAACCGGTCAAGCTCTTTCAGGTAATCGAGAAGCTCCTGGGGAAGGTTGAAATCCATGGTCATCTCTCCATCCATCTTGTCGTGTTGTCTTGAAATTCCAGACTTTGCATCCTCGCATCCGATCGCCATCCGGCATGCCGGCACCTGGGCGCCGATCCGGCGCACGCACCCCTTCTCTGCGGCAGCGATCGTCCAATCCCGTTCCGGCGTCGCGGCGGCGGCCGACTCACGCCATTTTTCATTAATCAACTAACTAGATTTGCCCGACAGGCTTGGCAAGTTCCCTGTCTTCCAACCACACCGCCCGGCGGCATCAGGGCGTTTCATGCTGGACGCGGCTTTAATCGTTCGATTAAAGAAGCGCGACAAGCCTTCTTTGCCCAATGCTCGCGCGGATTGGCTCCGCGCGGATTGGTAATGCCAGAAAACGGAGACGATGCATGAACGACCGGGTTTCGATTTCATTCGCCAATGGCGTGGCCGACGTCCGGCTGGCGCGGCCGGACAAGATGAACGCATTTGACGATGCCATGTTCGAAGGCGTCAACCGGGCGATAGAGGAACTGGCAGGCCTCAGCGGCCTGCGGTGCGTCGTGCTTTCCGGTGAAGGCCGCGCGTTCTGCGCCGGGCTGGACCTTTCGAACTTCGGCAAGATGGCATCGGGCGAACGCAAGGGCGGCGATGCAATTACGAACCTGCCGCGCTATGCCAATGGCGCAAACCGCGGCCAGCAGGTTTCGTTCGGGTGGCGCGACCTGCCCGTCCCGGTCATCGCGGCGGTGCATGGCGTGGCGCTGGGTGCAGGGTTCCAGCTTTCGCTGGGTGCGGACATGCGCTTCGTCACGCCTGACGTGCGCCTTTCCGCGTTCGAGATGAACTGGGGGCTGGTGCCGGACATGGGCGCATTCCCGCTTCTCAAGGAACTGGTTCGCGCCGATATTGCACGCGACCTAGTCTATTCGGGGCGAATGGTGGAAGGGCCCGAAGCGGTGGAAATCGGGCTGGCGACACGCCTGTGCGACGATCCGCTGGCCGATGCGCTTGAATACGCAAAGGGTATTGCGAACACCAACCCCGACGCGATCCGCGCAGCCAAGCGCTTGCTCAATCTGTCGGCAGAGGGCGATTACAAGGACATCCTTGTGGCCGAAAGCAAGGAAATGGCCGCGCTGATGGGTTCCCCCAACCAGATAGAAGCGGTGAATGCGCGCGTGGGGAAGCGGGCTCCGGCCTTTACCGACCAAGGCTGAATGCGGCCAGGCGGCGGTTCAGCGTGTCTGGCCGCCGTCCACCGGCAAGACGGTTCCGGTAACGAAACTCGCCTTCGCGCTGAGCAGCCAGGCGGCGGCGTTTCCAATTTCCTCCGGCGTTCCGAACCGCTGCATCGGCACCTCGCGCCGAATCCAGCGCCACCACGCATCCGCCCGGTTCCCGGTCGATCGCGCTTCCCAGTCGCCACCGGGAAATATGATATTGCCCGGCGCAATGGTGTTGACGCGAATGCCCATTGGCCCTGCCGTCCTGGCAAGCTCACCCGAAAGGTGGTTCATCGCCGCCTTCGACGTGCCATAGGTCAGCGGCGTCCCCAGCGATGCAAGCCCGGCGATCGAACTGATGAACAGGATCGCCCCTTCCTCGCGCGGTTCCATCCGGCGCATCAGTCCGCGTGCCAGGCGATAGGAACTGTCAAGGTTCTGGGCGAAACCCCCAGCCCAGGTCTCGTCGTCGACGTCGTAACCGGCCGGACAGGGAAACAGTCCCACATTGGCCACCCCGCCCCAGACCGGGCCGAATTCGGCCTCCACCCGGTCCAGCAAGGTTTCGATCGCCTGCGTTTCGCGCATGTCGCCCGCCATCGACCATAGCCGATCCGCACCGTGCTTTTCGGCAAGCCTTTCATGCACATCTCGCAACGCGTCCGCCCCGCGCGCGGCGAGCGCAACGCGCGCACCTTCGGCCAGGCACGCCTCGACAATACCCAGCCCGATGCCCCGGCTGGCGCCGGCGACAACAATCACCTTGTCCTGAAGGCCAAGTTCCATTTCCTCTCCCCTCCGGCCCGTACCGACGCCGGATTTTGCGCGCCCTTCTGCAGAAGGGGTCAGTCGTTCCCCGCCTCACGGACGAGCAGGCCGCCAAGGATCATTTTCGATACGTGGTCGGCATAGCGATCGCGCAACTTGTCATCGATCGTTTCCACGCCGACGAGCTGGAGCAGCGCGGACCGCGAGTGAAAAATGCTGTCGCACGCGCCGATTAGCGAAAAATGGAACAGCAGCGGATCGACATCGCGGAAAACGCCTTCGCGATGCCCCTGCTCGAGAATGGCCTTTTCCGCATTGACGACGGGTGTCGTAAAGCGATCCATCACATAGCGCGAAATCTCGGATTCGCTGTCCGACTGGAGCGAAATGAGCAACCGGTTGAGATAGGGAACACGTTGATACAGGCGGATAACGCCGTGAATATGCAGCCGCATCTTCTCGACCGGGTCCCAGTCCGCATTCACGAGCTTTTCCAGCGCGGCATAGTTGTCGCCCGCATCGCGCTCAAGCAGCGCTTCAAGCAAGCCTTGCTTGCTGCCGAAATGGTACCGGATAAGCGCCGCGTTGATGCCCGACTTGACCGAAATCTCACCGAAGCTCACCGACGTGGTGTTGTTTTCGATCATCAGGGCGCCGGTCGCGTCCAGCAATTGATCGCGGGTCGATTGCTTCTTGTCACCGGAGCCTTCGCTTTTCGCGCTTTGCCGCTCGGCCTTGCTTGTCGCACTCTTCATCTATCGCTCGTCTTCGATGCCCCGGACCCCCTGCCCTGCTTTCGTCAGCATCGCACGATACCGGTATTGCACATAAGTTAATAAGTCAACCAACTAAGGCGCCGAACACCGCAGGAATCGGCTATGCAGGCCTTGGAACCATCAGGATTTCAGGCGCGCGATAAAATCCGAAAAGCCGGAAAGGAACAGCCGGATCTGCTCGCGCATTTCGGAATCCGTTATCGTTCCTCCGTCATCGAACACCTGGCCCGCGCGCGATACGATCAGGCGCCCGCCGGTCCACAATTCCGCGCCCAGCGTGCGCAGAACCGGCAGCCAGTGGTTCTGCGAAAGAAGCGTGCCGAACCCGCCGGGCGATGCGCCCATGATCGAGAACGGGCGGCCTGAGAATACCTGTGCGGTATCCCCGGCCGGACGCGAGACCCAGTCGATTGCGTTCTTGAACACACCAGGAATGCCGTTGTTGTATTCCGGCGTCGCCAGGATCACACCGTCGGCCGCGGCGATGCGCTCTTTCAGTTCGGCCACGGCTTCGGGCACGCCGCCCTCGGCTTCGTCGTCGGCATTATAGAGCGGAATGCCGTGCAGCGTGGCGATCTCAAGGCTCGTGCCTTCGGGCAAAAGGTCTGCCGCGTTTCGCAGCAACGCGGTGTTGAACGATCCCCGCCGCAAACTGCCTGATATGCCGAGAAGCCGGGTCATTGACCGGCCTTTCCGGAAATCCGGGGCTTCTCTCCGGGCGCCACGGTCATCACGTCGCGCCATTCCGGGTGTTTCGCGTACCTGGCCTGCACGTAAGGGCAGATCGGAATTATCCGAAAGCCGTCGCTGCGCGCGTCGGCAACCAGCCGCTCCACCAGCGCGGCGGCGACGCCCGTGCCTCTCAGCGCGTCGGGCGCACCCGTGTGATCCGCACTGATCAGGTCGGGCCCGCGGTGGGTATAGGTAAGCTCCGCCTCTTCCCCGATGCCCGATATGCGCGCGACATAGCGGCCGTGGCGCGGCCCGTCCTGCCGTTCGATCGTGATCTCGCCCATCGGCAAACTATCCTTTCCTGTCGGGCAACGGAATGAACTCGCGGTCGTCGCCTTCCGGCAGTTTCATCCGCTGTTGGCGCCAGTCCTCCGCCGCCTGTTCAAGCCGTTCCTTCGATGACGATACGAAATTCCAGAACAGGAAACGCTCGCCAACCGGATCACCCCCCAGCGCCATTGCCACCGAAGGCTGCAAGGCGACGACATCGGCGGCATCGCGTGAGGATAGGACGGCCATCTGCCCCGGACGAAGTACCGCATCGCCAATCGCGATCTCCCCGCTGGCGCAATAGACGGCGCGTTCCGAATAATCGGTCGTAACCGCGTGACGCGCGTCCTGCTCCATTTCCATGTGCTGGTAGAACAGCGGGGAATGCGTGCGGACGCCGGCCTTCATGCCATCCGCTTCGCCAGCGATCAGGCGGCCCTGGACGCCGGCATCGTCCCACACCGGAAGGTCTGCCCCTTCGTGGTGATAAAAGGCCGGAGCCGTCTCCTCGTCCGCTTCGGGCAAGGCCACCCACGCCTGGATTCCATGCATATGTGCGCCATTGCTGCGCGCATATTCCAGCCGTTCGCTATGCGTAATGCCGCTTCCGGCCACCATCCAGTTCACTTCGCCGGGATGGATTTCCTGATGAAAACCCAGACTGTCACGATGGGTGATGCGGCCCGAATAAAGATAGGTCACGGTCGCAAGGCCGATGTGCGGATGCGGCCGCACGTCAAGCGCGCGCGGTATCCCCGGCGCAAGATCGACGGGACCAAGATGGTCGAAAAAGACGAACGGCCCGACCATGCGGCGGGCGTGGAACGGCAAGACCCGGCCGACCTCCAGTCCTCCGCCAAGATCGTGCGTTCGTTTGTCGATTATGCGTTCGATCGCCATGGCCTTCCTCCGCACAACCGCAGGGAAACGCGGCGAACCTACCTTGGGGGATACCGGTTTGCCAAAGGCTTTCGATCAACGCCCAACGGATCGGGCCAATCGCCCGTTGCAGGTGCCGGGGAATGCCGCAGATCGTCCCCGACTTGCGCGCTTGCAATCCGGTTTGAACAACGGACGATGAAGGAGATTACGTGGCTGCCGCGTTAGCGCGTTCGTCCATGCGTGCGACCATGTCCATCGCGTCGCGCGCGGCCTCGCGGTCTTCCGGATCGCTGAACGCAACGTCCAGATCGGGCGCGGCGCCAAGGATGTGGAGCAGCAACCACATGGCAAAGCGGCGGTTGCGATCCTTTTCCAGGCCGAATTCGACGAGGAGCTTTTCGCGCCCCGCGGCAAAGGCCTGCGGCGTCAGCGCGGCAAGGTCGGCCGTGCCGAAATAGCGGCGCAACTGGTCGTCAAGTTCCATGGGTATTTCCGATGAACCTATATGGCGCCCCGCCCATTGCGGGAACGGGGCGCCTTTGGGTCTTCGTTGATCAGCCGTTCAGGCGATCCTTCACCGCCTTGGCAGGCGTGAAGGCCAGCTTGTTGGACGCGGCAATGGTCATCGCTTCGCCGGTCGCGGGGTTGCGGCCTTCGCGCTGCGGGCTGTGCTTGACCTTGAACTTGCCGAATCCCGAAAGGGCGATTTCCTCACCGTTGGCAGCTGCATCGGTAATTGCGGCGAAAACACCATCAACCAGCTTGCGGGCATCCGCCTTCGTAAGGTCGTGATTGGCGGCAAGTGCTTCGGCGAGATCGTTGTTGTTCATGATATTTCCGGTCTTTCATGGAAGTGGAGTCGCAACTGCTAGGCCGTGAAACGCGGCATTGCGATTCCTAGATGCGCGATTTCCCCGAAAAACGCACAAAAAGTCAGGGATGAAGGCCTTTCCTTGCCAATTTGCGTTTTCTGCAACTGGAAATGCCGCCTTCGCACTTGCACAATCGATGAGGAAGAACCATTTCGATCCTGCCTTTCAGGCATCCTCTCCCAAACTTCATGGGGGGCTGATCCTTCGGGACAGCCCCCCTTTTTTCTGCGCCGGTGCCTGCGCGTTCATCGCGGACGCACCCTGCCGCCGACCTTTGCCCATATGCACCACCGGGCGACGCGAAACGTTAATCACGCGCGCCCGCCTTGAACGCATCCCACTGGCGCAAGATTGCTAGTGCATTGCCGCTGCAAATCTGGTCTCTTCGCTGAAATCGCCATGGAGCGGGCGCTTGCCGCCGCATCCAGACAATATCGGCACCCGAAAGGAGACAGACAATGGATGACACCCCGGCCGACATGGTCATTATCCTGATCTCTGGCCCCGAAAGCCCGAAACGGCTTCCGTCGGCCTTTTTCCTTGCTGCAACCGCTGCGGCGGCCGAACAGAAAGTGGTGATGTACTTCACCGGCCCGGCGACAGAGCTTCTGGCCAAGGGCCGCGCGGAAGAAATCTATCCGATGCAAGGCGGCAAGAGCGTGGCCGAGTTCCTGAAGCTGGCGACGGACAACGGCGTGCAGGTCATCGGGTGCCTGCAGTCGCTGGAATTGAGCGGATTGACCCGAGACGACGTGCCCGCCGACATTCCGATGATGACGCCAAGCGCGGCGCTGCCTTCGCTGGGGGCTGCCGGCAAGGTTCTGACCTGGTAGCGCACGGGCGAAGGCCGGGGGACAACAAGCCTCGGCCCCAGGCGGCAAACGCAAAAAGCGGCCGCTGCGCGCGGATAGCCGGTTGAGATGCCCCAACAGCGCAAAAGCGCGGCTTGGCCAAGGCACATGGCCAAAGCAGCTGGGAGGATGCGATTGATGGATTGGCACAACTGGTCGGGAAGCGTGACCGCGCGCCCGCAAGCCATCGCGCAGCCGCGCGACGAGGCGGAACTGCGCAAGGCCGTGCTGGGGGCCGGCAAGGTCCGTGTGCGCGGCGCCGGCCATTCCTTCATGCCCTTGTGCGAGACGGGCGGCACACTGATCGACATGTCCGATTATGCAGCGCCGATAGAGATCGCGCCTGACCGGAAGAGCGCGTGGGTGCCTGCGGGATGGAGCCTTGCCCGGCTGACAGAGGCGCTGTGGGCAGAAGGGCTATCGCTGATCAACCAGGGCGACGTGAACCCGCAATCGCTCGCCGGGGCGACGGCAACCGGCACGCACGGGACGGGCAAGGATCTGGGCAGCCTCTCCACGCAAGTGACCGCGTTCGAACTGATGCTGGCGGACGGTTCGCTGGTTACGTGCGACGCGCGGACGAGACCTGATCTTTTCGAGGCGCAGCGCCTGTCGCTCGGCCTGTTCGGCGTGGCGACGCGCATCCGCATCAACGTGCTGCCCGCCTATTACCTTGAGGAACGCGTTGAAAGCCGCCCGCTGGCCGAAATTGCGGAGCGGTGGGAAGACCTGGCCGGCGCGACGCGCCACTTCGAATTCTTCGTGTTCCCCTATGCCGATCACGTGATCTTCAAGAGCCTGCACCCGGTCGAAAGCGAAGCTGAACTGGAACGCACCACCGATATCGACGAACGCCCGTTCCGCATCGCCTGTGAAATTGGCAGGGCAGCGAATTTCACGATCCCCTCGCTTCAACGGCTGATGATGCGGCTAAGCCAGAAGCCGAGCCGGCGCGTTGGCCCGGCCTGGCAGATATTCCCCGGCGACCGCACGATCCGGTTCGAGGAAATGGAATACGAACTGCCACGCGCCGACGGGATACCGACCTTGCTGGATGCGATCGGCTATATCCGAAAGAAGCGCCTTCCGGTGGCTTTCCCGTTCGAATTCCGGACGGTGGCCGCCGACGATATCTGGATGTCGCCGTTCAATCGCGGACCGGGCGCATCGGTTTCGTTCCATCAATACGCGCGAATGCCCTGGCGCGACCTTTTCGCGGAGATCGAGCCGGTGTTGCGCGGCGCGAACGGCCGCCCGCACTGGGCGAAACGGCACACGCTGACCGCGCGGGACGTGTTCGACCTCTATCCGAAGACGGGCGATTTCCTGAAGGTCCGCGCCGAAGTCGATCCATCGCGCAAGTTCGTCAACGCCGATCTTGCGCGCCTGTTCGGTATCGATGCGAAATGAGGATGCCAGCGTGAACGACGAACAGCTCCACCGCCACCTTGTCGGCCGCCAGGGTTCGCGCCGCGACCTCAATACGCCGGTGCTGGTGATAGACCGCGACGCGCTTGACCGGAACATCGCGCGAATGGCCGATTTCGCCGGGGCGAACGGGTTGAAGCTGCGCCCGCATGCCAAGACGCACAAGAGCGCCGATATCGCCCGCCGCCAGATCGCCGCCGGGGCATTGGGCGTGTGTTGTGCCAAGCTGGGCGAAGCGGAAGCGCTGGCGGATGAAGGGATAACCGGCATCCTGATCACTTCGCCGGTCGTATCCGCGCCCGCAATTGAACGGCTGATCGCGCTCAACGATCGGTGCGAGGGATTGATGTGCACCGCCGACAATCCAATGGCGGCCCGTGCCATTGCCGCCGCGATAGCCGCTAGCGGCGGGCCACCGCTCACCGTGCTGGTCGATATCGACCCCGGCATCCACCGCACTGGTGTTGCCGATGCCCAGGCGGCGGTTGCGCTCTTCCGCACGATCGCGGCGGAGCCATCGCTGCTCTATGGCGGCGTGCAGTATTATTGCGGGCTGCAACAACATATCGAAAGCTTCGCCGAACGCGAAGCCGCGATGCGCGAGCGTGCGGAATACCTGCGCGGCGTTCTGGATGCATTGGAACAGGCGGGCGGCAAGCCGCCCATCGTTACCGGCGGAGGCACCGGCACGCACCGGATCGATGCGGCGCTGGGCCTGTTCACCGAACTCCAGGTCGGCTCCTACGTGTTCATGGACGACCAGTATCGGGCCTGCGCCTTGACCGGCGAGGAAGACGAAGTGCCGTTCGAGACGGCGCTGATGATAGACAGCCGCGTGATCAGTGCCAATTCACCGGGCATGGTCACGCTGGATGCGGGCTTCAAGTCGCTTGCCACCGATGCGGAGCCGCCGACGATCGCGGAAGGGGCTGCCGAAGGAACCGCATTCTTCTTCATGGGCGACGAACAGGGCGCGCTCGTCAACATGGCGGGCAACCTGCCGGAGCTGGACAGCATCGTGACCCTGCGCGCGCCCCATTGCGACCCCACGGTCAATCTTTATGACACCTATCACGTGGTCAGCGGCAACACGCTGGTCGACCTGTGGCCGGTTACGGCGCGTGGGCGTTCGCGATAGGTGCGCAGGCAAATCGGGAGATGGATGAAAACATGACGACGGTAACCGGCACAGCACCGAACGAGATGCTGCAAACGCTTGGCCTGCAGCGCATTGTCGCGATGACCGGTGGCCGCTCAACCATGGAGTTCCTGGCCGGGATGCACATGTGCCATTCGGGCGGAGTGGTCCAGGGCGGCTTTGTCAGCGGCTGGATCGACGCGGCGATGGCCCACGCGATCATCGGCCTGCACCATGAACGCGGGGACGACGACGTGACGCCCGTCTCGCTTGAACTGAAGATCAGCTTCTTCGCGCCGGTCAGGCCCGGCATGCTGACGGCGGAAGGATGGATCGAACAGGGCGGCCGCTCCACCTGTTTTGCCGAAGGGCACCTGCTGGACGCCCAGGGCCAGGTTCTGGCCAAGGGCACATCCACGATCCGCCTTATGTCGCGGAGCCGGATAGAGGCCGCTTCGCGCGCGGTGCTTGGCACGCAATAAACCAAGATGATCCATGAAGGCGGCGGAAACGGCCGCGAAGCCATGAGGTAATTCCACCTAAAGCGGATTTACGGTTAATTCGGCGGCAACCATGCCGTTCAACCCAGTAGTGACTTTGCGCTGCGAAAAGCGGCGCCATGAAAGGATCACGATTCCTGATGGCTGCCGGAGCTTGCGCCGCGATCCAGATCGCGACGCCAGCCCCTGCCCACGCATCGATTTCGCTGGTTACGTCTCTGCCGATGACCACGCTATCCGTAATGGCCGCGCAGGACGGTTGCTCTGCATGGCCGGTGCCGCGCCTTGTCGCACCACAGCCGGCCAGCCTGCAACCGATGCGCAGCAAGTCGGAGGCGATCCTTGGCGGCCACGTCAGCCGTCTGGAAATGATCGCGCGGCAACAGCAGTCAGCGCAAGCCGCACAAGTGCCGGCCACGCCCGCAGCGCTGCCTCTGCCCGCAGCGGGCGGTGCGCGCTGCCAGTCCTTCACGCTGCCGCAGGCGCCGCTGGGCACGTTCCAGCCGGGCCTGAAAGCGCCCGCCAGTCCGGACGATTTCCTTGCCAGCGCGCGCGTTGCCGTAAGCAGGACCGGCTTCGATTCCGAATGGAACCGCGTGCGCAAGGCCCGCGTGCGCCGTTCGACGGCAGAAGCACTGGTACCCACGACGCGCAATGAGCCGATGTCGGAAAAGCTGGCGGCCGTGAATGCGTGGTCGAACGAGCATATTCGCTACCGCGAAGACAGCGACCTTTACCACCGCGCCGACTATTGGGCCAACGCGGGCGAAACGTTGCGCCGCAGGGCCGGCGATTGTGAGGACATCGCGATCGTCAAGATGCAGATGCTTGCCGCGCTTGGCGTGCCCGCATCCGACATGTTCCTGACGATCGCGCGCGACCGGGTGCGCAACGCCGATCACGCGATGCTGGTGGTGAAGTCCGGCGGCAGATACTGGCTGCTGGACAATGCGACCGACAAGGTTCTCGATGCCTCGCGCGATTACGATTACCTGCCGATCATGTCGTTCAGCACGGACCACAAGTGGCTGCACGGCTTTTCACGCACAACCGACATCGTGGCCTATCCCACGGGAACGATCAGCCGCTGATCGTACTCAACGTTCGGTCATAGCCTGGTCGAACGCGCGAAGGACGGGCTTGAACAGGTAAGTCAGCACCGTCTTGCTGCCAGTCACGATTTCAACGTCGCAGATCATGCCCGGCATGATGGGAAGCCGCTTGCCGTTCTTTTCGATATAGGCGCGGTCGGTTTCGACCGTCACGCTGTAATAGGCCTGCTTTTCGGCTTCGTCATAGATGCTGTCCGCGCTGATGTTGCGCACCTTGCCGCTGAGCCCGCCGTAAATCGAAAAATCATAGGCGGTGATCTTCACGTTGGCCTGGTCCCCGACCTTGATGAAGGCAATGTCCTTGGGCGCAACGCGCGCTTCGACCAGCAGCTTTTCGCCAATCGGGACGATCTGCATCAGCTTTTCGCCCGCATTCACAAAGCCGCCGACGGTTGTGACCTGCATATCGTTGACATAGCCGGTTGCCGGTGCGCGCAACTCGTTGCGTTCCAGCCGCGCTTCGGCGCCCTTGATGGTCTGTTCGTTCACCGCGATCTTCGTGGTGATCTCGCTGCGTTCGTTAAGCGCATCCTGCCGGAAATCGAACTTTGCCTGCCGCAACTGCGCCTGCGCCTCGCGGATCGCCGCCTGTGCGCGGCCGACGCCCTGGCGCGCGGCGGACAGCCGCCCCTGCGCATCGACCAGCTGGCGCTGCGCGTCGAGCAGGTCGGTCTTCGGGACGATCCCCTTCGCGGCCAGCGGGGCGAGCATGTTCACCTGATCCTGCGCAAGGCGGACGCTGGTTTGCAGCGACGCGACGGTCGCCTGCCCTTCCTTCAGATCGCGCTGCCGCTGTTCCACTTGCGCCTGAAGCGCGTTCTGCCGGCTTTGCGCGGCCTGCCGCCGGACTTCGGAAAGACGCGCTTCTTCCGCACAAGCGGTGCCGACGCCGCAATCATCCTTGTTTGAGCCGGTACCTTCATCCTCAAGCCGGGCCGCGCGCGCGGACAGACGCTCGTTCTCCGCCTCCAGCTGGCCAAGCGCGGACGAGGACTGGGAATCGTCGAGCTTCACCAGAAGCTCTCCCTTTTTCACCATCTGTCCGGGCTTCACCAGGATAGAGGTTACCGTTGCCGGACTGGCCGCCTGGACAAGCTGCGCCTTGCTGGACGGGATGACCTTGCCCATGCCGCGCGTCACTTCGTCCACTCGCGCGAAACCGGCCCATACGACAAGAAGCGTCACGGCAATCGCGGAAAGGACGATCAGCCGCCTGCTTGCGTCCCAGTTTCCGTAACCCGTGCGCTCTTTCAGCGCCGCCAAAGGTCCGCTCATTGTTGCACCACCTGACCTTCGCCGGAAGCGGCACCGGGGATTGCGGGCGCGGGCTGGCGGATGCCCGCCAGGCGCGTATCGGGCTTGGCCTGCTCGGCCGGGGCTGCGTCCTGCGCAATCGCGGAGCGATACTGGCTGCTGGCGTTCACCGGATCGGGAATGGAAAGCCGCCACTGCTTGGTTACGTCAAGCCTTCCGCCCACGTCGTTTTCGGCGTGGCGGTCCGTCACCTTGGGCGTGACCGTCAGCCCCGGCACAAGCTGCTTGTCCTCTTCCATGCCGCCCGCCGAAGCGAAAAGACGCTGGCGCAGCGCGGCATAATCGATCTGCGGGATATGTTCGCTACCGCTGTAGCGGGCATCGAACATCGCGCGCCTGCCCCAACTGCCATTGAAGCGATAGAAGATATGACGGCCCACCTGTTCGATCTTCGCCAGAGTGAATGCCCAGCGCGGCAGCACATAATCGGCATGATAGTTGGTGGCCGTGCCCACGCCCTGATCGACCGCTCCGCCCAGCGCCGCCTTGGCCACGGCCTCTGCCGCGCGCCAGGGGCCGGGCATTGGCCTGCGCAGCAGCGAACCGTCGCAGGTGAAGCTGAACTGGCAACCGGTGCTGCGCTGCGATCCTTCATAGACGACGCCGCAAACGCTGTTCGGATAGGCCGGGTGGCGAACGCGGTTGAGCACGACTTGCGCCACCGCGCGCCGCCCTTCCAGCGGCTCGGTCGCCGCTTCGTAATAGACCGCCTGCGTCAGGCAGCGCAGCGCCGTGGTGTAGGCCGGGCCGTCGGTCATGGGGATGACAAGGCTGGCGGCCTTTTCCAGCGGCAGGCCCGATACGGGAATGGCCGCGTTGCGCGTTTCGGCTTCCGCGCCCTCGACAAGGATCTGCGACTTGTCGTCAACCGTCATCTGTTCGACGTTGCGCACGTCGTCCATCGAAAGGCGCACCGCCGGACCCGCATTTCCGGACAGGCCGAGCGCGGTTGCGGCGCGGTCACCATAGGCGAGGCCGGCGCCTGCCGCGGCAACCAGCGCAGCGCCCGCACAAAGCGCGATAACCACGGCACGGCGGCGCGGCGAAGCCGGCGACGCGGGACGAATGGTCCAGGGCAATTCAAGATCGAGAACGTCTTGCGCTCCGTTCATGATTTCAGCCCTCCCCCTGCCGACGAGATGATTTCATCCCGCGGACCGTCCGCCACAACCTGCCCCTTGTCGAGTACGATCAGGCGGTTGCACACGGTAAAAAGTGCCGGTCTGTGCGTCGCGATAAGAAGTGTCTGGCCAGGTGTCATGGAACGGGACAGGCGTTCGACAAATAGTTGCTCGCTCTGGCTGTCCATCGCGCCTGTCGGCTCGTCGAGGAACAGCAGCTTGGCCGGGCGGACCATCGCCCGCGCAAGCGAAAGAAACGAACGCTGGCCGCCGGACAACCTGATTCCCGATTCGCCCACACCGCGATCGAAGCCGCTTTCATCGCGTGACAGGAACTCGTCCGCGCCCACCTTTTTCAGCGCTTCCAGCAGCTGGTCGTCGCTGACGATACCCGCGCCGATGGCAAGGTTGTCTTTCACCGATCCGCTGAACAGCGCCGCGTCCTGCCCGACGAAGCGAAACGCCTCACGCAAGTCCTGCGGGCGGTACTGGCGGCTGTCGATCCCGTCGATGCGCATCGCGCCGTCTGTCGGCTGGTAAAGGCCGCACAGCACGCGGCCCAGCGTGGACTTGCCCGATGCAACCCGGCCGACGATGGCAATGCGGTCGCCCGGATTGATGGTGATGTTGATGTTGCTGAGTGACGGCGTGGAGCTTTCGGGATACGTGAACGCCAGCCCTTCCGTCACCACGTTCGCGCTGTGCACGGACGGTGTGAGCGAGGCGCTTCCCATCTTGCGCTCGTCTTGCTCGGCCCACAGTTCCTGCAGGGTATCCAGAACCTTGCGCGCCTGCTGGCTGCGCGTCAGCAAGAATGCGAACTGCGCGGCGGGTGAAAGTGATCGGGTCGCCAGCATCACGATGGCGATGATCGAACCCATGGT
Source organism: Novosphingobium sp. ZN18A2 (assembly GCF_036784765.1). Lineage (NCBI taxonomy): Bacteria > Pseudomonadati > Pseudomonadota > Alphaproteobacteria > Sphingomonadales > Sphingomonadaceae > Novosphingobium > Novosphingobium sp. ZN18A2. The sequence continues at coordinate 1,655,365 of NZ_CP136651.1, read as the reverse complement.
GATCTGGCCGGCCGCGAAAAGGTAATAACCGCCAACCACCAGCCCGATGCTGCAAACTTGCTGGAATGTGGATGCCAGCCCGATCGCGGCGGAGCTTATATCGCGCAGCCGGCGCTGCGAATGCGATCCGACTTCGGAAATGCGGCGCCAGCGCCCCAGCATCACGCCCTCGCCCGCCAGGCTTTTCAGCGTTTCCATGCCGGAGATCGATTCCACCAGCAGCGTCTGCTGAAGGCCATAATCCGCCTGCGCCTCAAGCGCGACGCGGCTGACCTTGCGTTGCAGGCGCAGCCCGAATATCCCCATGCAGGCCGCCGCGACCAGCGGCACCAGCGCCAGCCAGCCGGCGATATAGCTGATCACCGCGATGAACAGCACAAGGAAGGCCATGTCCACGATCAGCACGATCGTGGTCGATGCATAGAAATCGCGGACGATCGAAAATTCCGAAACGCGCGCAACAAGGTTGCCGGTATGCCCCTTGCGTCCCGCAAGCGGCGCGGAAAGCACTTTGGAATAGATCTTTTCGGACAGTTTCAGGTCAAGATCGCGGCCGATCTGGTCAAGCACGCGGGTGCGCGCCCGGCGCAGCGAAAAATCCAGCGCGAAGGCGATCAGAACGCCGACCGCAAGAACCCACAGCGTCGCCTGCGCGCGGTTCGGGATCACGCGGTCATAGACGTTCATCGAAAACAGCGGATAGGCCAGCGCCAGGAAATTGATGATGACGGAAGCCAGCAGCACCGGCCAGAATTCGCGCCGCAGCTTGTAAAGTTCGCTCCAGAACCAGTGGCTCTGCGCCCTCTGCTGCCAGGGCGCGCCCGCGTCGCGCATGGTCGAAGGATCGCCGAAAACGGTGGCCATCCAGCCAGCGTATTCATCGGCGATATCGGACAGTTTTTCCCACTGGGCTGTTGCCGGACCGGGCCGCCAAACCAGCGCCTCGCCATCCTTGACCTCGTGGACCACCACGGCGCCCGCTTCGCCAAGCGAAACGATCGCCGGATAGTTTTCCGGCCGCGAGGGCAGCCTGGCACGGCGCGACACATCACAATTGAGGCCCAGCAGTTCCAGCGCGGGCTCTGCCTGGTGCAGCGGCAACCGCCCGTCGGGATGGCGCGCCAAAGACGCGAACATCCCCGGCGCGAAGGTTACCCCGAAACGCTCCGCAACCTGGCCGATGCAGTCGATGAGGGCATCGCCTGTGTGCAAATCGTTTCCGGGCCCTTCGGCCATGCCGTGTTCTTTCCAGTTGGTGTCCGGCCCGCCTTTGCGGTTGCCGGACTTAGAATGCGACCCGTCAGGGCACGGTGCAGGTCAATGCACGGTGCAAGCTCAAGGCATTGTGCGGTATTGCGTTTCCGCGGGCCGCGGCGGCCCATAGTTGAAGCGTCCGCGTTCGTTCGCGCCTGCCCCCGCTCCCGGCGCCACATCGAGTGCGGTCAGCAACCGGTTGGTTGCCGCAAGCACCTGATAGCGCGCGAAAACTTCGGAAAAGCGCGACGTTTCAAGGCGCACCTGAACGCTGTAACGCGTGTTCTGCGCATCCAGCACGTCAAGCAGCGACCGGCGGCCGACGTTGAACTGGCTGCGATAGGACAGCAGAAGGTCGTCCGAAACGCGGCTCTGCGATTGCAGTTGCTGCGTCACGCGTCCGTGCGTCTTCAGAGACGTCCAAGCGACCTGCACGTCTTCCTCGGCCTCACGCGCGACCTGGTACAGATGATAGCGGGCCTGGCTCGCGCGGCGGACCATCTCCTGATAGTTGGCGCGGTTGATACCGCCGTCGAAGATGTTCCAGCGCATGAACACCCGCGCCTGCACATCGCGCGTGGTGCCCTTGAAGCCGTCAATGTCGTCACCGATGCGGCCCGACAGATCGACGCCGATCTTCGGAAACCCGTCACCGCGAACGCTGTCCGCATGGGCATTGGCCGAATCGACATCGGCTTCCGCCTCCCGCACGAGGGGGTTCTGGGTCCGCGCCAGGCCAACCGCTTCGGAAAGCGTTCCGGGCAAGCCGTCGGCCAGCGTCGGCGGCATCACCACCTGATCGATATCCAGCCCGGTCAGGCGGCGGAGCTTGATCTTGGCTTCGGTAAGCGACTGTTCGGCCTCTGACTGGCGGACAAGGGCCGCCTGCAGGCGTTCCTCCGCCTGCTGCTGGTCCGCGACCGAAATCGATCCCTGCCGCACGCCTTCTCCAAGATCGCTCACCAGTGAGCGGTGGAACGAGACGTTGTCCTGGCTCGCCGCGACAACGCGCTGCTGAAGCAACACGTCAAGATACTGGCGGGCCACCTGCAGCGCGATGAATTCCGAACGTTCGACCACGCGAAGCGACGCACCGTCAACACGGGCGGCCTGCCGCAGCAGTTCACCGTGACGGCGGCCGAAATCCAGCGCCACCCATTCGGCCCGCGCTTCCGCGCTGACCGGGTACAGGTTCTGTCCGGCAATGCCGAGACTGCGGCGCGTGGCGTTGTCGAGGTTACGCCAGCCCGCCGACGTCTCCACATCGACGCGCGGCGCATAGAGGCCCTGCGCCTGCTTGCGTTCGAACTGGATCGCTTCCTTGTTGTATTGCGCCTGCGCGATTTCCGGATTGGAATTGACCGCCGTAACGATCGCATCCTTCATCGAAACCGGGCCTGCGGATTGCGCGATGGCCGATGTTGCCGTGCCGGCAAGGGCCATCGCCAGGCTCATCGCCAGAGTCTTGCTGATAGACATGATGACATCCCCTCCCGATTACTCGACCGTGATCTCTACGCGGCGGTTCTGGAGTTCGCGAACTCCGTCTGCCGTCGGCACGCGGTTGTTGGATTCCCCAAAGGCGTGCGTCTCGATCGTTGCCGTTGCACCGTGGCCGGAAAGGTAATCGCGAACCGCATCGGCGCGGCGCTGCGAAAGACCCTGGTTATAGGCATCGCTGCCGGACCGGTCGGTATAGCCGTCAACCTTCACGGTCTTGCTGCCGCAACCGGCGGTCGACGTGACGGCGGTATCCAGGATACCGGCCGCTTCGGGCGTGACCGCGCTGCTGTCCCAGTCGAAGAACACGATATACGGCCCCGGCTTGCACGGCGGCGGTGGCGGCGGCGGGGGTGGCAGCGGCGTTTCCGACGCGACGACCGGCGTCGTCATGCGATCGTAGGCATAGGCGCACTTGCCGATGCTGACCGGATCCTTCGTCCCGCTCCGCAGGAAGCCCAGCGCGATCCCGCACTGCGCCTTGGCCTGCGAGGCCCACATGAACGCCGCCGAATCCGCGTTGACGACGGCATCGTCCTTCGTGGCGGCCACGGCGCCGTCGAAGCGCTTCTGGATTTCCCCTTTCAAGGCCCCCTTGTCGAGGCTCATCAGGTCGGTCGCGTCCTGGGCCATGGCCAGGGCCGGCACCAGACCGCAAGACAACCCGACCGCCCATGCGATCATCTTCGTATATTGGGACATCCCCATCCCCTTTCTGCAAAAAATATCTTTTAAGCGTGTACCACCGCGTGAGCCTCTGCCGCGGCGAGAGCATGCGCCATTTCAGCCTCCATGATACCCGGATTCATCGCCGGGTGTCCGGAACCGGCAAGGGCATGGGCAAGCATATCGCCTGCGCCACCATCGGGCATGGTGATGGCAGGGGCGGAATGCCCCGCCGCGAAGTGATCGACAATCGCATCCACGGCGTGAGACGCAGTGCCTTCGGCCATCGCCTCGCGCACGGCGGGCAGGTCCATCGTCCCCTGGGCCTGCTGCTGTTCTGCCTGCGCGTTGGCGCCGTTCGAATGGGCCGCCTGCAGGATCGACTGCATCAGCGACGCATCGCCGGCGTTGCCGAACAGCGAAGATACGTGCAGGTCCGCACCGCCCACCGCAGCCTGGACAGCGGGCAATGGATTGGCATGATCCGCAACCGTGCCCAGGTCGTGAAGCGGTTCGAGCGTGCTCGAATCCTGCATCGCGTGGCGTTCCGGCGTGGGTGCCTGCTCCGCTTGCTGCGCCTCGAAATGTTCGACCGGCGCCTTCGTGGTCGAAACCACATCGGGCAGCACGGCATGATCCGCGATATCGGCCAGTTGCAGGGTCGCCACCGGCACGTTCGAGGATTCTGCCGCGACCGGCATGGCCATGGCCGCGTGCGCCGCCGCAAGACCGGCAAAGCCCGCTGCCGCAACCGAAACCGCAGCCAGTTCCGCGGTGCGGGCGGCGGTGCGCTCGGCAGCGACGGTTGCGAATGCAGCATCGTCAAGCGTGGCGGCCGTGCCGTTCATCACGAACGTCGACGATCCGCTGACCACGACATCGCCGCCCGCCTGGACCGAGGTTACACCGTCGGACTTCAGGGAGATCGAGGAAATGCCCAGTTCGGCCAGCGTATGGAATTCGCCGCTGTCGACAACGCCGTTGCTGTTGGCATCCTGCCATACGCCGAAGCTGCCGAAGGCCTTGTCCGCCGATGTCAGCTGCGCATCGCCGTTCGTGTCGTAAGTAGCGGCCAGGCCTTGCAGGTCGGTTCCCGCCCCGGCGCTGGAGAACGCAATCTGGAGCGAACCGTCAGCCCCCTGGTGCGCCAGGATGCCGTCGTTTCCGGCAACCCACGCGGTATGTTCGGCCACGCCATCGTGGTTGTAATCGAACATCACGCCAGCAGCGAGGCCAAGGTACTGCACCCCGTTGTGATCGAGGTCCATCGCGATCGGCGTCGTCGTGGCATTGAGGTGGATCGGAAGGCTGCCCGAAGGGACGATGTCGCCGTCCCCGTCCTGGATCGAAATCGGCACATTGAAATCGACCGGATCGTTGGAGATCGTGGCCGCACCAAAACCGGTCAGCGCAAAGCTGTCGCCGGAAATATGCTGGATTTCCAAGGCCTCGTACGCCGAAGCGCCATGCGTGGCGATCCGCACACTGGTATCCAGAACGCCGGTCACTTCAACCGAATAGACACCCGAACCCGGCGAGCTTTCTACCCACGTTACCGTGTAGTTGCGATCTGCAAGGCCGCCGGGGCTGCCAACTGAAAGCGTCTGGGTAAGGTGCGCGGGATCGAAGGAAAAAAGCTGGTTCTCGCCATCATAGCTGATCACGACCTGCGTGACGTTTACCTGCGTTCCGTTGTGATAGACCAGGTCCGTGGAATCGTTGGCGTCAAACGCCTCGATGCCGATCGTGGTGTTCGTCGAACCGCTGCCAAACTGCACCGATACGTCGTTTACCTGGTAATGGTTGTCGAACACGTGATCCTGCTGGGCCACGTTGCCATCGTAATTGGCAGGGCTGCCCTTCGGATTACCGGTCAGATCGACGACGAAATCCAGGCGGATGCCTTCGTCCGTGCCGATGTTCTGGCCACCGCCGCCACCGGAAACACCGGCGGAATTGGCTGTGCCGTTGATCGAGTCTCCGGACGTGCCATCCGTGCCGAACGGCGTGAGCAGCAAGTCATGGGAATTGTCGTTCAACGCGACGCCGCCCGGCTTGTTGGGATCCTGCCCGAGAGGGACGAAGCCGGCCCACGGATCGTTCCCGCCAACAAAGTCATACGTGCCGTCGTTGAAGTTGACCGTGCTCGTCGAATCGACCGGTTGCGCCATCGTGACGACATACTGGTCAGGCGAACCCGACGGTTGCAGGGCAATCGTGAACACCAGCGAATGGTCGGTAGATTTCGAAGCCGTCAGGACCGTACCGTCCGCCGAAAGGGCATATTCCAGTGCCGCAAAGCCGGACGTCAGGTTCTGCCCTTCAAGGCTCGTGATCGTGGCCGCAGTGAATATCACCGCCCCCGGACCATCAGCGCCATAGTTGTTGCTGAGCGTGTGATCCGCATCCAGGAAGGCGCTGTTGGTGCCCCCAGATCCATTGGTCAACGACACGCCATCGGCCGTCGCCGCGCTCGACCCGTCGTCGAGGAACGTCACGTTCTGTCCGATGCCGACCGATGTCGTGGCGGTATCGCCATCGTAGTCGGTGATCGTCAGCGTCGCGTCGACGAGGCTGGCGCCGCTACCGTCTGTCAGGTGCAGCGGATCGTTCGGGTCCGTCGTTACCGGGTGATCCAGCGCCACGAACTGCGTCAGCGTCAGCGTCCCGTCCGCATTGATCGTCAGGGTGAACGCGGTGTGATCGCTGGCGCCGTCGTTATAGATGCCGCTGATCGTGCTCGAGCTCGTCTGGTCGAGGTGGATCGCATAGTCGCCCACCGTCGTATGCAGCGCCGTCGTGCCCGTGCCGTTCACGGTCAGGCCGTAAACGCTCGATCCCGATGTCGCCGGGCCGTCCGCGCCGAAGTCGCTGGTGGCGGTGATCGCCGCCGTCGCCGACGTCGCGGAAATCCCGCTCACCCCGAAACCGCCCGGCGATCCCGCTGTCGTCTCGTCCACCGTCACGCCAACGCCGGCCGCCGTCGCGCTCAGGCTCGGCCCCGCGTCGGCAAACACCAGGTTGTGACCCAGGTCGATCGACGCGCTGTCGGTCGCGCTGTCGCCGTCGCTGTCGGTGATCGTCGAACTCGCGGTCAGCGACAGGTGCCCGTCGGCAAGGACCGTCGTCTGGTCGGCGAACGGTGCATCCGTGGGTGACGGGTCCGCCGCCGCCGAATGATCGATCTGCTGGAACTGCGTCAGCGTGACCGTGCCGTCGCCCGCCACCGATACGCTGAACACCACCGATGCGTCGCTCACGCTCGCCGGTGCCGTCCCCGCGGTCGAGCCGACCACCGTGCCGTCCGCCAGCTGGTACAGCGTGATCGCGTCGCCGTGGCTCGTCAGGCCAGAGGCCGCGTTGTCGATCGTGAACGCATAGGACAGGCTCGGCGTCGCCGCGCCGTCCGCGCCCGCCGTCGAGGTCAGCCCGAACACCGAACCGAAGTTCGCCGTGCTGCTCGCCGTGTCGAACGCCGCGCCCACCGTCAGCGCGTCGTGCGTCGTCAGCACAACGCCGCTGTCCGCACCCGCCGTCACGTCGATAGACGGCCCGTCGTCGAGGAACGTCACGTTCTGGCCGATGCCGACCGATGTCGTGGCGGTATCGCCGTCGTAGTCGGTGATCGTCAGCGTCGCGTCGACGAGGCTGGCGCCGCTGCCGTCTGTCAGGTGCAGCGGATCGTTCGGGTCCGTCGTTACCGGGTGATCCAGCGCCACGAACTGCGTCAGCGTCAGCGTCCCGTCCGCATTGATCGTCAGGGTGAACGCGGTGTGATCGCTGGCGCCGTCGTTATAGATGCCGCTGATCGTGCTCGAGCTCGTCTGGTCGAGGTGGATCGCATAGTCGCCCACCGTCGTATGCAGCGCCGTCGTGCCCGTGCCGTTCACGGTCAGGCCGTAAACGCTCGATCCCGATGTCGCCGGGCCGTCCGCGCCGAAGTCGCTGGTGGCGGTGATCGCCGCCGTCGCCGACGTCGCGGAAATCCCGCTCACCCCGAAACCGCCCGGCGATCCCGCTGTCGTCTCGTCCACCGTCACGCCAACGCCGGCCGCCGTCGCGCTCAGGCTCGGCCCCGCGTCGGCAAACACCAGGTTGTGACCCAGGTCGATCGACGCGCTGTCGGTCGCGCTGTCGCCGTCGCTGTCGGTGATCGTCGAACTCGCGGTCAGCGACAGGTGCCCGTCGGCAAGGACCGTCGTCTGGTCGGCGAACGGTGCATCCGTGGGTGACGGGTCCGCCGCCGCCGAATGATCGATCTGCTGGAACTGCGTCAGCGTGACCGTGCCGTCGCCCGCCACCGATACGCTGAACACCACCGATGCGTCGCTCACGCTCGCCGGTGCCGTCCCCGCGGTCGAGCCGACCACCGTGCCGTCCGCCAGCTGGTACAGCGTGATCGCGTCGCCGTGGCTCGTCAGGCCAGAGGCCGCGTTGTCGATCGTGAACGCATAGGACAGGCTCGGCGTCGCCGCCCCGTCCGCGCCCGCCGTCGAGGTCAGCCCGAACACCGAACCGAAGTTCGCCGTGCTCATCGCCGTGTCGAACGCCGCGCCCACCGTCAGCGCGTCGTGCGTCGTCAGCACAACGCCGCTGTCCGCACCCGCCGTCACGTCGATAGACGGCCCGTCGTCGAGGAACGTCACGTTCTGGCCGATGCCGACCGATGTCGTGGCGGTATCGCCGTCGTAGTCGGTGATCGTCAGCGTCGCGTCGACCAGGCTGGCGCCGCTGGCGTCTGTCAGGTGCAGCGGATCGTTCGGGTCGGTCGTTACCGGGTGATCCAGCGCCACGAACTGCGTCAGCGTCAGCGTCCCGTCCGCATTGATCGTCAGGGTGAACGCGGTGTGATCGCTGGCGCCGTCGTTATAGACGCCGCTGATCGTGCTCGAGCTCGTCTGGTCGAGGTGGATCGCATAGTCGCCCACCGTCGTATGCAGCGCCGTCGTGCCCGTGCCGTTCACGGTCAGGCCGTAAACGCTCGATCCCGATGTCGCCGGGCCGTCCGCGCCGAAGTCGCTGGTGGCGGTGATCGCCGCCGTCGCCGACGTCGCGGAAATCCCGCTCACCCCGAAACCGCCCGGCGATCCCGCTGTCGTCTCGTCCACCGTCACGCCAACGCCGGCCGCCGTCGCGCTCAGGCTCGGCCCCGCGTCGGCAAACACCAGGTTGTGACCCAGGTCGATCGACGCGCTGTCGGTCGCGCTGTCGCCGTCGCTGTCGGTGATCGTCGAACTCGCGGTCAGCGACAGGTGCCCGTCGGCAAGGACCGTCGTCTGGTCGGCGAACGGTGCATCCGTGGGCGACGGGTCCGCCGCCGCCGAATGATCGATCTGCTGGAACTGCGTCAGCGTGACCGTGCCGTCGCCCGCCACCGATACGCTGAACACCACCGATGCGTCGCTCACGCTCGCCGGTGCCGTTCCCGCGGTCGAGCCGACCACCGTGCCGTCCGCCAGCTGGTACAGCGTGATCGCGTCGCCGTGGCTCGTCAGGCCAGAGGCCGCGTTGTCGATCGTGAACGCATAGGACAGGCTCGGCGTCGCCGCCCCGTCCGCGCCCGCCGTCGAGGTCAGCCCGAACACCGAACCGAAGTTCGCCGTGCTCATCGCCGTGTCGAACGCCGCGCCCACCGTCAGCGCGTCGTGCGTCGTCAGCACAACGCCGCTGTCCGCACCCGCCGTCACGTCGATAGACGGCCCGTCGTCGAGGAACGTCACGTTCTGGCCGATGCCGACCGATGTCGTGGCGGTATCGCCGTCGTAGTCGGTGATCGTCAGCGTCGCGTCGACCAGGCTGGCGCCGCTGGCGTCTGTCAGGTGCAGCGGATCGTTCGGGTCGGTCGTTACCGGGTGATCCAGCGCCACGAACTGCGTCAGCGTCAGCGTCCCGTCCGCATTGATCGTCAGGGTGAACGCGGTGTGATCGCTGGCGCCGTCGTTATAGATGCCGCTGATCGTGCTCGAGCTCGTCTGGTCGAGATGGATCGCATAGTCGCCCACCGTCGTATGCAGCGCCGTCGTGCCCGTGCCGTTCACGGTCAGGCCGTAAACGCTCGATCCCGATGTCGCCGGGCCGTCCGCGCCGAAGTCGCTGGTGGCGGTGATCGCCGCCGTCGCCGACGTCGCGGAAATCCCGCTCACCCCGAAACCGCCCGGCGATCCCGCCGTCGTCTCGTCCACCGTCACGCCAACGCCGGCCGCCGTCGCGCTCAGGCTCGGCCCCGCGTCGGCAAACACCAGGTTGTGACCCAGGTCGATCGACGCGCTGTCGGTCGCGCTGTCGCCGTCGCTGTCGGTGATCGTCGAACTCGCGGTCAGCGACAGGTGCCCGTCGGCAAGGACCGTCGTCTGGTCGACGAACGGTGCATCCGTGGGTGACGGGTCCGCCGCCGCCGAATGATCGATCTGCTGGAACTGCGTCAGCGTGACCGTGCCGTCGCTCGCCACCGATACGCTGAACACCACCGATGCGTCGCTCACGCTCGCCGGCGCCGTCCCCGCGGTCGAGCCGACCACCGTGCCGTCCGCCAGCTGGTACAGCGTGATCGCGTCGCCGTGGCTCGTCAGGCCCGAGGCCGCGTTGTCGATCGTGAACGCATAGGACAGGCTCGGCGTCGCCGCGCCGTCCGCGCCCGCCGTCGAGGTCAGCCCGAACACCGAACCGAAGTTCGCCGTGCTGCTCGCCGTGTCGAACGCCGCGCCCACCGTCAGCGCGTCGTGCGTCGTCAGCACAACGCCGCTGTCCGAACCCGCCGTCACGTCGATAGACGGAACATCATCAACGATGTCCACGGTGATCGTTCCGCTCACGGTGTTCCCGTTCGCATCCTTCGCGGTGTAGCTGAACGAGTCCTTGCCCGCTTCGGTCTCCGCACCGTTATCGGCCGAAGGCGTCGTGGTGTACGGGCTGGTCAGCGTATAGGTGAACGTTCCGTCGGCGTTGACCTGATATGAGCCGTAAGCCGTCGTGCCGCTGGTCGCGACATAGGTCGGCGCGCTGTTGGCATTGAGCTGGCCGGTCACCGTTTCGGTGGTCAGCGTCGGATTGCTGCCGGTCACCGCGCTCGCCGCCAGGTCGTTGGGGTCCACGATGGTGTCCAGCGCCGCTTCGTAAACCGTTACCGTCTGATTGTCTGGCGCAAGCCCGCTGTCGGAAAGGTTGATCGTCAGCGTCGTCGTCGAGGTGTCCCCGTCGCCGTCGGTGATCGTGTAGACGAACGTGTCGCTCGCCCCGCCTGCAGGAACCCCGTTCGCCGTGCTCGCATAGCTGTAGCTGCCGTCCGCGTGCAGCGTCAGCGTGCCGTAGCTCCCCGCGATCGCCGTATCAATCCCGCCTGTCACCGCCGCGCTCGTGTCGCTGCCCGCAACAACGCCCGTCACCGCGCCGCCCGGCGCCGCGCCGTCCGCTCCCAGAACGTCGACAAGACCCGAGGTCGTGCCGACACCGCTCACCACGTTGCCGTCGGTCGTGCCGCCCTCGACCACACTGTCGCTGTCCGCGCGCGCCGTCGGAACGTCGTCGATCACGTCGATCGTGATCGTGTTCGTCGTCGTGTTCCCGTTCGCGTCGGTCACCTGGTAGGTGAAGCTCTCGACGTTATCGACCGTGTTCGTGCCGTTATCCAGCGTCGTCCCGTCAACCGGGCTCGTCAGCGTATAGCTCCACGTCCCGTCCGGGTTCACCGTGATCGAACCGTGGCTGCCCGTGCCCGAGCCCACCAGCGCATAGCTCAGCGCCCCGCTGCCGCCGGACGCGTTGTCCACCAGCGTCCCGCTCACCGTCTCCGCATTGCTCGACGGGTTCGAGCCGATCCCGTCCAGCGCCGCCTCGTTCACGCTCGCGTCCTCGCCGGTCGCCGCAAGCCCGCTGTCCGTAAGGTTGATCGTCAGCGTCGTCGTCGAGGTGTCCCCGTCGCCGTCGGTGATCGTATAGACGAACGTGTCGCTCGCCCCGCCCGCGGGTACCCCGTTCGCCGTGCTCGCATAGCTGTAGCTGCCGTCCGCGTGCAGCGTCAGCGTGCCGTAGCTCCCCGCGATCGCCGTATCGATCCCGCCTGTCACCGCCGCGCTCGTGTCGCTGCCCGCAACAACGCCCGTCACCGCGCCGCCCGGCGCCGCGCCGTCCGCTCCCAACACGTCGTTCGACAATACGCCGGAGGCCGCATTCACGTTAAGCGTGGCGCCCTCACCTGCGCTGCCGCTGTCCGCATGCGCGGTCGGCACATCGTCGGCGATGTTGATGGTCAACGTCGCATTGGCCTTGTCGCCGTCCGTGTCGGTTACGACAACGGAAAACACGTCGGACGCATTATCGCCGGACGTGTTGTCATACAGCGTATACGTATATCCGATCTGCCCGTTTTCGAGCGCGCCCAGCACGAGCGAGCCGGTGCCGGTGTCGATCTCCTGGCCGGCAACGCCGGTGACGGTGACGCCATTGATCGTGATCGACCCGATACCGTCGGGCGACGTGATGAAAATCGTGCCGGTCGTTGAATCCGAGCCGTCGCCAGCCGACGAGCCCGGGCTTTCGACGTTGCCATTGAGGCGATCGGCCGGAAGGCCCGCCTCGCTGACATTGTCCACCGCGTTCGAGGATGCCGGCGACCCGTCCTGGATGACCACGTCGGGAACGTTGTTGTCGGCCAGGTAAGGCAGCACTTCGCGCTGCTGCGGTTCGCTGAACGAAAGATTGGTGTACGGCAGGAGATCGCCCAGACCGTAGGCCGACTGGATCGGGCCGGCCGCTTCGGCAAAATTGCCGCCGGAGCTTTGCGCCGCACCGGCCGCGGGTTGCGGGCCATTGCCGGTAAGCAGGGCCGCCAGGTTCAACGGCGGGATTTCGACATTGTCGACAACGATCTGCGGGACGTAAACGGCGCCGTCGTGGATCACATAGACCTGCCCGTCGGGCAGCGTGATGACGATATCACGGCCCTGGACGGTCAAATCGTCGAGGCTTGCCCCTTCGGGCAGGACGACGACGTTGTCTGCATTGGGCACGAGTTCAACGGCGTTGCTTGCAGCCGGAGCGTTGCTTGCAGCGGCAGTATGCTCGGCAGCGGTATTGTCCGCCGACGCATTCGTACCATTGCTTCCGGACTGACGTCCCTCCTGAAAATCCATTTCCGATCCCCTGCAACCCAAAGCCGGTCCTCCCAACGAGGATCGGCCGGGACGCGCTCACGAACGGGAATCGTGAAACCTGGAAGGATTGCCCGTTCGACGACCCGAGCACATGGTTAGCTGGAAGCGACTAATCTCTCCGGGCCAAAGGCCGACTCGGGACAGCTCAACTCCCAGAGTTTCAGCACACCACGCCAGAACGAGTCGTGCAAGCGCGTTAATCATTGTAAACTAACAACATGGGTGCCTGAATACGAACTGTCCGGTAGTGGTACACAACCGAAATCGTTCGTTACCGCGCGGATTTGCGACGGTCCCGCAGCGCTGGTGCAATCGGCCCGTGTCGCGCGCCCTGACCGCAAGGCTGCTTTTTCCCGGATGCCGGTTGTGATATTCTGGTTGGATCGGACAACTGGGGGTGGTGCAGCGAGATGACCTACTCAGCGCATCCAGGAACATTGCGATTCCAATCACTTGACGCGGAATTTCCGTTTATTGCCGCTGCATTTGCCGGCGGCATTGCGAGCGTCGCCGTTGCGTTCGCCCATACGCCGCCGGGCAAAACGCTTCCGGCAAGCGCAATGGTGCGCGCGGCTTTCTCTGCCAATCCGGAAAAATCGGCCGGATTCGACGGTGGAAGAACAGGCAAAACCGTTCTGGATCAATCTCTTGCCGCAAAACCGGGCAATTCGAGAACAAATGTAAATCGCCTTGCTGCAATCGGGGAAACCGCACCTTCCATACCCGGGCTGCGCCAGCCGACAACGCGCACTTCACAGGCTCTGAAATCCGAGTCGCACGGTAACGGGAGCGAAAACCTAGCCGTGCGGTTCGATTTGCCGCTTGCGTCCAGCCCGGTCGGCACAATTCGCCGCACGGCACCGATTGCCTCGCCTGATCGCGCGTTGATCGCCTTCACCCTTCCCGACGTGGAAATAGAGCAGCCTTTCAAGCAACCGGCGGGCGCAACAGCGGCGCCGCTCCGGCCCATCGCGGCGACGATGAACACCAGCCCCGTGGCAAGCGCCCCAACTGGCGGCGCCACCGCCCCGGTACCGACTATTGCGGACGACAGCGCAAGCTTTGCCGATCCGGTATCCAGTGCGGGAGCGGCGGCAGCCGCCCGGCCCGGAAAGGGTGCTGGTCTGGCATCCGTTTCCACCGACAGCCAGCAACCCGCGCTCATGCAAGGCTCCAGGGCGGTCGAGACGTTCGATCTTGCGGATATTCCGCGCGCCGCGCCGCAGGCTGGAAAGCGATCGGCCACGCGCACCGCTGCATTGGCGCAGCCAAGCGTCCGTCAATCTGGCGGCAAGCCGGGACGGCTGGCGGGTGCCGCTCCTTCGCGCGACCGGCTGGTCGACGGCGTCATCATGCACGAGACGTCGGTAAGCCTGAACAACCACATCGCGGGCAGGCTTACCGTAAAGATCGATGCGAGCGGCGGGCTTGCGGTAAGGCTTGGCGACCTTCTTTCGATGGTCCAGACCGAAATGCAGCCTTCGGCCTATAGCAGGCTTGCCGGATCGTCAGCCAACGCGGAATACCTGAGCTTTGCAAAATTGCGCAGCGCGGGGATCGACCTGCGCTATGACGCAGGCGACGACGTACTGGTCATTTCCGAGCTGTGACGGCACGCGAAATGTCGATACGCTCCCCTGCCGCACGGATTCTGGCCATCCTTGCGATGGCCGGTGTTGCATCGTCGCACGCTTTCGCCGCGGAGCCTTCAGTAAAAAGCCATTCGCGCTCCGGCGTCGCGGCATTGAAGAGTAACGAGTCCGTCGGGGCAAAGCTGGTCACATGGCCCGTTTCGCGCAGCGTTCCCGAACCGGCCGCGCGCACGTTGGCTCCGGCACGCGTAACCGTCGTCAGATCGACAGGCGCGGCAGACGTTTCCGTGCTTCGCGTTGCCTCCGATCCCGCAGTGGTTGCAGGCCGGGCGATGGACCTGAGCGGAAGCCCGGTCGACTTCGCAGGCTACTTGCGCGCGCAACGTCTCCTCGCCGCGTCAAAGTCCGGTTTTTCAGGGGGAACCGGCGGCGTTCCCAGCGGAATGCCGCTGTCCTCGCCGATCCTTACCAGCCGGTTCGGAATGCGCTGGCATCCATTGCTTGGCGGAGAAAGATGGCACAGCGGCGTCGATCTTGGTGCGCCATATGGTGCGCCAATAGAAGCGACCGCAGACGGCATAGTCCGTTCGGCCGGTTGGGCCGGTGGCTACGGGCTGATGGTCTCCCTCGACAACGGAAAGGGTGTGCAGACGCGCTATGCCCATATGTCGCGCATGACCGTTGCCGCCGGTCAGGCAGTTCATGCCGGGGACGTGATCGGCTATGTCGGATCTACAGGGCTCTCAACCGGGCCGCACCTGCATTACGAGGTCCGGATCGACGGACACGCCGTAAATCCGCTGGGGCGCTGACCAAACGCGCCTTTACGCGGCAAGGGCCACTTTACGCGACAAGGGCCACGCCGAAATGGGCGAGCAGCGCGCCCAGGGCGATTGCCACGCCAAATGGCAACTGGCGAAACAGGGGATCTTCCTTGCCCCTTCCCATCTTGCGCAGCGGAAACCAGGCAACCAGCAACACAAGCCCGCCGATCCCGATCGCTCCGGCAAGCGCAGCCGCATAGTGCCACGAAAACCAGGCGGAAACGGCCGCATAGAACTTGGCATCTCCCGCGCCGATCCAGCCCATCGCGAACAACGCCATGCCCACGGCAAGCGCGATGACCACGTGAATGGCCACCGCGCCAACCGCAGGAAAACCGCCCGCGACGCCAGCCAGAACGACGCCTGCGATCAGCGTAAGAGCGCTCAACCAGTTCGGCAGGCGGCGGTATCGAATATCGAGATATGCCGCGCACAGGCACGCGGCGACAAGCACCGCATGGGCGCCAACAGTTGCGGTTTCCATCGTGGTGAAATGCCTTACTGGTCGAGCTCTATGTGCACCGGATAGGCCGCCTTCTTCGCAACGTGGACGGCCGAAGACCCGAAGTCCTTGCGGTCCGCGTAATCGATCGTGACGGGGTAATTCGGGTTAAGCCGCCGCCCGGTCGGCCGGTGCGCGAGGGCAACGGCGCTGACGTTCGAGCGGCGCCTGCCCGCGGCAGGCGTTCCGCTGCCCACTTCCACTTCGCGTTGCGAAACGCGCTGCATCGAATCTGCCGGCATTTCTACACGCAATCCCGCACGAACGGCGTTGCCGGGGAATTGGGCGATGATCTGGTTCTGCCCACGGGCATCGGCCACAGCATGGGGTGCGGCTGGCGCTGCCTGCGCAAGCGCCTTCGATTGCTGGTCGGCAAGGCTGGCGTCCAGCCTTGCAAGGTTCGCACTATACCGCTTGTCCTTTGGCGCTTCGTTGATCGCCATCTCGAAATAATGCCGCGCAACGTCGGGTCGGCCGATCTGGGCATAGGCTACGCCCAGTCCGTTATGCGCGTCGGCGGCAAATTCGGGAAACCGCTCGGCATTGCGGAAGGCGATAACCGCGAGGCCGTATTGACCGTATCGCAGTCCGTCCCGCCCCAGCGACATCTGCGAACTCGCATATTCATGAGGGTCGCGCTGATCCGGCACCCAATTGGCGGATTGCGCACTGAAGCGGCTTCCGAACAGCGACGCGCACCCCGACAGGGCCGGCGCGGCAATGGTCAGAGCAACGATGGTCGCGATTGTCCTGCGCATTGGCAACCTCCTATTGTTCAACGTCCCAACATCAGCGGGAAGATATCCCGGACCACCATGACAACGGCCGGCAGCATGAGCGTTCCGATCATCACCGGCAGCATGCAGGCGACAAGCGGGATAGAAATGAGAACGGGCAGCCTGTGCGCTTTCTCTTCCGCCCTCATGCGGCGTTTTTCGCGCATTTCGGCGGCATAGACCCGCATCGTGGACGAAATGCTCGTCCCCAACCGGTCGGACTGGATAAGAAGCGTCGTGAACGACCTGATCTCTTCCACCTGCGCGCTGCCCGACAGCTTGCGGAACGCCTCTTCGCGCGATGCACCGGCGCGCAGTTGCAGCGTGGTAATCGAAAGCAGTTCCGCAACCAGCGGATGCGACAGGGCCATTTCGCGGCCCACGCGGTCCATCGCGGCCTCAAGCCCCAGGCCAGATTCCACGCATACCAGCAACAGATCCAGACAGTCCGGGAAGCCGTTCACGATCGCTTCCTTGCGCCGGTCGGCACGGGCCTGGACATAGATGTTGGGCAGATAGAGACCAAGCAGAGCCAGCAGTGAACCGATCAGGTAAAGCTTCAGAAACGACGGCGGGTTCCCGCTGAAATAGGACAGCGAGACATAGCTGAGCGGTAGGACGATCAGCATGACAAGCCGCACCAGCGTGAACACACGGGGCGCGGCAGGCGAACTGAAGCCCGCCGCGCGCAAACGCTTGGTCAGCCTTTCGTCGTTCGTGTCGGTAAGGTTGAGGCCCGCCTTCTCCACCGCTGCGGCGATGCGCGACCAGGCTGTGTCGTTTTCTACCGATCGCAACGCCCGTGCCGAAGGAACGACTTCAAGCGCGCCCGCGGCCATTTCCCTGATCTGCGTCCTGACCATGATCCGGCGCCCGATCAGGTTCATCACATACACCGCCGCGAACACCACGACGGCAAAGATCGCTACCAGCAGGATGATGCGGATCAACGGATCCTGGAGAACAAAACCAAGCATATCAGACCTTGATGTCAACCAATTTGCGTATCCAGAAGACACCGATGAAATACAGGATGATCAGCGAAGGGAACCCGAACAGGAAAATCGGGTCCATCGCCACATTCAGGTAGAACCCCGGATTGACCATGAACATCCCGATGAACGTGACCACCGGCAGCACGGTCAGCATCCATCCGGTCATTCGCCCTTCGGAACTGAGCGCACGCACCTTGCGATAGAGGCTGGCGCGTTCGCGAATAACCTGGTTCAGGTTCTCGATCACTTCGGCCAGGTTGCCGCCGGTTTCGATCTGCACCGACAGCGACACCACGAACATGCGCATGTCTTCCAGATCCCAGCGTTCGGCCATCGCCTCGATCGCGTCCGTCAGTTCCGCGCCATAGGCGACCTCGTCCGAAACCAGGCCGAATTCGGAGCCGATCGGATCTTCCATCTCTGTGGTGAGCAGTTCGATTGCCGAAGCGACCGGGTGCCCGCTGCGCAACGCGCGCACGAACACGTCCAGCGCGACGGGGAATTGTTCTTCCACTTTCTTGCGGCGGCGGCGGGCCCGGTTGTTGAGAATGAACAGCGGCATGGCGATGGCAATCGCCGCCGCGACCGCGCCGATCATCACCACCACGCCGGCGTGAAGGGCAAATCCCCAAAGCGCGGCCGCCAAAGCCATCACGACGAAGACGACCAGGAAGAACGCACCGATCGCGGCCAGCGCCTGCGACATGGTCAAAGGGACGGCTGCGGCGAAAAGCGAACGCTGGAATGCCCGCAGCATCTTGGCCACGGGCACCGGCAGGTTGGGAAATTCGTCCGGCGCGTTCTTGCGCAAATGCACCGCGATTTCCTCACGCGATGCGCCTTCCTTGATCATCCGCAACCGCTTGTTGATCGCCGCGCTGCGCGCCCGGCTGCGCCAGATGCCCGAAAGCGCGATCTGCGACACGACGAAGATCGACGCGAAGATCGCGAGCAGAACGACAATGCGGATGAGCAGGTCGATCATCTCAGTTCAGCTTCGTTTCCGGCCGGAAGATTTCGGACGGAAGGTCCACACCGTATGCAGCCGCATCGGCCAGAAGTTTGGGGCGAATGCCCGTGGCTTCGAAGTGGCCGATAACGGTTCCGTCTTCGGTCCGGCCCGTCATCTTGTAGCGGAAGATCTCCTGCATGGTGATCGTCTCGCCCTCCATCCCGGTGATTTCGGAAAGGCTGGTGACCCGGCGGCGGCCGTCCATCAGGCGGGCGACCTGGACCACGATGTTCACCGCCGACGCGATCTGGTTGCGCGCGGACCGGGGCGTAATGTCGATCCCGCTCATGCCGATCATCTGTTCGATACGCGCCAGCGCATCCCGCGGCGAGTTGGCGTGGACCGTCGTCATCGATCCGTCGTGGCCGGTGTTCATCGCCTGCAACATATCGAAGGCTTCGCCGGCGCGAACCTCGCCCACGATGATCCGGTCAGGCCGCATACGCAGCGCGTTCTTGACGAGATCGCGCTGCGACACCTCGCCCTTCCCTTCAAGGTTGGGCGGGCGCGTTTCAAGTCTGACGACATGCTCTTGCTGAAGCTGGAGCTCGGCCGAATCCTCGATCGTCACGATACGTTCGCGATGATCGATGAAAGAGGACATGGCGTTGAGCAGCGTGGTCTTGCCCGAACCGGTGCCGCCCGAGATCAGGACGTTGCGCCGCGCCGCGACGATCGCCTGCATCACCGTCGCCATCGGCTGCGGAATGCTGCCGAACTCGATCAGGCGCTCCATGCCGATACGCTTCTTCGCGAACTTGCGGATGGACAGCGTCGATCCGTCCACCGCCAGCGGCGGAATGATCGCGTTCACGCGCGAACCGTCGGCAAGACGGGCATCGACATAGGGCGAGGATTCATCGATCCGCCGGCCAACCGCGCTGACGATCTTCTGGATGATGCGTTGCAGGTGCTTGTCGTCCTGGAAACGGGTGGGCACCTTTTCCAGCAAACCGTTACGTTCAACGAACACGGTCGAATATCCGTTCACCAGGATATCGGTGATCGTCTCGTCCTTCAGCAAGGGCTCAAGCGGCCCCAGACCGAGCAATTCGTCCAGCACTTCCTCGACCAGCTCGCGCCGTTCCTCGGCGTTGAGCATTTCGTGCTTGGTCGAAAGAAGCTCAAGAACGATGTCCTTGACCTCCATTTCGATCTGCTCACGCGAAAACTGGTCAAGCGCGGCAAGGTTGATCTTGTCGAGCAGGGAGCGGTGGATCGAAACTTTCAGTTGCAGCTTGCGTTCCGCCGCGCGGGAACGCCCCGCCGACGCCTGCGGGGGCGGAGCGGCCACGTCGCCGGGATGCACCTGTGGCGGTGCTTCGGTGGCATCGTGCGTTTTCCTGACGTTCCACATCGCCATGGGCGCCTATCCCCCCTGGCCGCAAAGTTGAGCGGCAAGCGCCCGGATATCCCTGGCAAACCTGCTGCGGCTTTCGATCTCTTCGATCAGTAGCCCCTGGTCCTGTGCACCGCGGATAGCCGCGCCTTCGTTCGCCAACCCCGCAAGGACATGATGGTTGAGCGCCTCTTCCGCCTCTTCGACGCCGATGGCCTTGAACAGCCTGCGTTCCAGCCGGTTGACGACAACTTCCACCTTGTCCTTTTCCAGACCGATGGAGGAAAGCAGCTGCAACTTGCGCTTCGCCTGTCGCAGGCTGGCGATGGAAAGATCGGTAACCAGCAACACGCGCGTCGATGCAAGGGCGGTGGAAAGCGCCCAGTTGGTCCAGTTTGCCGGCAGGTCCAGCAGGACGATATCGAACTGCTGGCGAACCAGCGCCAGCGCGCGCAGCAAATAGTCGACATCGACGGTGTCGAGCGGCTCGATCATTTCGGGCGCCGCAATCAATGAAAAATCATGGCGCGTCCGCGTCACCGCGGCCTGGACCAGATCGGCATCCAGCCGGTCCCCGGCATCGAGCAGCGATGCAACCGTAACCTTGGGTTCCACCCCCAGAAGCGGCGCGATATCCCCGCCCTGCAGGTCAAGATCGACGATGCACACGCCTTTGCTGCCCGCGCAATCCTCCTGCAAGGCAGCGGCAAGGTGGGTGAGGACCGTCGACGTTCCGCAACCGCCTGTCCCGCGCACGATACTGAACATCGGAGCAAGGCTGACCTTGCTTTCCTTGCCCGCGGACTTCGCCGAGGCGTCCAGAATCTGCGACGCGAGTTCCACCGGTTCGAACGGCAACGTGGCAACGTCGGAAACGCCCTGCCGGATCAACGTGCGCACCAGCGACACATCGGCCTTTGCCAGCGCCGCGATGATGGCAAGGTCCGGCCGTTCCGCCCGGATGCCGCCGACACGGCGCAACGATACGTCGTCTTCCGGATCGACCTCGATCACCAGGACGCGCGCGGAATCGACAATGTCTCTCGGCAGGGGCTCTCCCGGCGTCGTGGCAATGAACACCGCTCCCCGATAGGCGGTGCCAACCGAAGCGGTGCGCAGCCGCTCGATCTCGGCGGCATTCGCAGCGATCACAAGGCCGCCGGGCAACGTCGGAATCATATCGTTCATCAATTCAAGTTTTCTATCAAAGTTGCCCATGGAATCAGCCTAATACGCGACAGAACCGTCGCCATCCTCGAGAGTTTCGGAATATCGGAATGTCGGAAGCCGAAGCGGCGCCCCGAAAGCGACGAGCGAACGGAACGTCGCGCCCTTCACCTGCACGCTTACCACCGGGGAAACCTGGCTCAAAGGCGTTCCGTCGTCGGCGACAGAGGGATCGCCGGCATAGCCCAACCCCGAACCGCTGTACGTGATCGTAACGTCGCCGGGCTGGACCGACCGGGAAACGACCCGCATCCGGTTGACGATTTTCGTGAATGCGTCGTTGTCCGCATTTCCCGGAAGGCCGGTGCACGAACCGGAAAGCGCGCTTGGCGTGCAAGTGCACGAAGCCGGGCTGCCGGTGCAGGCGATGGTGCCGATCGCATCGCGGCAAATCGGATCGCCCGGCCCGAGAACGCTCGTGCCCCCGCAATCGAAGCCGACGAAATCCTTGCTGTTAAGGCCTTCGGGCACGATCGACGTGGCAACAGCATAGCGCGTTCCCATCTGCACCGCCTTTTCCATCCGGTTCATCGCCCAGGCATAGCGGCCAACGTCGATGATCCCCAGAAGGAACAGCAACGCCACCGGAAGGACCAGCGCGAATTCCGCCGCGGTCGCGCCGCGATCCTGGCGCAGGAAGGCCGCGATCCGGATCATAGCCCGATCACCGCGACGTTGGACCGCGCCCTCAGAACAATGCCCACGCTCGGAAAGCCGAGGCCGTGGAAAAGGGAACGATACGGCACCGAAGCTGAAATCGACGCAAGAGGCCCGGCCTGACCGGCATCGCCGGCCTCGTTGGTCAAGGCGCCATAGATCCCGGTCCTCACGAATTTGCCGCAGCCCGGATCGAACGTCACCTGGCTATCGCTGGTCCAGTTGGGCACGCGCGGCAGGACGGCCGCGTTCGCCTGTTGGTCGCTTCCCGGCATACGTCCGGTGCGCGTATAGAATTTTATCACGTCGACTGCATCGGCATAGGTAGCGTCCGTGGCGGGTTTCGCCCTCTCGCCGTCGCAAAACGTGCTGACCGGATAGCGCGAGGCAAAGCGCGCGCCGTCCCGCACCGCTTCTACCAGCTTGTGCTCGTTCCACACGAAGTTACCGGCCTCGAACCCGCCGAACATCAGCACGATCAGCATCGGCAGGACGAGTGCGAACTCGACCCCCGCATTCCCCCGGTCGGAACGGATGAAGCGGCGCGGGCTCATCGGATCAACACCGCCTTGCGCTTGCCGAAATACTGGAAGCCGCTGTTGCCATTGGCCTGGCGGGCCGGGCCGATGATTTCCGTCTGGAAGTTGCGATCTTCCGCGGTGGTATTGACCGGCTGGACCAGGAACAGGTCGACCCAGCGCACGATATCGACCGCCTCCTTGCCGTTGAGGCTGGAGCAATCGACCGCCGCAACAGACATCACACGGCGATCCTTTTCGGAATCGCTGGCGGGAAAGCCGGTGGCATTCACCGGTTGCGGATAAGAGCAATAGAGCGTGACGTCCCATTTGCCGCTGTTGCCGTTCGACGCCACCGGCGGATCGCTGTGCAGCAGCCTCGGCTTCAGCAGGTTGGCCGGATCGCCCATCTCCCACTCGTATGCCTCATACCTGCTGATCTCGCCATTCCCGTCAAGATCGGGAATAGCGTCGAGCGTGTTGCCGGGATGAGCGGCCGAGATCCATGTCGACGGAGACCAGTTTCCATCGCCATATGGTCCGGAATAGGATGCATCCAGCGGATAGCCGGGATTGGAAAACGAACTGTCGGTGCTTGCATCGTAAGGCCTCCAGGTGCTCTTGTTCGGAGGAGTCGATGCACATGTCGCCGTGCTCGGGTCGGTCACTGTCACCGTCTGCACGTTGATCCAGTTCTTCGTCACATTGGGCGAAGGACAGAAGTCACCCGTGCTGGAATCGCAGCTCTTCTTCGGCGTTCCATACAGATCGAACCGGGTATTGAGCGCCGTGCCCTGCGGCGTGCGGAAACCCGGATTGCTTACCGGCGGTGTTCCGGTGCAGCCCAGCGCGTAGGAATTTACCCCGGCGGTCGAGTTCTGGCCACTCTTGGGATAGTAATCCATGTCAAGGAACCCGAAGTCGCCGGGTGCCCATACGGTCGTATCCGTCTGCGTCGCATCGGTGCTGCTGGGATTGGAACTGACGCCATTTGCCTTGAAGTGGAGCGCAAGGCCGTGTCCGATATCGTCCGACGTCGGAAAATCGCGGCGCGGATTGCCGTCCGCGCCATTCGGCACGCAGAACATCATCGGCGGCACGTTGCAGGTCGCGGTCTGTAGCATGGCCGCAGCCTTGCCCGTCGCGCGGCCGGAGAAGGCATCGACCAGCGGCGTCAGCGCATAGAACACCCGGCGCGGGCTTACCGTCACCTGCACCACCTTGGCCGCATCGTCCGTCGTGGCGACGCTGCCGAAGGTGTCGTTTGCGTAACCATCGAAAAATTCGACATTGGCGGAAGGAATGCTCAGGTTCCGGCCGTCCGCATCGCGGTCGTTCGCGAAACGCGTCTGGTTGCCAAGCGCATTGATGGCAGCCGCTCGCGCGCGGGCCATTGCACCGTCGCTTCCGTCAAGCTGCGTCGCCGCGGCCAGCGCCGACTGGTCGGCCGCGTTCTGCAATTCGGTATCGAGCGCCATCATGCGCCCATAGTCGAACCCTACCCCCGCGATCGCGACAAGCGCGAGAATGCCGACCGCATAAAGCGATGAAATGGCGCCGCGCTCATCCCGCGCGAAAGATCGGAAAAATCCGGCTTCCATCGCCGCTCCAGTCCACTTTCCCTTATCCGCCGCCACCGCCGCCGCCGCCGCTACTGACGGACGTGCTGCGGACGGCCGCAGGCTTTTTCACCTTGTCGGTGCGATAGCGTTCGATCGCCTGCGCGGCGTGCTCGCCGCTGGTTGCGGGATCGAGGTATTCGTATTGCGGATCGGGATCGATCACCTGGGCCATCATGGTCTGCCGGTTGGCTTCGCCCAGGTCCGTCACGCGCGGATCGTTGCCATAAACCCCGTGTTCACAGCCGGCGAGCAGAAGAAGCCCGGCCATCGCAATCCAGCGTCCGCGTTCAATATTCATAGCCCGGATCCTTCTTTGCCGCTGCATCGGGTGCGGTCCCGCCCGTGGCCGCAGGTGCGGCCGCCGCGGCGCCTGCAGGATCGGCCATCGGCGCGTTCGGCTGCGGCGGCAGGGCCTTGGGCTTGTACCCTTCCCCGTCGATCAGCACGTCAACCGCCTTGGGATCTTCGATCTGGTCGGTCGGCAGGCGAACCTGCTCCGGCTTGATCGGCGCAACCAGACGCGGCGTTACGATGATGAGCAGTTCCGTCTCGCCCTTCTGGAAGCTGGAAGAACGGAACAGCGAACCGATGATCGGGATCGACCCCAGGATCGGAAGCTGGCGCACGGTGGTCTGGAAATCGCGGCGGATCAGGCCGGCGATGGCGAAGCTTTCACCGTCGCGCAATTCCACCGTGGTGCTGGCCCTGCGCGTTTGCAGGCCGGGCACGACCAGACCGTTCACCGTTACAGATGCCGAAGGATCGATCGAGCTGACTTCGGGTTCCACCACAAGGCTGATCACCTTGTCGCCCAGCACCGTGGGCGTGAAGCCCAGGCTGACGCCGAAAGGCTTGAACTGGATGGTGATGGCGTTGTTGTTGGTTCCCGTTCCGCCCGAAGAGCCTTGCAATACGGGGATCGGAAACTCGCCGCCCGCCAGGAACGAAGCGCGTTCGCCCGAAAGCGCGATCAGCGTGGGTTCCGCCAGCGTCTTTGCCAGGCCGTGGCGTTCCAGCATGTTCAGCGTGGCGTTGATGCTGGTCGATCCGATGCTGAACGACTTGCCGAAGATGCCGAAGGAATCCGAAATCGCGCCCAGCGTGGCCGCGCCCGCGCCGGACTGCGCCGCCCCTTCCCCGATCACGCCGCCAAAGCTGCCGTTGTCCGAGAAGCCATAATCGAGGCCGAGCTTTTCGCCCATCTGGCGGTTCACTTCGGCAAACTTCACTTCCAGCATGACCTGCTGGCTGCCGCCCACGGTCATCAGGTTGATCACGTTATCGCCGGCAAAGGCCTTGGCCAGCTGCATCGCGCGGTCCACCGCGCCGGGATCGCTGACCATGCCCGAAAGCAGGATGGACCCGTTGGAAATGCGCGCTTCGATGTCCTGTCCGGGGATCAGCTGCGCGATCTGGCGGCGCAGGCTTTCCACGTCCGGCCCCACCGCGACATCCATGATCGCGATAACCCGGCCGCCGGTATCGTAAAGCGTCAGGCTGGTGGTCCCCAGCTTCTTGCCCAGCACATAGACCGAGCGGCCCGAGATGGGCAGAACGTCCGCGATGTCGGCGTTGCCGACCAACGCCTTGGCGATGGAGCGGTCGGCGGTGACGACCTGGCTCTTGTTTATGGGCACTTCCAGTTCGCCGGCGTGCAGCGATGCACCGTCCATCTGGCTGGAATATTGCGCGAATGCGGGCGCGGGCAGCATAAGCGCCAGAAGCGCGCCCACTGCGACAGACCTGGCTCCGGTCAGGACCTTCATCTTACTTCCCCCCCGAGAAGCCAAGCGGATAGATTGTGGGGTCCGTGCCGCGAAAAACGGTCATGCTCGGCCCCGAAAAGGCGGGTGCGGCGGAAACAGGGCCGGAAGCCATGCGCGCCGACGGAATGCTGGATGGCGGCGGGCCTTCGCGGCGCTTGGCGATATACATCCGCCTGCCGCCCAGCTGGCGGTCAGTAACGGTAAAGGCGGCATCGCGCACCACGCCGTCCGCCTTGTCCTGCGCGGCGTCTTCCACCTTGCGCAGGGCCAGGCTGATTGTGCCGACCTTTTCGGCAATCGAAAGGCGCTGCGCATCGAACAGGGTCGTTGCCAGCGTTACGTTGCGGCTCACCTTGGGCTTGCCTTCCTTGTCGTTCGCCATCTGGTCGGCGGCGAGCACTTCCACGTTGCGCAGGATAACGTCTGAGCGCAGGTCTTGCGGACCGGCACCATCACCATCGATCTTGCGGGTGAGCAGCACGTCAACCATCGTGCCGGGAAGCACGAAGCCCGAAACGCCGCGCGTCGCGTCTGTCCTGATGGAATAGGCGTGCATGCCTTCGGGCAGCACGGCGGCCAGCGTGGCGCGGCCATCGGTGCCGCTTACCTTGCTGGCAAGAACGGGTTCGTTGGGGACGATGGGGCGAAGCGCCACGCGATTGTCCTTCAGAACCGCATCGATAGAGGTAAAGGCGCCCTGCGGAACGGAGTCCGCCGGCCAGTTCTGCATCCGCACCATCTGCGGCGTGATCTTGGTGCCGAATTCCATCGGCTGGGTGGCGACGACGATGCGGGATAGCTTCTGCTGGACCGCGACTTTTTCTTGCCGCTGCTGCATCCCGGAAAACCAGGAATTGGCGATGATGACGGCCACGATGCCGATGACCACCGCAATGAGCAGAATTATGGCGTTTCGCCCCTGCATGAAGCTCCCCCCAAGACGCAGCCACCTAAGATATTGAAGGCGAAAAGGCCCAGCCTGCAAAGGCAGACCAGGCCATTTCTATACTCAAATTAGCCAGCATTGCCAGTGCAAGCAGCGGAGTTGACCGACGAAGATGCAGTCACACTCGTCGTGTTGTTGCACTTGTAAACGTCCGAAGCCGCATTGCCAATCGCCTGCTTGACGTTGGCGCCAAGCGTAAGAGCGGCAGCACCGATACCGACACCAACGATGGCAAGGATCAGAGCATATTCGGCCGCCGAAGCGCCCGACTCGTCAGCGATAAAGGTCTTGAGAAAGGTTTTCATGGTCAATCACCCCTAAACACCCCGGCGATCATCCGTTAGCCCGGGTAAGTCCAAAATAGGCACCGGCATCTATTTCCGGCTTGCCCGTCCGAGGGGGAGATATGCTGGAACCGACGCGACCCCTTGTTGTTTTATTTCCGGCAGTTGCGCCGGAGCCATCACGTCATGTTCCCTCGGAACGCTGCTAATCTTGTGGAAAGGGGCCGTTTGGGTCAAACGAAAAAGCGCAGGAATAAATTAATCTTTGTGTGCAAAAGGTTAGCGCGTTAGTTTGTTAATCGCGAAGGTTAACGTGTTGTTTTTTGGCATCTGGCGGGCGGCCACCGGCCATGATTCGGACTATCACCCTGATTCGGCTTTCCAAGTTTCCGCCCCGGCGCATTGCCAGTTCGATGCCGGCGCGTGTTGCGATTGGCAGTTGGGCGATTGACAGGTGGGCAATGAACATATCTGCTGACCGTGCAATGCCGAAGGCAAGACCCATGCGATCCGGTGTCGGCCGGTTTGCGGCAATGTTGCCGGGCGAGTACCTGCGCCGGCTGGAAAGCCGCAGCCAGCGCGTGGTGCGCTATCTCCAGCGCAATATCGGCGCTATCGCCATTGCCTGGACGGCGGCCGTTACCGCCGCGATCGCCCTTAAGCTGTTGCTCGCCCCCGTTCCCGTGCGCTCCGCAGCGGATGCCCTGGCGCTGATCCTGCCCTATTGCGCGGTCGCGCTGGCCCCGGTGGCCGGGCTTTACCTTGCGGACCGCGCCTTCCCCCAGGGAACGCTGACAGCGCAACCATCCCTGCGGCTGTCGCCTTGCGGAAAATGGCGGCGGATCAGCATAACCGAAGCGCGGGCCAACCCGCTGTTCGGACCGGCCGGTTTCATGGCTTCCATGCTGGTGGGGCTGTTGCTGAACGTGGCCGTGCGCAGCCTTGAATTCTTCGTATCCATCCCGGCGCTGAACGGCCACGCGCCCGCGTGGGGCCAGTCGCTGTTCCTGATGATGTCGGCAGACCTTGCCGTGATGGGCTTTTTCTACATGGTCTGCTTCATTCTGGCGCTGCGCAGCGTGGCCTATTTTCCGCGAATGCTGATTTTCACATGGGTGCTGGATATCGCCATCCAATGCCTGATCGCCCGGCAAATAGGCATGGCTAATGGCCTGCCGGCGGGCGTCGCAGAGCCATTGCAAGGATTGTTAACCAGCAACGTGGACAAGGTCTTGATCAGTGTGGCCGTATGGTTGCCTTACCTGATCCTGTCCGAACGGGTAAACGTAACCTTCAGGCAACGGGTTTACGCTTCAAGCGGAATTTGACCGATCTGACGGCGATTGCATGGCGAAGCGAACGTCGCGCACAGATGCAGGGGGCAAAATGTTCGGCAACCTCGGCTTGGCTTATATTATCCTGCTGGCATTCGCTGCGGTTGAATTTACCGCCGGGGCATTTTGGGGCCTTGCACCGGCCGCAAACTATTTCAGCTATGGCGGGTTACGCCAGATGTTGCCGGGCTGGCTGTTGCCCGGCCTGATCTGGTTCGGCCTTCTGAGCGTTGAAATTACCAAACGACAGGTCGATCAGCCAATCCGCGCGTTCCGCAAGACCGTGTATATGCGTCGTCACTGGCTGACGCGGGGAATGCTTTTCATTTTGCTGATGTTGCCGATGGGCCGGGCCATCAGTTCCTACAAATCGGCGATTCCACGCATCGTTCCCTTCTATGCCGACCCCTATCTGGCCGCAGCGGACCGGGCACTGTTCGGCATCGATCCGTGGCGTATTACCCATGCCCTGATCGGCCCTGTCGGCACGGTCTTCCTCGACCGTGCCTATACGGTGTGGTTTGCCATGATGATGGTGATGTTCGGCTGGTTCTGCTTCACGTCCAACATGAAGCTTCAGGCGCGCGGCCTGCTTTCCTATTTGCTGTGCTGGTCGCTTCTCGGCAGCCTTGCCGCAACCGCCCTGTCCTCTGTTGGCCCTTGTTTCTATTTTCACTTCTACGGATCGCACCAGTTCGACGGTTTGACGAACCAGCTTGCCATGGTGGATGCGAAGTATGGCCTGTTCGCTCCGATGGAAGCGAAATTTCTGATGAACCAGTTTGAAACGGGCAGTTTGGGATCGGGCATTTCAGCCATGCCGTCCTTGCACGTTTCAATCGCGTTCCTCTTCTTTTTCGCTACGCTGACCAACGTGCGCCAGCTCTGGATAAAGCTGATCGCCGGTAGCTATGCGATCATAATACTGGTCGCATCGGTTCACCTTGGCTGGCACTATGCTGTGGACGGTCTGTTCTCTATCGTCTGCACGGCCATTATCTGGTGGAGCGCCGGATATCTTGTCGACTGGTGTGAACGAAGGACGGCTCAAAAACCCGTCGTCGCTGAAAGTGAACCGGCAGGAACTGGGCAGGTCATACCTCCCCCCGCCATGACCTGACGACCGCGGCCAGCAGGTCTTCCTCGCCGCCGGTTTCGCTCCACGCCTTGCTGAATTGGGGATCGTCGGACGCGGGGCGGCGTTCGGCTTCCAGCGTGTCGATCACCACCCGCATCGGCACCGGAACGCCCTCTCCACTGATCACGCATTCGCGGTTCTTCAACGCGGCGATCACGTCGACATAGGCGCGCGCGCCTTCGGAAAGGCTCGCCTTCAGCCGGTCCTGATCGTCAAGGTTGTTCAGCCGCAGCGACATGATCGTGCCGCATTGCGAAAGCGCGGTTTCGGACAGCTCCGAAGGCCGCTGCGATACCAGCCCCAGGCACACGCCGTACTTGCGCCCTTCGCGCGCCACGCGTTCAAGCTGACGTTCGACAGATGCGGTCGCGTCGTCATGCTCGCGCGGGAGATAGCGATGCGCTTCCTCGCAAACCAGAAGCACGGGGACAGAGCGCAAGTGCGTGGACCTGATGGCGAAATCCAGCACCAGCCGCGAAATCGTCGCCACCACCACGTTGACGATCTCGGTCGGCACGCCAGCCAGGTCGATGATGGAGATCGGCTTGCCGTGGCCGGGCACGCGCATGATCTCTCCAAGAAACCGTTCGAGCGAGTGGGATGCGAAATCGGCATTGAAGATGAAGCGGAAACGCTCGTCATTGAAGTATTGTTCGATCGTCAGCCGCAGTTGTGTGTATCTGTGTGCATCTGCGATCTTCTCAAGCCGCCCTGCCTGCTCTTCAAGCGCGGCGATCAGGTCTGCCACCTGATAGGAAACCGGGCTGTCCGGCGTGATCTTCGCCGCCGCGTCCATGCGCACGTTGCGCGAGCGGGCCTTTTGCAGGCTGGCGGCAAGGATGTTGGAATCCACGATCCGGCCGCTTCCGCTGTCGTGAACGAAGGAATCGCAATGTTCCTCAAGGTTCATGGCCCAGTACGGCAGCTCAAGGTTCGAAACGTCCCATACCTTCGCCGCATCGCCGAATGCGCG
The DNA here is from genome assembly GCF_036784765.1 of Novosphingobium sp. ZN18A2. Classification (NCBI taxonomy): domain Bacteria; kingdom Pseudomonadati; phylum Pseudomonadota; class Alphaproteobacteria; order Sphingomonadales; family Sphingomonadaceae; genus Novosphingobium; species Novosphingobium sp. ZN18A2. Next base: position 1,625,291 of record NZ_CP136651.1, on the reverse strand, counting down.
CGCATATTCGCCGTGCGGATCAAGGATCACCACGTGGCCGTGGGGCGCGAAATCGATAATTCGCTGCAAAAGCAACGCGACAGACGTCGATTTGCCGGTGCCGCTTGCCCCCACGATGGCAAAGTGGCGGCCCAGCAACTGGTCGACCAGCAGCGGGGCGCGCACGGTATCGGTGGGATAGACGGTGCCGACGGTTATCGTCGGCGCGTCCGGCGGGGCGAAGATACGCTCGTAATCCGCCGTCTCGGCGAAATAGACCGCGTCTCCCGGCTGGGGAAAAACGTCGACACCGCGCCTGAAACCGGCAAGGCAGTTGTCCGGCCCGGCATCCCCTTCGCCGATATACTCGATCTCTGCCAGGATGGTGGACCGGTCCATCACGTCCTGTGACAGATCGGTCATCGAACCGACCAGCAGCGAGCCTGCGACGCGGATTTTGAACAGGCCGCCGATAGAGCCCATGGAAAGCGTGCCCTCAACGCCCGACGATCGGAAGCCCGTCAGCCTGTCATGATCGACAAGGCAGATCGCGCGCGTGCCGTTGGTCTTTACCACGCGGCCCAGTTGCTCGCCTGAATTGGCCAGTTGCTCGCCTGAATTGCTTGTCATTTGCCCCGCCGAAAATCTTGAAGAATCTCCGCGCGGCAAGGTGCTGGCAAAATCGGAGCTTGTCCAGAAGTCTGGAATTGCGGCGATGGGACCGTCCCGGAAACGGTCACATCCCGGTCGTGCCATTTCCGGGCATGGACATTTCCGGGCATGGATTGACTTGCCACACCGCGCCCCGCTTTCGGCCCGCGCCCCGCTTTCGGATTGACCAGCTTTCGGGCGCTATTCTATGCACACGGGGTGGAGCCGACTTCCGATCCGCAACCGACTTTATCGGCACCGGCCGAGGATAGAGACATCCCGGCGAAAAGGCTTGGCGTCGGCGTTACGGGGCATCGGCTGGATCGGCTCGACGAAGCGCTGTTGCCCGCGCTGAAAGACCGGGTCGACAGTGTCATCGCCGCGATCGAGGAAGCTGCCGGGCTGGAAGACGCCGGGCAACTGAGGCTGGTTACGAGCCTTGCCGAAGGCGCCGATTCCATCGCTGCACAGTCCGCGAAGGGACGCGGCTGGCAAGTCGATGCCGTGCTCCCCTATTTTCGCGACGAATATGCGCAAGACCATCCCGCCGGGACGGCCCGCGACCGCTATTACGCGATCCTTGCCGGTTGCGACGCGGTTTTCGAACTGCAGGGCGAGCGCGATCCGCCGGGAAGAGACGGCGCGGCCTATGAACGCGCGGGCCGGATCGTCCTTGAACAATGCGATATCCTTATCGCGATCTGGGACGGGCAACCGGTGCGCGGCCGGGGCGGTTCCGCCCAGATCGTGGCCGAAGCGGTATCGCAAGGGATACCGGTGGTCCATATAGACCCGGACGACAGGCGTCCGCCCGAATTGTTGTGGAGCGGGTTTCACGAAGTCTATCTGGGCCGCGAAACCCTCGACAGCGTGGCCCGCCTGAATTTCGACCTGCTGCCTTCCGTGATCACGCCCCTGCTGGCGGAACCCTTGGAAACAGCAGAACGCACGACGCAAAAGGGCGGATCGAAGCGGCGCTTTTCTTTCGCAATCGGCTATCCGCTGCTGCTGGCAGTCTTCGGCATCCGGCGCGTCAGGCGTTCGGATTTCCGGACCCGCGTCGATTTTGAGGGTGCTGCCGCCACGCTCACCGCGCAGCCTCCCTTGTCGGGCGGTTTCGGGATGCGCCTCACGCAACTTCTTGTCCCGCGCTTTGCCAGGGCAGACGCGAAGGCAAGCAATTACGCACGGAAATTTCGCAGCACCTACATCGCGAACTTCGTGTTCGCCGCAACGGCCGTTCTCCTGTCGCTGATGGGGCTTGCCCTCCCCGCAGGCTTCAAGCCGCTTCTGGTCACGCTGGAACTGGTGATCATCGCAACGATCCTTGTGCAGACGCGCGCGGGCATCCGTGGAGCGTGGCAGCAACTCTGGCTGGACAGCCGGGCACTTGCCGAGCATTTGCGTTGCCTGTCCATCGCCAGCCGGATGGGGACGCTGAACCTGCGGGCGGGCAGTTCGGAAATGTCATGGTCGGTCGCCTTGAGCACCCGGACGACCGCACGCGAGATCGGATTGCCCACCGCACAGGTGAACGCGGCCTACCTGGAATCGGTGCGCCGGGATCTGCTTCGCCTGATCGATGGCCAGATCGCCTATCTGCGAACCGATGCAGGCCGGATGCACAGGCTCGATCACCGCATGCATATACTGGGCGCAACGCTGTTCGGCCTGACGGCCCTTGCCTGCATTGCCCTTCTCGCATTCAAGACCGCGGACCTGCTTCTGCCCGAGTTCGACAGCTTCGTTCACGCGGCAACCATCGCGGTCACGATCCTTACCGCGGCGCTGCCCGCACTGGGCGCCGCGATCTATGGCATCCGGATGCAGGGCGATTTTGCTGGTATTGCCCAGCGCGGCCATTCGCTGGTCGACAACCTCTCCGCGCTGAGGGATCTGATCACGGAAGAACCGCTCGACTTCGATATTCTGAACCTGCGTATAGGCCGCGTGTCCAGCCTCATGACGGCGGACGTTTCCGACTGGCTGCACACCTATCACGCCCGCCCGCTGGCGCTGCCCGGTTAGGACAAGGGCCGGCGCGCATATCGATGCAAGCCGCCGGGAAAAGAATAATCACAAGATTTTCGGGGCGTGATGGCCATCACGCGCAAAGCGAATCGATGCGGCGTACTTCGATCCTGCCACTACGGAAGAAGGAGCGAAGAAATGGCCTACATCACCAAGAGCATCGTGAAGTCCCTGGCCGCCGCCGCCATCGCCGCCGCGACCACGTTTGCCACCCCCGCGTTTGCCGACCAAGGCGACCAGCCCAGCGTCAGCATCGACCTGAACGGCTTCGATCTGAGCACCGAAGCGGGGCAGGAATACGCCAGCCGAATGATCCACGAGGCAGCCGGCAAGGTCTGCGGACAGAACACCAATCGCAAGTCCCTCAGGGAAACCATGGAAATCAACAAGTGCATGGAAAATGCGGTCGCCGTTGCCCAGACACGACTTGCGGAGCGGACGTCCGCGAAGACGGACAAGCAATTCGTCAGCGCCGATCACATGGATCACGCGCTGGTGAAGGGACCGAACGAGAACTGAGCCCAATCCTGAAAAGGCCGCCACGGAATTCCCGGACCGTGGCGGCCTTTTTCTGCTTTCTTGCATCACCATCGGGCGAATTGCATGTAGTACCGACCTGCGTCGATCCCAGGGTGGCAACACGTTTTGCGAAACGACCGTGGGGTCCGATGCGTGATGGTTGGGGAGTTCCCGTGCATCCACAAAGACCGACATTGGCATCGATCATAACGATTGCGCGCGCGGGCGGCCTGCAACATGCCGAAGCGCAGTTCCAGGCCGGCGGATTTGACGCCAGGACCAACGATCCGGCCGCGCTAGCCGTTAAAGGCAGGCTGCTGAAAGACAGGGCGGTATCGCTACCGCCCGCGCGGCGGCGCCCGCTTTTCGAACAGGCCGCCCGGTATTACGCCGCAGCGGACGAACTGCGCCCCCAGCCCTATACCCGCATCAACACCGCCACCCTGGCCATGCTTTCGGGTGACGAGGACCTGGGCTGCACGATCGCGCGCGAACTGATCGACTGGATGGATCGCGACACGGGCATAGCGGAAACGCCTTACTACCTTTCGGCGACGCGTGCCGAAGCGCTGATCCTTTGCGATGACGTCGACGGCGCGAAAGAAGCGATGCGCCATGCGCTGGCGCACGATCCCGACGGGTGGGACGAACACGCCGTGACCATCCGCCAGCTGTCACTGGTCCTGTCCAGCAAGGGCAAACCGGCAGACTGGCTGGACGCCCTTCGCCCGCCGCGCTCACTCCATTATGCCGGGCATCTCGGCGTGGCGGCGGACAGCCCCGATCTTGAAGCGCGGATCGACCGCTTCATCGATAGCGAACGCATCGGCTTCGGGTTCGGCGCACTGGCCGCCGGTTCGGATATTCTGGTTGCAGAGCGTTTGCTGGCCGCGGGCGCGGAACTGCACGTAGTCCTGCCGAACCGGATAGAAGACTTCATCAACGCCTCGGTCGCGCCTTACGCTCAGGAGTGGCGGAACCGTTTCGATTCCTGCCTGAACGCCGCAGCCTCGGTGCGCACGATGACCCGCTTCAGCGACGGCTTCCAGCCGCTGGCGACGCGCCTTGCATCCGACACCGCCAAAGGGTCCGCATTGCGGCATGCCGCACGGCTGGAAAGCGAAGCGGTGCAACTCGTCATTGTCGATGAAGGACCGGGCGAATACGGCTCGGGCCTGGAGACACGGCGCAGCGGCGAAATCTGGCGCAGAACCGGCGCGCGGCAGCACATTATGCGCTGGCCGCGCAACGCGTCGGTCCCTGCATCGGGACAGCGGCAAACACCCGAAGGCAGGGCGGATTTGCGGCTGACGGCGCTGCTGCACATCGCATTCGACGGCCTTGAGGAAGTAGGCGATGAAAGTTTCGCCCGCGCGGTCGACGATGTCCTGACACCGCTTCGCCGCGCGATCGACGGTATCGCGGTCCAGCCCGATCTTGTCCTGCCGATCGGCAACGCACGCATATGTGCCTTTGCCGAACCCGTTGCCGCATGGCAGCACGCGAGCGACCTGATGAAGCTCCAGAATGACGCATTTCCCATGCGCCTTACCGCACATTACGGCCTGGCGCATTGGCTGGATGATCCGATGGCGCTGGTCGGCCGGACACTGACCGAACTCGTGCGGATATCCGAAGGCGCGATCCCGGGCGTTCTGACCACAAGCGAGACTTTTGCCGATGCGCTGCAACTGATGCCCGGCACCCCGCCCCAGGTCGAACCGGTGGGCGAAGTTTCGGGTTCCAGCATATTTGCCGCGCATCTGCGCTAGGCGGTGTGGGCGAGCTCAGTAAACGAGTTCTTCCAGCCGGTGCGGTGCCACGATAATCAGGGCATCATCCGTGCGTTTCACGATTCCGCGCTTTTCCAGGGCGTTGACCGCTCTGGAAACCGTTTCGCGCGTGCTTTGCACCGATAGCGCGAGTTCGCTGAACACGGGCGGAGGCCGGATCTCAAGTTGCGCGGCAGCAGCGTTCTGCTTTTCCGCCCGGCGCAGCAATTCGGCATGAACGCGGCCGGCGGCGGTAAGCGTGAAGCCTTCGGTGAACCGGCGCGTCGCGTTTCCCAGCCGTGATACCAGCAGGCGCGACACTGCCAGGGCGATGGCCGGGTGCGCCGACATCAGCGACACGAATTGATGGTTAGCAAAGGCGCCTGTGCGCGATGCGCTGACCGCGCGAATGTCTTCATGCGCCGTCGTGTCGCCGGAAAGGGCCGCCTCTCCGAAAAGGTCGCCTTCGCGATAATCTTCGACAACGATCATGCGGCCTTCGATGGACACCGCCTGCTTTCGGGCGTGCCCGCACGTCAGCAGGTGCACATCGGCGCATTCCTGGCCTTCTTCGATAATTGCCCCGCGCGCCGGATAATCGAAGAAACGCGCAATCCGCATGGCCACGGCGGCCAGGTCGTCACCGCAATCGAAAGCCGACCGGAAAACGGCCACAGCGTCATGGTCAGGAACATGTGCCAAGGTGGTGCCCAAATGCCGCCTCCCGAAAGCAGGATACGCATTATTCCGGAAAATCGCCATACTTTCGCGCATGAGGGGCAAGGAATAAATGCCGATATTGCCATTTCGGTGCCTTGTATTGCCCTCGGTCGCCAAGTAGTCTTCGAATCCGGCGCCGGGAAGCAAGGGGTATGCATTGGCCGACGTTTTCGTCTCCTATGCCCGAAACAATTACGAGCAGGCTCGCGCGGCCGCGGAACGGTTGCGCGAACGTGGATATTCCGTCTGGATCGACGACGAACTGCCGGCACATCGCGCGTTTTCGACGGTTATCGAAGAAAGCCTGAACGAGGCCGCGGCGGTGCTGGTGCTATGGTCGCAAGACGCGCGCGTATCACGCTGGGTGCCGGCCGAAGCGGGCATGGCCTACAATGCTGACAAGCTGGTGCAGATGAGCGTCGACGGCGCGTTGCCGCCGCTTCCGTTCAACCACGTCCATTGCGAAATGGCGACCGGCTGGAAGGGAGAACCGGACGCGCCCGCATGGCTGAAGATCGATGCAAGCATCGCGGAACTCGCAAAGGCGCGCGCCAATGGAACGCCCGCCCGCGCGCCTGTCCGAAAGGCCCAGTTACCGCTGCGCCCGACCGCGCAACCGATGCTGGCCGTCCTTCCCTTCGACAATCTGTCATCCGACGACGAGCTAACCTATTTTTGCGACGGCGTTTCGGAGGAGATCCAGCGTTCGGTTTCGGATGGCAGCGACCTGAAGGTTATCGCACGGTCGTCCAGCTTCCAGTTCCGGGGGACGGACAAGGATACCGACAAGGTAGCCGCTGCGCTTGGTGCGTCGCACCTTCTGGACGGGTCCGTCCGGCGCGGAGGAATGCGCGTGCGGATCAGCGCGGAACTGGTCGACTGCTCCACGCGAAGCGCGATCTGGGGTGACCGGTTCGATGGCGAACTGGAAGACGTGTTCGAATTGCAGGATTCTATCGCGAAGGCCGTCGCGAAAGCCGTCACAAAGGCGCTGAAGGTGGATTTCGCCCCCAAGGGGAAGGAACGCACGGCACCGCCGGACCTGTACGACGATTTCATCCGAGCACGCGGCTGGCTTGCGGAAGGCGACGCGACTTTCGACGATTCGGCGAAGCGCGCGATCCCCCTGCTGGAAAAGGTGACAAGTGGCGCCCCCGATTTCGCGCAGGCATGGGAACTGCTCGCCTCGGCGCGTGCCTGGGCCTTGCGCACCGGCCTGTATGACGGGCCATATGACGAAGGCCGCGGCGGGGTGATAGACGCGGCGCACAAGGCGCTTGAGCTCGATCATTCGTGCGGCGGCGCCTATGCGGCGCTGGCCATGCTCGAGCCGTGGGGTGCCTATGCAGAACGCGAGGAGCTGCTGAGCAAAGCGTTGGAAGTGTCGCCGCGCGATCCCGCGATTCTTACCGAAATGAGCGTTTTCTACTGGAGCGTCGGTCGCTTTCGCGACGCACTGGCGCTGGCCGAGCAGGCGTGCGAGCTCAACCCGCTTATGCCGTCGGCACAGCTCCTCGTGTCCCAGATGCGGCTCTATACCGGCGATTACGAGGGCGGCATCGAGATGAACAGGCGCATCCGCCGGCGCTGGCCCGACAATCCGGGAATCCAGCTTTCACAGATCAACAGCGCGAGCTTCCTGGATTTCTGGGATGCCTATGACGAAGCCGTTCCCGATATCGAACGGTTCGATGGCTGGCAGGCAAAGGATATGTGGGCGGCAAAGGCCTATGCCGATGCCAAGCGGACGCGCGACCCCGTTCTGATCGAAAAGCGCGTTGCCCGCTATGTCCAGCTTCTGGAAGAGACGGGAACGTTGCCGCTGAACCTGATCCTTTCCATCGCGAAGCTCGGCAAGGTGGAATTCGCGCTCGACCTCGCCGAAAGGGCTTCATACGATTACGTTTTCGATCCTCAGGGCGCGCGGCCCAGCATCTATTATCCCGGAACCATCCTTGCCCGGTGGAGCGACTCCCTCAGGGTGCCCCGATTCGCAAAGCTGTGCCGCAGGCTGGGGCTGGCAGATTACTGGGTAAACACGGGGAACTGGCCCGATTGCGTCGAATGGGTTCCCTACGATTTCAAGGCGGCCATACGCGAAACCTTGCCCGAAGCGGTCTAATTCCGCGCAGTCTAGGTCCTGACCCTAGGCCGCGCCCTTCGGTCCGTAGGTGTATAATGTCCTGAGCACTTCGAAATGTGCGTCCGACGTAAAAGACATCGCGAACAGGACCGGAATTGACGTGTAGGGCATACTCCAGTCGGTGCCCACCTCGTCGACGGGCACCGGTGTCGGCACGGCTTTACGGTTTTCCCGTGGGGCGCGCGGATCTTGCAAGCCGAACAGCCGTTTGAACTGCTCTTCCATGGTATCGGACCACATGAAGGAAAGCTCTACCTGTTCGCCGGCATAGAACTGCGGCGCCTCCACGACGACGTGCGAAATCTGCGATTCTATGATCGCGCGATAAGCCGCCCCGTGCAGATCGAAGGCATCGCGAAACTGTTTCAGCGTGTTGATCGTTATGGCGTTCGTGAACCCCGGTTCAGGCGCGTGGCCATTTTGCCCCAACAAGGGAATGGCGCCCAGCATCGCCCCGCTGAACGATGCGATGCCGGGATTGGCCAGCATCAGCTTTTCGACATCGACCGCGGCGGTGTTTTTTTTCAGCCGTATGTGCATCACGGCGATCTCGCGCGCCTTCGATCGCGGCGAGAAATCGCGAAATCCCTGCGTCGACAGGTCGATATGCAGGTCGTCCGGCTCAACCCCCTCGTTCAGCACGATCCGGCCCATCTGCTTTTCGCTTCCCCAGATCTCGCGGCTGGAGAACATGACGGTGCTGCTGTCATCGAAATAGAACGGCTGGATCCACACCTCCTTGTGCTTTCCCAGCAGGTTATCCGGCGTCACCTCATACCGTAGCGCCGGGAACGACCAGAACACCTCCTTGTGGGTAAGTGTGTCCCACCCCTCCTGCCCGGAATATCCGCTGGAAAAGTTCACATGGTGCGCAACGGTCAATATCCCGTAGCACTCCCCCGCCGTCGCCACATAGTGATAGGGTGCCCTGTCCGGCCCCGCCGAATTGAGATGCGTGTCGAGATAGCTCTGCATGCACAGCGGCTGGGCCTTGATCACGAAAACCCAGAAGCGCGAGTCTTTCGTGATCCACGGCGGAATGATCTGGCGGGTGGTGAAGGATTCGACGAAATCGGTCATCGCTGCGGCCCCGCACCGAACAATCCCTTGATCGGCCTGAACCAGCGCGCCGTCAGGTCGCTTCTCACCGCGCGGGGAACGATCCCTTCCCCTCCGTCGATGGGAAATTCATGGATCACGCGCATCAGGTCGTAATCGACATCGGCGGTAAACCGGAAAGCCGCAGTGGGGCTGGTCATGAACTTGCCGGGCGGGCGGTCATCCTTCAGATCGAGGAACACTCGCAAAATCTGCCGGAAGCTGCCCTTGTCGTGGAACGTGATCAACGCGTCCATCTCGTCGTAAAGGCGCAAGTCGCGCACATTGGTATAGTGCGACCGGCACGTGACGAGCGCCTGGTAAACCGCCTTCTCCGGATGCGCGGCGTCGCGATACTGCTTCAATCCGACAGTGCGCATCGACGTGGGGATAAGCCCTGCCGAAGCGTAATCGAGGAAGTTCGACACATCGCCCATCGTTTCGATGGCCAATGCCACGGCCGGGCTGTCCAGCAATGTTGCCAGCGTCTCTTCCGGCCGCGCGCCCAGCCGGAAGGTTGGCAGCAGCGGGCCTGTCTTTACGTCCAGGAAAGGGAGCCTCTTCTGGAATTCGCCGGGCTGATCCCCTTCCCATCCGGGCATCATCACCCCGCCGCTGAAACTGTTGGGGTATTCATTTTCCCCAATGTCGATTTCCGCCAGCATCTTTCCCAAACCCAGCATCTCGCGCCCGCACACGCACGACCACGGCTTGTCGACGACAATAAACGGGAGGATGCAGTTGGGTTCGCTTTCGGTAAGCATTCCGGCAAGGCCGTTGCCGTGGCGCATGACGGGGATGGCCACGAAGACCTCTCGCTGGCTGGTGGTTCCGCGGTCGGGATACGGAACCTCGCCGATGTCTTCGGGCAAGCGGTTCGAACTGACCATCTCGGGATAGTCCAGGAACAGAAGCATCACGTATGGCCATGCCGCAAGCGGGCCATAGCGGAACCCCCGCTCTTCGCGCGTCCCCAGGTTCAGAAACTTGTCGCAATAGGCCTGAACTGCCGGAATCTGCGCCTTCCAGAGGAACGCATTCACGGTCACGTTCGGGAAATGATACGGCGGCGGAACGTCCTGACTGGCAGCGGACTGGACATATTCTATCGGGAGGACGTGCCGTTTCATGTCTCTGCCAATCCCTTTGCCGGAACGAAGGATGCGGCGCCGGCATCTTCGATGAACGAAGAACCGAACACCAGCGAAGGCGTCTGGAAGCCGGGAATTGCGCCGCCGCAAAGGATCAGCCGCAAGGCGGCAGCGGACGTCAGCGCACTTGCCGAATACCCATCGCGCACGTGCATCCGCATGGTGCGCGGACGGCGCCAGCGGTCATGCGCTTCCACAACCAGCGTATAACCTGTGCCATCCGGCAATCCTCCGGGCGGTTCTTCGGGCCATGCCCTTGCCGTTACGCCGCCCAGTCCGCGCCACGCCTGCGCGCCCGTTACCCGCGCGAACAGCCCCGCCGCACGATACCCTGCGCGGTGCCACCAGGGCTGTTCGGTATAGGTTTCGATCGAACGCACGCCGGTCGAAAGTTCGCCTGTCACCACATCGGCCCAGGTCATCGCCGTCGCTTCGCTAAGCCTGCCGTCGAAATCGAACGCCCTGACCAGGCTGCCTGCCGGTGTGGGAACGATCTTGCCGTCGCGCCGGATGAACAGGTCTGTATCGAACACGCGCGCCGCGCTCGCCACGCTGCCGGCGGAAACGGCGTGCAGGCACGAGAACCCGAGGTAGAACTTCACGGTATCGGGCCAGGTTTCTATCGCGCGTTTCAGCAGGCAATCGCTTGCCGCAATCGTCAATCCCATGCCCGGAAGGATCATGACGCCGGCATTGCGCGCAGCCTCGTCACGCGTCAGCAGTTCCGCGAAGACAGGCCACTCCCCCGCGAGGTCGATGTAGTCGCATCCCGCCGCGATGCAGGCATCCGCCAGCCGGGCGGCGGTGTCGAGATAAGGCCCCGCCGCATTGAGGACGACTTGCGCGCCATCCAGCGCATCGACGATCGCGGCGTGATCGGACAAGTCGAACGCCCGCCAGGGCAATCCGAATTCGTCGGCCACGGCCATCACGCGGTCTGCATCCCTGCCGCCGATGACCAGCGGCATCGTTCCGGCGATTTGAGCAAGGATCTTCCGTGCGGTGAATCCGGTCGCACCGTAAAGGAGGACGTGGCCGCTCATTTCCGGTCGAATATCCAGCGCACAAGGCCCAGCAGGAAGGCACGGTCATCGCCCTCTGTGCATCCGCCATAAGCCTGTTCGAATTCCTCGAGCGCGCAGCCCGCCATCGCGGCGGCAACGCGCTTGCCGTATGTGATGGAGCCTTTGCGGTGCATCAGGTCAGCCAGCCACTGGCCTTCTTCTTCGCCGCGCTCTTCGCGGCCCAGCGCCAGGAACGCATCGATCCGCGCCCGCTCCGCAACGTCGGCCGCATCGCGCACGTGGATCAGCATGAGGGTTCGCTTCCCCTCGAACAAATCTCCGCAGCGTTCCTTGCCGTAGCCCGGATCGGCGGTGAGATTGCGCAGATCGTCCTCGATCTGGAAGGCAATGCCAAGGAAATGGCCGAAGCGCAGCACGCGCGCAGGGTCCACACGGCCACGAGAACCGACGATTACGCCAAGCTGCGCGGGCCAGATCATGCCCATCCACGCCGTTTTCTTCAGCGCCATGCGCAGATAGTCCGCCGCCGTCAGCCCCGTGACGTTGTTATCCCGCCATCCAAGCTCAAGCGCCTGCCCCTCAGCCGTCTGCCGAGCCATTTCCACCGTCGCGTCAATCACTTGCCGCGCCACGTCCGGCCCGAACGGGCGAACCGCATCGAGCAGCGGACGAAACGCCGTGAACATCAGCGCATCGCCCGCATTGATGGCAAGGGGTACGCCGTGCATGGCATGAAGCGTCGGGCGGCCGCGTCGGAACTCGCTGCCGTCCTGAATATCGTCATGGATCAGCAGCGCATTGTGCAACAGTTCCACCGCGGCGGCGCAGCGCACGACTGAATTTACGTCACCCCCGAACAGGCGCGCGTTCGCGATGCAGATTGCAGGGCGCAGCATCTTGCCCCCGCGCCCCGGATAGTCAGCAAGCAAGTCGTCGAGAAAAGGTGCGGCATTGTCCGTACCAAGGTAATGCGACAACTGCCCGCGCGTTGCATCGGCATAGCGTTCAAGCAATCCGGGGGGGAGGCATCGGGCAGCACGTGTCGCGCCTGATGCCCCCTCCTGCAACATCGCTCAGCCCTCCACCTGCACAACCAGGAAGCCAAGCGGTATGTCCTGGCTCTCCGCCACGACCATGCCCGAATAGACACCGGATGGCTGGTTGTCCGGCACATTGATCGTCACGACCAGCCCGCCTGCCGAAAGGTCCGCTTCGAATTTTACGTCGTCCAAAGGCCGTTCGCCGCTGTCCTGTCGCATCAGCGGCATCGCACTGATCTCCCAGGCTCCGGTGGGCTTCAAGGGGCGGTCGATCGTATCAACCAGCGCCTTTACCTTGTCGTTCCCGTCGAAGCGGAATGCCAAAGGCAGCTTGCGCGTGTCGTGTGCGTGATGTTCCGGGTGCGAATGCCTTGCCGTTGGACCGGGCGGTGCAGGCCCCGATTGTTTGGCAAGCGTGGGCTTCAGTTCGCGAAAATTGGGAACCGTCGCCGCCGTATCTCCCGGCGGGGGCGGACCGCTTGCATGCGCAGCCTGCGAAAGAAGCTGCTCACAGATGTCGAACGTCGTGGTGCTGAGTTGCCGCGCAAGGTCCAGCAACCGCCTTGCCAGCGCTTCGATATCGGAGGGGACTTCGCGGATGCTGAAGTTGCCTTGCCGAAACATTTCCGCGGCGCGGCGCCCTTGCGAAATCGTTTCCGAGAGCACGTCGTATCCGGTCCGCACTGCTTCCGCGACGGCTTCGTCAATGTGAACGGACGAGGCGGATTCCCCCTGTCCGGCCTGATAATGCCCGCCGTGATGATGGTGATGGTCGTCATGGCTTGCGTCTCCATGACCCGATGGAGGCACCGCGGAACTCGCGCCGCTGCGATCCGGCCCGGCCCGCTCCGGTCTGTGCCGTTTCGGGCGCTCGCCCTGCGTGTCATGCTTTCCGCCATGCTTCGCCGGCTTGCCCGAAGCAGGCTCCTTATGGCCCGGAGCAGGCTCCTTATGGGTGGTCATAGGCGGTTATATCCTCCAACCTAGGGGAACCGCTCAGCGCATGTGCGGCGAGCAGGCCCGACATTACGGCACCTTCGACGCAACCCGAATGGAAACCGCTATCGGTCCAGTCGCCCGCCAGAGTCAAATTGTCATAAGTCATGTCGAGCGGTGAAATACGGTGCCGCCAGCTACCGGGGGTATGGATTACGTAACGATCCGAAGGATTTACGTTCGCCCGCCAGTATTGCGAAGCAAAACGCGCTATCCCGTTCGCCGGCCGGTCCGCGCCTTCGGTTTTCAGGATATCCCAGCGAAAATCGCCATAGGCGTCGAATGCCCCCGGCCACACGGACCGGATCGGCCCTTGCAGGAAACCTTCCGCGTTGTGCCGCACTTCGTCTGCCCGCCGCGCCGGATAGCCCGTGTCCTCATCGGATGGAGGGTCAGGCGGATCGGGCAGGACCGCGCAGAAATAGACCGAGGTTGCAGGCGGTTCGCTCCAGCCCTCTTCAGGCACCACATGTGCCATGTCGCACCAGGTATCGAAGGGCTTGGCAAAGGCTCCGGTGATGTAGGTCGGCCCCGGCCACCCCAGCGATTCCAGATCCTTCGTCAGCCAGACCTGGAACGCCTGGGACGCAACCGTCGCAACATTGTCGCACATGGCGCGCCAGCGGGGATCGTGCGCGACAATCTGCCGCGCGACATAAGGCACCGCCCCAACGCCGACGGTAAGCGCGACGAAATCGAAATCGTCCCCCACGCGCAGTGTCTTTTCGCCAGCCTTCCTGCGATCCCAATGCGATTCCAGGTTCCAGCCCTCTTTCGCGATCCGATCGCCTTCGATCAGTTGCGAAAGATCGGGCGCGGAAGGCCAGCACGGCCTGCCCTTCACCGGCACAAGGGGATCGTATTCCGCACGCCCCTTTACCGTCGCCTGCACATCGAATGTCAGTGCATCTATGTGATCGTTGCCTGGCGCCAGCCCCATGTCAGTCAGCCGGTGGAAGAATTCGAACTTTACCCCGCGCTCCTTCATGGCCGTGTAGAGCGGAGCGAACACCACATCGCCCATCCCCGCACGCATCCGCCACATGAACGCGCCGCGATATCCGAAGAACGTCCGCAATGTTCCGCGCAGTCCCTGCCCTGCCGAAAGCGACGGCCGGCTGGCGTCCCCGTTTTCGTAACCCATCGAAAGATCGTAGAGCCCGCGCAGGAACGGCGATTGCAGCGCCCTGTCGGACGCGCCGTTGATCCGCATCCATTCGCGGCACTCGTAATCGTCGATGGCGTCCAGCCCGCGCGGATCGGCCATTATGCCATAGCGCATCAGGCCGGTGATGGTCGCCAGCGTAAGGTCGGCCACTTCCCACATGAAGCGGTTGGGATCGTCCGCGATCCAGCGATCCTCGATCCATTGCCGCAGGCGGAGCAGCAAGCCGTCGGCCGATTGCAGCAGCCCATCGGCCCTTTCGGGCGTTACGGAACGGATCAGCGCGGCAAGAACGCCCAGCCCTTCGGCAATCGCCGCCGCCCCCGCGAACGTTCCCAGCTTCGCCAGATAGGCGATGCGCGCCGCGACATCGCCTTCCGGCGGGCGATCGAGGCCGCTCGCCGGATTGTGGCCGTCCACATGCGTGTCGAGGATCAGCGAACGGAACAGGTCGAACGCGCGCGCCATGTAAAAGGGGAGCGTGAACGCTTCGCCGGGGGGGCGCGGGTCGCCCGGCAAGCCTGCGCGCGCAGGCATGCGCACCGACCATTTCTGGAACCCGCCGCTTTCGCTTGCGGAACACAAGGCGATATCGTTTTCCGGGGTCCAGGCATCCCGCCAGTCGCCATAGAGCGCGCCAAGGCCGCCTGCTTCAAGTTCGGCATGACATTCGCGCATCATGCGAAACGCGTTGTCGTAAAATCCCAGCCAGATGTGCAGACCGTGCTCTTCTATCCGGCCGCTTGCGCCCCTGCCCGATGCGCCCTTGCCGCCCAGGCGCCACCCTTCCTGATAGACGGTTACGGCGAACCGCCCTTCATGTTCGGGTTTGGACAGTTCCCACGCCAGCGCCATTGCCGCACAGCCGCCGCCGATCACGGCAACGCGAAGCGGCGCCTGCGTCAAAGGTATGCCCCGTCACCGCTATGCCACGGAAATCGCGCTGAATTGCAATCGAACAACTCGGGATCTCCGCGCATTCGAATCTTGCCTGAAATCCATAAGAACCGAAATTCCATGCCCGTGCAAGGCTACCGCGAGGAAAACGGTCAGCCACCGTGCGATGCGGCTCCATCCGCAAGACGGCGCAGCTTTGCTATCAGGCTGTCGGTCAGAAGAGGTTTTTCGACAAGATGAGCGTTGGCATCCGCCACGATCCGCCTGAGCTTACTGGACGGGTTGCTGGCAACTATCAGCACCGGCAGGCCGGGGCTCATCGCCCTTACCCTGGCGATGTTCCGTTCAAGGTTGTGCAACTGGCCGCAATGATCGATCACGATGCAATCGGCCTGCGGAAGGGCCGCGTCGCCTCCGGCATCCGCCAGGACAACGAACCCCTCCGCCTCGAGCAGGAACGCGATCGAGTTCCTGAGCGCATCGTCTGCGACGACAAGAAGCGCGGTACACGCCATCGTTCTGCGGCTTGCCGGGCGGATGCCGCCGCCGCTCAGGCCGCTTCCCGCCAGGACGGCTCTGACAAGCGATGCGGCGGACTGGGCGACACCTCCTGGACCTCCATGCCGCAGAGTTCGTTGGCAAAGCCGTGGTTCACGTCGCGATGGTGCGCTTCATCGGCCCGGACCACCAGCACGACGTCGCGCAGCGTCGCATCGTCGGGAAGGCCCCAATAGCGCTTCGCGATTTCAGGTGCCGGGACATCGGGTGAGCGGCCGTCGTCGATCTCCCGCAGGTAATGGGTATAACTGATCACCGCCTCTTCCTCGAAATAGCCGACAACACGGTGCGCGGTGCGCGGGCTTGCAAGGTAGAGCGCGAAGAAGAACACATAGAACACCCATTGGACGGAGATGATCACCGCCCGTTCGAACAACGTGGGCTGGCACACCTCGATAAACGTCATCAGGTGCATCCGCTCGTTCTCGGCCTCGTCCATCAGGGTGCGGATCCAGCCCTTGTCATCGCACATCCGGCGCAGGCAATGGAGGTGGTTGATCGTCGCCCCGACCATGCCCGGCACCGCCGCGACCGTTTCAAGCACGACGGCGCGATGGCCGTAACGTCTGGCGAAAAAGGTATCCGCGCACCAGCGCAGGGCCTTGGTGAACGCAAGCGCGATGCGATCCGAACCGCCGGCAGGCTGGTGGTGGACAAAGCAATTGGGGGATTGCGGGATCATCGGGGTTTCTCCATCTGCCACGGGCGCCGGAACGTTTGGCGCGTGGACGACTTGCAACAGCCGTCCTTCCAGCTAGGCTTGATGATCGGGAGCTTAAACTTGGGTCTTCATCCTACGGAGGATACCGGAGGCGAAAGCGCGCCTGCCGGAACCTTGCAGCCGGTTTTGCAAGAGCCTGCCGCCCTGCCGCTTGCCGAACGGTTCAACCCGCTGGGCGCGGCCGTGATCGGCCTGCTGGTCATCGCCATCGGCTTTGCCGCGCGGCTGACGCTCGATCCCCTGCTGGTAAACCGTGCGACGTTCATCTTCTTCGTGCCGGGCGTGGTTGCCGCAGCGGCGCTGGGCGGCTTTCGCTGCGCGTTGATGGTGACGGCCGCCGGCACCGTCGCCGGAGTTACGGCAGACGCGCTGACCGGCCTGCTTCTGTTCGGCGACATCGTGGCCGCGGCGGTCTATGCCGCGATGGGCGTCTGCGTTGCGGCCGTGGGTGGCTGGCTCCACCGCGCCCGGTCGCGAGAAGCGGAAATCACGCAGCGGCTGGGCCAGCGCGAGGCGCATCTGACATCGATCCTGCGCACGGTTCCGGACGCGATGATCGTGATAGACGAAAAGGGCCTGATCCGCGATTTCAGCAACACGGCGGAACGACAGTTCGGATGGACCGCAAACGAGGTTTCGGGCCGCAACGTCTCGATGCTGATGCCCTCCCCCTATCGCGAGCAGCATGACGGTTATCTCCAGCGGTATTACCGGACGGGCGAGCGGCGGATCATCGGCTTCGGGCGCGTCGTGGTGGGCGAACGCAAGGACGGATCGACATTCCCGATGGAACTTGCCGTGGGCGAATTGCAGCTGCCCGAAGGCCGGTTCTTCACCGGCTTCGTGCGCGACCTGACCGAACGGCAAAAGACCGAACAGCGATTGCAGGAACTGCAAAGCGAACTGGTCCACGTCTCCCGGCTGACGGCACTGGGCGAAATGGCATCGGCCCTTGCGCATGAGTTGAACCAGCCGTTGAGCGCGATCGGCAATTACCTGATGGGAAGCAAGACCCTGCTGCGCCGCGACGAGGTTCCCTTGCAGAAGGTCTCCGATGCAGTGGACCGCGCCGGGCAGGAAGCGCTGCGCGCGGGCGAAATCATCCGCCGCCTGCGCGATTTCGTCGCGCGCGGAGAGACGGAGCGGCGGGTTGAAAGCCTGCCCAAACTGATCGAGGAAGCAAGCGCGCTGGCCCTGGTCGGCGCGAAAGACCTTGGCGTTCGCGTCCGCTTCGACATGGCGCCAGAGGTCGACACCGTAATGGCCGACAAGGTGCAGTTGCAGCAGGTTGCGCTCAACCTTATCCGCAATGCGATAGACGCGATGGAAGAAAGCGACGTGCGCGACCTTTCGATCACGGTCACGGCGGACGACGACCGGATGGCCCGCGTTTCGGTTTCAGACAGCGGCCCCGGCATCAGCCCGGACGTGGCCGAGCAGCTTTTCCAGCCGTTCGTGACCACCAAGCTTACCGGCATGGGCGTGGGCCTTTCCATCTGCCGCACGATTGTCGAAGCGCATGGCGGGCGGATTTGGACCGGGCCTTCGCCCCACGGCGGGGCGACATTCAGCTTTACGGTCCCGCGCATCGACACGGAGGAAACAGAACATGGCGAATGACGCTGTGGTCCACATCATCGACGACGACGAGGCGGTGCGCGATTCCCTCGCCTTCCTGCTCGATTGCGAGGACATCGCGACCCGGACCTATGAATCGGCGGTGCAGTTCCTGAAAGTCGCATCGGATATCGAAGCGGGATGCATCGTTACCGACGTCCGGATGCCTGAAATGTCGGGCGTGGACCTTGTTGGACGCCTGAAAGAGGCAGGCGTAACGCATCCTATCATCATGATAACCGGGCACGCGGATGTGCCGATGGCGATCCAGGCGATGCATGCCGGCGTCGCCGACTTCATAGAAAAGCCATTCAGCGACGATACGATCCTTAACGCGGTGCGTTCTGCCCTGGCCGAGCAGCAAGGGCGCAATGCGATAGAGCAGGAGCGGGACACGATCCGGGCGAAGCTTGCCACGCTGTCGGGGCGCGAAGGCGAAGTGATGGAAGGGCTGGTCGAAGGCAAGGCAAACAAGGTGATCGCCTATGACCTGGGCATCAGCGCGCGCACCGTGGAAGTCTATCGCGCCAACGTGATGACCAAGATGGCGGCGCGCACGCTTTCCGAACTGGTGCGCATGGTGATGATCGCGCGGCTGGCGTAAATCCAGCCACTATCAAGGCTTCCCGTCCGGACGCGGCCCCGCAAGCATCGGACCATATCGCAGCGCGAACAGCGCGAACGCGGCAACCCACGGCGCACCCGCGAGCCACAGCGCATGGATATAGTCCATCGGCAGCGCAGAAGCGGCAAAGCGCAGCACGGCGCCCAGCCCCAGCAGGGCATAGATCGCCACCGTCACGCCATCTGCCCGAAGCGCGCGGCCGGTGTGGCCCAGCGTCGCGCGGGTCATCACCGCCAGCGTCATCGCTGCCATCGCCCCTGCCCCCAGCAAGTGCAGCGAACCGGAGGCCGGCACGCACCGGACGAAGTGGCTGAGGCCCAGCATGACCAGTCCGACCGGAACGAATGCGAAGCCAACGTGCAGCACCGCAACCAGCGGCTCGCGCCAACAGGCCACGCCGCGCCACCTTGCCAGCCGCACGAATTGCATCAGCCCGGCAGCGATCAGCAACGCGCCTGCCGCCACTGCATCGGGCGCGGCAACCCAGGTGGCCATCGCTATGCCAAGCAAACCGAGCGATGCCAAGTCGAACCGCGTTGGCTGCGACGGCAACCGCTCGCGCTCTCCCTGTTTCATCAGCCAGTTGCGCGTGAACGATGGAATGATCCGTCCGCCGATGAGTGCGACAAGCAGCAGGATCAGCCCGAAGCCCAGACGCCAGCCGATTCCGGCAGGAACAGGCGCGCCCAGAAGCTCCAGATAATCGAGCAGGTCGCCCAGCGCGAGCAGGCTCACCACGATTACAACGGGCACGTTGCGATTGCGCGCGGCCAGCACTTCGCGCGCAGCGACGAAGGCCAGAGTCGCCAGGAATCCAACGTCGAGCGCCATCGCCGGGAAGATTCCCACCGCGTTCGAAAACAACACCGCAAGGCGCGCCGCCAGCCACAGCAAGGCCATCGCCGCCAGCGGCCTGCCCGCGATCGGCAAGCGACCGGTCCAGTTGGGGATCGCCGTCATCAGGAATCCGGCGACGACACCGGACAGATAGCCGAACAGCATTTCATGCCGATGCCAGGCCAGCGCATCGAAGCGCGAGGGAATGACGATCCGGCCGGAAAGCGCCAACAGCCACAGCGTAACCACAATGGCCGCCCAGCACGCGCCGCCAAGGAAGAACGGACGAAAGCCACCGCGCAGGATCGGCGGAAGCGCCATAAGCCTGTCGAAGCGTTCGGAATGCGATTTCATGATTTGGGATCCGAAAAGATTTTGGCTGCCAGGGAAAAAGGGCCGGCCCGCGCGAACGCGAACCGACCCTTCGTGCGACCCTACTCAGCGGGGATCAGGTCTGGCGTATCCCACGCTTTCGTGGCGCTGCCGCCGCGTCCAAGCAGCAGGCGGGCCATGAACAGCGCAAGGATGATCGCCCCTATCGAGAATATGACGTCACCGGGCACGCGCATCCACACCAGCGTCTCCATGACCGGAGAGTGGACGACCGCCGGAGAGCGGGCATACCAGAAGCCTTTCGTCACGCTCTGGTACGCCTGGTAGATCCCCGCCGGAACAAGGCTGAGGAACACCATCGCGCCAAGCCCGATGTTCAGCGCCCAGAACGTCGGCTTCAGCATCGCGTCCGACCACGCACCATCGCGAAACGCGGTTCGCAGGCAGAACAGCATCAGGCCGATGCCCAACATGCCATAGACCCCGAACAGCGCGGAATGGCCGTGGCTGGGCGTAAGGTTCAACCCCTGCACATAGTAGAGCGAGATCGGCGGGTTGATCGAAAAGCCCAGCACGCCTGCCCCCACGAGGTTCCAGAAGGAAACCGCGACAAAGAACAGGATCGGCCAGCGATACGTCGCCACCCACGGCGCAGCACGCGTCATGCGATAGTTGTGCAGTGCTTCCACGCCCAGCAGGGCCAGCGGCACCACCTCCAGCGCGGAGAACATCGCGCCCCAGGCGATGACCGGCGTGGTCGTGCCTGAGAAATAGAGGTGATGGAGCGTGCCAAGGATGCCGCCGGTCAGGAACACCGCGGTGGAAAAGATTACCGCGGTATTGGCCGCGCGTGCCCGCACCAGGCCAAGCCCGGAGAAGATCAGCGCGATCACCGCCGTTGCGAACACTTCGAAGAAGCCTTCGACCCACAGGTGGACGACCCACCAGCGGAAGTATTCGATCAGCGAAAGCGGTGTGTGCCGTCCCCACGTGAGCGCGGCACCGAAGAACAGGCCGATGGAGATCGTCGAGACGAAGACCATCCCGATCAGCCCCCGGCTTTCCGAAGGCGTGCGCAGCGCGGGCCACAGGGCGCGGCCCACCAGCGCCAGCCAGATCATCAGCCCCGCAAACAGCAGGATCGCCCAGAACCGGCCGAGATCGACATATTCAAGCCCCATGTGCCCGAACCAGAAGTTCAGCGCACCGTGGCCCAGCTTTTGCTGCACGCCCAGCCATTCGCCAGCGAAAGAGCCGATCACCACCACCAGCAGCGCGACCCACAGCACATTGACCCCAAGCCGCTGGAACTTCGGTTCATGCCCCGAAAGCATCGGCGCCACGTAAAGCCCCGTCGCCAGCCACGCCGTCGCGATCCACAGCACCGCGAGCTGCGTGTGCCATGTGCGCGTCAGCGCGTAGGGAAGGATGTCCGATATGGCGATGCCATAGAAATCCTGCCCTTCGACCGCATAGTGCGCGGTGATCGCCCCCAGCAGGACTTGCGTGAGGAACAGGCCGATGACCGTGACGAAATACTTGGTCGTCGCCCGCATCGACGGAGTCGGCGTCATCGCCGCGAACGGATCGTGCGCGGGTGCGACCGCGTGATCGTCTTCGCCCCGGCGCGCCTGGTACCAGACCAGCCAGCCGATCCCGATGATCAGGAACAGGAAACTGGCGACCGACCACATGCCGATCGAGGCCGCGGGCGTGTTGCCCACCAGTTCGTCATGCGGCCAGTTGCTGGTATAGCTGATTGCCTGTCCGGGCCGGTCCGTCACGCTTGCCCAGGATGTCCAGAAGAAAAACGCGCCAAGCTCGGTCCGGTCTTCCGGGTTGCTCAACGTCTTTTCCGGAAGCGCGTAATCGACCCGCAGCTGGTGCAGGTCGGGATCGGTGCTGAACAATTTCGCATAGTGATCCGCGACGGATGTCATCGCCTTCGCGCGGGCATCGGATACGGTGATCGTCCGCGTCTTCGCATCATAGGTATTGGTGCGCAGGTCGTTCACCAGCCGCACCCGCAGCGCGGCCTGGTGTTCGGGCGAAAGCGCGCCATAGGCGATGCCCCGATCCGCCTTTGCCCAGTTGTCCAGCATCGTGGTGGCTTCGCGGTGCAGCCAGTCCGCCCCCCAGTCCGGCGCGACATAGCTGCCGTGCCCCCAGACGGAACCCATCTCCATCCCGCCCAGCGATTGCCAGACCTCGCGGCCCGCCTCTATCTGCGCCCTGGTGTAGATCGTGGCGCCGCTTGCGGACACGACCTTGTCCGGCACCGGCGGAGCCTGGACATAGATGTCGCGCCCCAGCCAGCCGAGTACGGCGAACGAAGCGATGAAGATCGCTCCCAGCCATAGCCATAGCTTTTTCGAATTCATGACAAGTCCCCCTTCCGAGACCACGCAGCAAGTTTACCGCATGATGGCCTAGGCGGGGGACGGGACCGCGAAAATCCGGGTGCGTGACCTAGGGGGAATACCGGAGGCGCCTTACATCCGGATCGGATGTAGTCTGAATGTTTCCACGCCGGGTGACCAGCCTGCCAGATAGCGTGAGAATCAACCCGTCAGGACAAAAACGCTGCCAAGCGCCAGCGCAAGAATGGCCGCCAGCACGATCGCGGCGACGATCATTTTCGATACGGTCGCCCGCCGGCCGATCGGTTCCGGTTCAACGTCTTCAGCCGATGTGGACTGGTCGCCAGTGTCTGGCCACCGCAACGGCGTTACCATGTCCGGGCCGCTCACTTCGCTTGCCAGCGCAAGCCTTTCGAACGCTACGGCCATATTTTGCTGTTCCACGTATTTGCGGATTGCCTGCCATTCTGGATCGTCGGTGATGGCGCCCGGCAGGTTCTCAAGCAGGTTGCCGGCCCGGGTATCGAGTTCATGCAACCTGTCCACCGCGTCGAGAACGCGATGCCGGTCGCCATCCTTCAGCGCGATCTGCAAGCGGGTCAGCGAAAGGCTGCTCGCCCGGCAAATCTGCAAACCCAGATAAACGTCCTTGTGCAGGTCGTCTGCTTCGGGGGCGCAATTGCTGCCTGCCGTGTCATGATCCCGGCGCTCTGCCGGAGAGATACCCATCCCATACACTCCCACTCGTCCACGCCCCCGTGAAACTCCATAGTTTCAAATGACTGGGTGCGAAAAGCAGGGTTGAGATTGGACGTTGGCCGGACGGGCCAGTGCGTTTTTCCCGATCGGTGCGCCACCTCGCCGCGCGCCGGGCAAACGGAACCGAACGCTGGCAACCGGGGCAACAGGCCCGGCTTCGTTCGATAAATCCCCAGGCGGTGCCGCATCCCGGCACCGCCTGAGGCCTGGTCGTCTCAGAGACCGAGCAAGGTGTTCAGTTGCGCCACCACTTCCGGCGAAAGGGTGGTGTTGGTCGACGATTCAAGCGCGGTCTGCGCATCGAGGATGCTCTGGTTCGCGGCATCCAGACTCGCCTGATCGGCCGTCAACTGGTTCTGGTCCGCAGTCAGCTGGGCATTGGCCGCATCCAGCGCCGCCTGCGCGTCATCGACGGCCGCCTGGTCGACAGGCGATGCGCCATTCGCAGCGTCAAGCGCCGCTTGCGCGTCGTTAACCGCGGCCTGATCGGCCGTGATGTTCGCGTTGTCGGTCGCCACGGCATCGGTATAGGTCGCGACATCGGCCTGCGCGGTCTGCGTGGTCGACTTGTAGATGCCCAGCGCGCCAACCACCGACTTCGACGAAGCGTGGGCCAGCGCGGTGTCCGACGCGTGCGCCGCGTTCAGCTTGCCGAGCAGCGACGCGCCCTTCGCAAGGCTGGGATCGCTGCCGACGTCAGCGCCGGCTGCCATGGAAGCGTGAGCGTTGGCGTGGGTGTTTACGTGCGCCGAAGTGGCTGCATCGGGAATGTGGCTGGTTGCCGCTGCGGGCGGACCGTGCGGAACGCCTGCCGGCGGACCGTGCGGAACACCAGCCGGCGGGCCATGCGGAATACCGGCCGGCGGCCCCATCGGGATGCCTGCCGGCGGGCCATGCGGAACGCCTGCCGGCGGTGCTGCAAATGCGCTGGTGGCGGTGAAAAGGCCAATCGCAATTGCGCTGGCCTTGAGTGTTGGACGTACCATTCCAGTTTCTCCTTATGCCCCCCGAAGGACCCGATTATTGGAAAACGGTAAGGCGCAGGCCCGCACCGATGCGCGGACTGGCATCGTTGAGCCCGGCCATGCCGTAAAGCGTCACGCCCAGCAGCTTGCTGAAGCGATAAGTCATGTAGGGTGAGACGACCGCCTGCCCGCTAAGGCCGTCCGCAACCGGTTCGCGATAGGCAACGCTGACCCCGTAATTCTGGTTGGATGCCGGCCGAAGGTTCAGCCCGCCCGACGCAGTAAGGCCGTCCTTCAACTGATAGGCCGCCGGGCTGCCAAGCCACGAATACCCGACCGAGCCGAACAGCATCGCGCCCGTTCCGACAGACTTGTAGAAGCTGGCATTGACCGAAAAATCGGTCTCTCCGGTGCCAATGCTGGTCTTGGCAGTTGGCAGCTTGACGCCGCCGCCCACTTCGATCGACGGCAGCACCCCGTTTTCACGGGCGAGCAGATAGGCGGCCGACAAGTTCAGATCGCCGATGCCCGAACGTGACGTCGTCGTGGTGCTGTTCGGCGAAGAAACGATCACGCCGCCAACCAGCTGGCCGGGGCCGTTGATGAATTCGTATGGCAACGACGCCTGCAACCGCAAACGTCCGATCTGGGCTTTCATGTCCAGCGGAATGCTCCAGACCGACGTATCGACCGCGGCGCCGTAATGGCCGACCGAATAGTCCGCGCCGGTCGCCAGTTCGAAGCTCGAGTTGGCGAACAGCCCGCCTGTGCGGCCCACGTCGGTCGAAGGTGCCTGCACGGCCTCTTGTCCGTCGCCCGTGCTGTCCGCGGTTCCGGCCATGGCGCTTGTGCCGATCGCGAGACTGGCGACGAGGCCGATGCCTGTCACTGCAACCCTTAAAACTTTCATTCGTGCCTTCCTCATCCGCTTTCGCGTTCCGAACAGGATCAATTCCTGCCCGAAACCGAACAGCAATTTGCGCTCCCGGACGGAAAACGCCCGGGGGGCAGGATTTCGTCCAGTCAAACCTCTGGAACGCCACGGGATGTGGGTGATGAGAGACGAACCGTGCGTTCGCGCGAAATCCGCCCCGGCAGACCGGGTGGTTCAGCGCGCGCTGGTGGCCCCGCCGACAAGGCCGTGGCCGAACCAGCGGCGATCCCTGTCCGGTTTGCGCGCTTCGCGGGTAAGCGCGGCGATGGCGCGGCGGGCCTGATCCCGATCCGGCCTGGCGATCCTGTCAGCAAGCAAGCGGCTGATCACCGGCGCCGCGAACGAGGTGCCGCGCACCGTCGTTTCCCGGCCTGACACACCGGCAACGCTGGCCATGCCCGGTGCGACGAAATCGACACGCTTCACACGGCTCGCCTCTGGCAAAAGCCGCCCGTCCGCACCCGCTCCCGACACCGCGATGACCCCGGGATAGGAAGCGGGATAAAGCGGTTTCGCGGCGGGACCGTCGTTACCGACCGGCGCGACGATGGTGAAGCCAAGCCCGATCAGCTTATGCATTACCGCACCCACGATGGGATTGGCCGGGCCAACCATGCTGACATTTACCACCGGCACACGCTGCGCAGACATCCAGCCGAGCGCCCGGATCAGCAATTCCGATGTCCCGTCATGCGGCGCGGAGCCGAAGATATCCGCCGCATAGATCGACACCGCACCGCCCGGCCGGGCAAGCAGTTCGGCAACCGCGGTCCCGTGGAGTTCGGGATCGCTTCCGTCCTGCGTAAAATTGCGCTGGACCAGCGTTATGCGTGCGGTCGACCCGACCTGCGGCGCAACGCCGGTATCGATCATCCCCACTTTGACGCTGCGCCCGCCACCATCGCCCTGCCCTGCGCGCACTGTCGCCGGGCCGGCGGCAGTGCCGCTTTCGAACATTACGTGATTGAGGGCATATGTCCCGTGCGGCGCAATGCGCCGCAACATCCGGACCGCGCGCTCCGCAGGGGTGCCGTCGCGCACCACGACGGCAAGCGTCGTGCCAAGGCCCGCAATCTCGTCCCGGCGCAGGATCGAAAAGCCCTTGCGCTCTATCCTGGCGAGATCGGCCGCATCGAGGCCCGTGGCAAGCACTTCGCCCCGGATGGCCAGCGCACCGTTCCGGTCAACTTCATAAGCGCGAGGATCGGCCTTGAGACGTTGCGCCGCGCGCGCCCTTTCACGCTTTGCCAATGCCTGCGCCCGCACGGCTTGCGCACTTGCGATGCCATCTGCCCCGTTGGGCGCATTGGTCACGCCCTCACCGGCCCAGACCGGCGGGCCGTGCGGCGGAAGGACGGGCGGACCATCCGGCATCCCGCCCGGCGGCCCAGCCGGCGGCCCAGACGGCGGACCGGCCGGTATTCCGGGAGGCATTCCCGCCGGAAGCCCTGCCGGCGGTCCGCCGCGGGCCTGCGCCAGCGCATGGCCCGGCAGGCAGGCAGCGCTCACCGCGAAAAGCGGCAGCAACAGGCAGTTTACCAAGATCCGAACCATCGATGCGCTACTCGTCCTGACGCCTCTCTCCGGCGGCTTGCGGAAAAAATTTTCCACCGGCGGCCTCTACATGGGAATAAACGACCCGCCCCAGACGTTTCTTCCATAAGGGAAGCGAAGATTGTCCGACATCAGACGCGAAATCGTTGGACTGTTGCCGCGCCTGCGCCGTTTGGCCTGGGTCATAGCGCGTGATGCGGCCGATAGCGACGATCTCCTTCAACGGACGATCGAGCGGGCGCTGGAACGTGGGCAAAACCGGCGTGACGATGCCCGCCTGGATTTGTGGATGTTCAGGATCATGAAGAACCTGTGGATCGATGAAATGCGTTCGCGCAACCGGTGGGGCCGGCTGGTCGAGCCGATGACCGAGGAGATCGAGGCCGGAGCCGGCGGTTCGGCCGAGGACGAAATACTGGACGTCACCGAACTCGCCCGCCTCAGGTCTCTGGTGGAAGACCTGCCGGAAGAACAGCGTCTTGCGGTCAAACTCGTCCTGATCGGCGGGCATTCCTATGCCGAGGCCGCAGGCATTCTCGAAGTGCCGGAAGGCACGCTGACCAGCCGCCTGGCAAGGGGCCGCGCCGCCTTGCTGCGACACTATGGAGCCGAAGGGACAAGACATTGACCAGCGCCGCCGATGCAGACGTGATCGCCTATGTCGACGGGCGACTGGAAGGCGCCGCGCGCGACACGTTCGAGGCAAGGCTCGCAAACGACCCCGCGCTTGTGCGGCAGGTTGCCGCGCATCGCTGGATGTCCCGGCAAATCGTGGCTGCCTTCGGCGTTCCGCCCGGCGACGAAATCGACGAAAGCGAACTCGCCCGGCTTGGCCTGTCCACCGGTAATGTCGTCGACCTTGCCGGCCGGTCGCGCCACGCGGTGCGCCGTTCGGTGTTCGGCGCGATCGCAGCGGGGGCGCTGGCCGCCGGTCTTGTGGCTGGCGTTCTGCTCGACCGCACGATCGACCGGCCCGATGCGGGAATGTTGCAGGCAGACGGCAACGGCCGGGTTTTCGCCCAGGGAGAACTTGCCGATAGCCTGTCCCACCGGCTTTCGGGCGAACCGGGGCCGGTGAAGATCGGCCTGTCGTTCCGGACCGCGCAAGGCATTTGCCGAACCTTCAGCACGCCCCGCGGCCTAAGCGGAATCGGGTGCAGGGAAGGCAACGGATGGTCGGTGCCGATCGTTTCGGCCCCGCAGCGCCCCGCGCAAGAGAGCGGCGAATACCGGCTGGCTGGCGGCGCCGTCGCCCCGGCGGTCATGGCCCGCGTCGATACCAGTATCGTGGGTGATCCACTGGCCCCGGCGCAGGAAAAGGCGCTCATTGCAAGGGACTGGCAAGCCGGCCGCTGAGCGGCGCGGATGAACGACCGGCCCGGTCCCGCTACACGCCATCATGGTTTCCGCAGGCTTGCGCCTCGATGCCGTAATTCCGCACCCGTAACGTTACGCTCGTAACATTGCGGCAGCAGCCTTACGGTGCCATGTAAATACCTGTTTTTAGACAGTTTTGCACACTACGTTTGTTTGCCTGAGCATCACGCATTCCGTGTGAAATCAAGACACTGCCCAGGCTGCAGATCAGCGGCCTGGCTGGCCAGAAATGGCGGGGACAGATCGCAATAGGGCAAACGGGGGCAAGATGGACGTGCAAGCAACTGATACGCGTTCCGGCGAGAATTTTCCGGACGAGCGGCGCACCGGCGAGCGGACGACAACGGTGTTTCGCCCGGTCACCATAACCGGGCCGGGATTCCAGAGTTTCTGCATCGTCCGCAACCTTTCCGCCAACGGCATGATGGGAAAGGTCTATGCGGATATTCCCGTTGGCACATCGCTATCGGTGCAGTTCAATTCGAACCTCAGCATCAAGGGCCACGTGGCGTGGTCCAATTATTCGGACAGCCACTGGATTGGCGTCGAATTCGACGAGGCGATAGAGGTTTCCGGCGTGCTGACCGAAGTGGGCAAGATGATCCTTGGCCAGAAGGTTAACCGCGGTCCGCGCCTTCAATTGAAGTGCCGCGGTGCGATGGAGATCGGCGGGCGGGGAGACAGCGTGGACAATATCGAGGTCCACGACGTGTCCCAGCGCGGACTGAAGGTGCGCACGTCCTGTGTCCTGTCGCCGGGCGACGAGGTTTTCATCCGGTTGAGCGGGCTTGAAAAGCGCAAGGCTATCGTGCGCTGGACCGAGTTCGACCTTGCCGGGCTGAATTTCGTCAGGCCGCTTGGCATAGACGAACTGGCCAGGTGGGCGATCCGCCAACAGTTCGGTCCGGTGGGCACTGTGCAGGCCGGCCGGGACCACGCCGCGGAAACGATGTAAAATGCCGCGCCCGCTTGCCTGCGGGGTGGCGAAGATATCGCCCGCCGCCGTTCTTGCGGCCATGGCTGCGATCGTTCCGGCGTCCTATGCGCCTTCTGCCCACGCCAATGCGGACCGGGCTTCGGCAACCGGAACGGCATCGGCACAGGTTGTCGAACCGATTGCGCTGGTCGAGCTTGGCGATCTCGATTTCGGCATTGCGAAAACCGCGGCGAGCGGCGGCGGCAGCGTAACGGTCAATGCCGATGGAACGGCGGCCCGGTACATCGGCGGGGCCAGCAATGCCTGCCCCTCCGCGATGGCCTGTCCGCGCCCGCACGCAGCGCGCTTCAGGGTAACGGGCACGCGGGGCCGCGCCTATATCGTCTCCCTTCCGCAATCCGTAACCATCGCCGGCATGCACGATCTTTCCGGCGGCAACGTTGACGGGCTTGTGGTCACCGGCCTGACATCGCGCACCGGCAATCTCCGCAAGGCCGGTCCGGTCGGCCAGCTCGATTCCGCAGGCCGGGACACCTTCACGGTCGGCGGGACGCTAACCCTGCCGACGGGCGTTCCGCCGGGCCACTATCACACGACAATCGACGTTCTCGTCGCCTACAACTAGAGGTCCGATTCTGACATTTGCAACCTCGCTATCGGGTTGGGGAAGCAAACGTCAAAATCAATCCACCAGGCGGTGCGGGTTTGAGGGAGGAGCCGCCATTGTTGGGGGGACCGACCGCAGACCCCTCCCTCTTTTCCGCGCGATGCGAAGGCACCGCGCATTTGATCCGTGCCTGCTTTTAACAGGCGTCGTCGTCCTGCCAGGGATGCCGAACCGCGCGAAGGCGCAGCGATGCAACGATCCGCCGCAGATCTTCGCCCACCGTGGTAAGCCGGTTCCAGATCGGTTCGGGCGTTCCGTCGAGAATAACCTGCTCACGCGTGCGCACCCCGAACCGGTTGGCGCTGTTCCAGATGACGATTGCTGTCCACGATCCGGCACCCGACCGGATTTCCACCAGCTCACCCTGCCTTGGCGGCAGAGGCGATGAAATCATCATTCCGTGCGAAGACCAGTTCAGGATCAGCACCCTGGTCTTGCGCCGCCCCGACCTGGCAGTTGCGGGACAGTGGACCTGGTACCTTGGCTCGCGGGGATTGAACGGGGCGTATTCCATCAATGCGCCCTCACCCGATGTCACATGACCCGGTCATGAGCCATTTCCCCGGAACGATGTGATACGATGCTTGCTGGCCCCTGACACCTTCCTGGTGCGAGCCACGATTTCCGGAATCCTGGCCACGCTTTCCGCCGTGGCAGGGGCGACCACGCGCGCAAGCCGGCGGTTCGTTTCATCAAAGAATTCAAGATGAAGCATCGGGTCGGCAATCGCTCTTGGACAGGTCGTCAGGATATGAAACCTTATCCGTGCAAAACCGTTGCGACCGCGCTGAAACCCCGCGCCGTGCCCGCACTACCGCATCACTACGGTATCGTACCGTAACGTTACCGTAGTGCCAAATTTGGTGATAGACCTCTAAGCAGGAGAAGGTCGCACTCTATGGGAGATAAGGTCATCCAGTCCATCGGAACCGCACAGCCGGAAAACACGCCGCAGCCACCCGTCTATGTGGTTGACGACGACCGCGGAATGCGTGCGTCGCTGACGGCGCTGCTCGGCGCGATGAAGATGAAGGTGCGCCCGTTCGCGAGCGCGCTTGACCTTCTGGACGAAATCGACCTGATCGAACCGGGCGTGCTGCTGATCGACGAGCGCATGCCCGAACTGAACGGGATCGATTTTCTGGCAAAACTGCGGCAACAGGACTGTCACTGGCCGGCCATTATCATGACCGGGCATGGCGAAATTCCGCTGGCCGTGCGCGCGATCAAGCTGGGCGCATTCGATTTTCTGGAAAAGCCGTTTACCGACGATACGCTGGAAAAGGTTGTGCGGGTCGGTTTCGATCGCCTCCCGACGGCAATCGCCAAATCGAACAACATGCGGACCGCGCGAAAGGTCACCACGTTGCTCAGTCCCCGCCAAAGGCAGATTTTCGACGGTGTGACCGACGGGCTGACCAGCAAGGAAATCGCAAAGGAAATCGGCATCAGCCACCGCACGGTGGAATCCTATCGGCTCGACATGATGAACAAGCTGGGGATGCGCACTATTGTAGAGCTTCTGGAAGTCAAATCGGTCCTGCAAGCGCTCGAATATGATCGTTGACCAATGGCCCGACGAATGGACCGAACGGATAGAGCGGCTGGACTGGTCGGATTCGCCGCTCGGCCATCCTGAAGGCTGGTCGATACGGCTCAAGACCGCGCTGGGCATCCTGTTCAGTTCGGCTGCCCCGAAAGTGGTCCTCTGGGGAGACGAGTTCCGGGTCTTCTTCAACGATGCCTTTATCGATCTTGCGGGAGGCAGGGTCGGCATAGGCGATACGGGCAAGCCGCTCCCCCTGCTCATGCCGCGGGCGTGGAACGAAATCGAAACCGATGTACGCAAAACCAAGCGCGGTATGTTGCGGGTGCAAAGCAAATTCGTGCTGCCGCCCGTCAATCCCGAGGAAGAAGGGCACTATTACACCGTTTATCACACGCCGATGGCCGAACCGAACGGCACCATCGACGGGGTTCTGATCGATATCCACGCGCGGATGCCGTCCAGGCTTCTGGACAGCCTGCTGCTGTCGGAAAACTCGCAACTGAACCGGCTTCTCAACGATTCCCCTGCCTATATTGCCCTTGCGGCCGGCCCCGAAATGAAGCTGGAATTCGTCAACAGGGCCGCGGCCGAGCTGTTCGGCCGACCCGACCAGCTCGACGGCGAAGCCGGGTCAGCCAACCGGGCAGGACGGTGGCTGAAGAAACTTTTGCGCGAAGTTTATACCTCGGGCGTGCAGCAAAACACGACCGGCTTCCCCTTCGCCAGCCTTGTCGGCAACAAGGCCGGCCAGAACGTGGAATTCATCGATTTCGTGTGCCAGCCCGTCCGCGACGACGGCTCGCATGCCTTCGGCGTGATATTCACCGGGTTCGACGTTACCAAGCGCACCATTGCCCAGCGCGAATCCGACCGCGAACATCACCGGCAACTGCATCACTCGCGCCTCGAAGCCATGGGCACGATGGCCATGACGCTTGCGCATGAGCTCAACCAGCCGCTCGCCGCCGTGAGCAATTACCTGAATGCCGTGCAGCGCCTTTCCATCGATCCGGACGGGAATGC
Source organism: Novosphingobium sp. ZN18A2 (assembly GCF_036784765.1). Taxonomy (NCBI): domain Bacteria; kingdom Pseudomonadati; phylum Pseudomonadota; class Alphaproteobacteria; order Sphingomonadales; family Sphingomonadaceae; genus Novosphingobium; species Novosphingobium sp. ZN18A2. The sequence goes on along the minus strand of NZ_CP136651.1, from coordinate 1,593,288 downwards.
GATACCGCTGCTGGAAAGCGCCCAGCAGGAAATCCAGCGCGCGGGAAATGTCATCCGGCGGGCGCGGTCCCTGGTGCGGCTGGGTGTGGCGGAACGGACCGCTATTTCATTGCGCGGGGCGTGTTCCAACGCGATCCGCCTGCTCGAAGCGTCCGGTTGCGACGATGTGCACCTGACGCTGGACCTTGCTGACGATGCAACGCACGTGCTGGTCGACGAAGTCCAGTTCGAACAGGTTCTGGTGAATCTCTTCCGCAATTCCGCAAATGCATCGAACCAGCATACGTTGAAGGAAGTGGCCGTTTCGGCACGGCGTATGGCCGGCAATCGTATCCGGCTTGAAGTGCGCGATTTTGGGACAGGATTCCAACCGGAACGGTTAATTAGTGCAATTGACAAGACGAACGATAGTAGTAGCGAAGGTCTTGGCGTCGGCCTCGCATTGTCTCGCACGCTTCTTGAAGCAAACCGGGCGTCGATCGAGTTTGGAAACGCTGACAGCGGTGGCGCCGTGGTCGTGATCGAACTTGACGCAGCCGAATGTCCAAATTGAACGGGATCAAGCTGCGGACGGCTGCTGCATGGAAAGCCAAGACGATTTCAACTGCTGGGTATATGTGAGCGAATCCCTGCTTTCGGGTTCAACCACCGATAAAGAAATCCAGAAAATCGTCGACGTATCGCGGTCCCGCAACGCCGGTTGCCAGATAACCGGCGCGCTTATCTTCAACGGCAGCCGCTTCGCGCAGTTGATCGAAGGCCCACGTCATGAAATGGCGGCGATCAGGGCATCGATCATGGACGATCCGCGCCACACTCATATCACCACGATCCGTGACGAGGGCGTTAGCACGCGTCAGTTTGCATCGTGGTCACTGGTCTATTCCGGGTCGTCGCACTTCCTGGCAAGGCTGCTCGATGCTGTCGAGCTTGGCGAAAAGCAGCAGAGCGGGCTTGCGTCGGATGAAGTCATTGCGATGTTCGCGGCCTTCGCCACGGAGAACGGCCCCGTGGCTTCGGCCAGCGAACACAGCCCCGCCGGGCTTCATTACCAACCCGGCCCTCCTGCCAAATCGATGCGCACCTAAAGGCGGAATCTGAAAGGCATAAACAGGGCCGGTGCAGGATCGCGACCGAACCGTGAAACGAAACGGGGCGAAGGAAAACGCCATTCCCCCCGCCCCGTCCGTTTCCGCGTTTTGCCGGCAGGTTACCAGCGGAACTGCCCGTAAAGGCCGATCTCGTCGCGCGTGGCCTGTCCGGCACCAAGATTGCCGATCTGCAGCATGCCATCGGCATTGTCGCGCTTGTACACCAGCGCCAGGTCCACGATCTTGGCGGGGCTGAACTGGATGCCGGCGTTGAAGTAGCGATCCTTCTGGATCGGGTTCAGGTGCTTGTTCGGCTGGACCCAGTCGTATCGACCGAACACGCTCCATTTCGGCGCCGGCTGCACAGAGGCGAAGATGGAGTACCCTTCGGCCGCATCCGATTCCACGGTGTTCACGTGGGTCCAGTTCTTGGCGAAGAAGTATTCGCCGCCGATGCTGTATCCGACGTTTCCGGCCTTGCCCTTGTAACCGAGCAGCGCGTCGAAACGGCTGGCCGTGTGCGGCGCGTATCCGCCCTGCACGTCCTTGCCCAGCTTGCCGGTATAGCCGCCGACGGCCGCCTGGATGCCCTTGTAGGCAACCGAAACGCGGCCTTCCAGATCGATCGTCTTGGTGAACTGCGGATTGCGATAGCCCGCCCCGTTCACAGCCGAGACCTGATAATTGACGATGCCGTTGGCCAGGCTGCCCATCACGTGCACGCCCCAATCGGCCGAGTTGCCTTCATGATCGAGGTCGGTGATCGTATTCTCGATATGGCGGTAGCCATACACGCCTTCGACATAAGGTATCCACGGCATGTCGGCCGATCCCAGTCGCACGATCGCGGCCTTGCTGAACCTGGCCTGCAGGAACGCCTTCTTGATGAACAGCGTCTGCCCCACACCGCCGATCTGACGGACATCGGTGGTGATGTTGCCAGAGAGCGTGTTGTTGAACTTGTGGTCTATGCCGACATAGAACCGCTTGATCTGGAAGCCGCCGTCCTTTTCGACATTGTTTCCGTTTTCGTCGTCCGCCGAAACAGAACTGACGTTGAAGTACATCCGGCCCGAAACCTTGGTATCCGCTGCCCACTTTACAGCATCGGCCAGGACCGGCTTGCTCGCCTTGTCGCTCGCCACCTCGGCCTTGGACTGCGCGGCGACAGCCGTTGTCTGCGCGGTCGATGCCTGCGCCAGAGCCTGATCGGCCTTCTGCGATGCGACCTTTGTATCTGCGGCGACCTGCGACTGCGCCGCGGCGGTCTGATCCATCCTAGCCTTGAGCGCGTCCAATTGCGCCTGAAGTTCTGCAATCTGCTGTTGCGCCGTCTTCAACTGCTGTTCGACGCTTGGCGCCTGCTCATGCGTGCGCGCCATTGCGGCGTGCGGTACCATCATTGCGCCGGCAATTGCCGCCAGCGCGATCGACTTGTGATTTTGCATTGAAATCTGTCCCTTGGCTTCCCGTGGCCTGACCCCACGTGGCCGGTAAGACAGAATTGTTGCGGTTATGTGATAGTAGATTGACTATTGGTAATGTTTGTTTTTACCCATTATATTTCAAAGTGTTGCTGAGGCATTTTGTGAGGTTTTCCCGACACGAGGCGCGCATGGTGCCGACCGGAAACGGACCAATTCGGTGATTCCTGTCAGTCAAACCGATTCGACAGGTATCCCCATCGCCGGGTCGCATTCCCGCCGCCGATCCTTGCGACGACAACCATTTCAGAAATTCGCGGCCAAACGCGCCGTCACCGCTATGGCGCGAGCAATGCACGGCGCCGAAACGCGTCGTGCGCTCTTATCGGACATCGGTGCAAGATTGGAGGCCCGCCGCCGGTAGCGAGGCGATGTCCGGCCCCAGGGCCGGACTCTAGTCAGAATCCAACGGATCGGCGCCGCGAACCCGGTCGCCCAGTCGCTTTCCTTCCGACGCGTAATAGACCATTTCCGCGATGTTGGTCGCATAGTCGCCGATGCGTTCGATGTTCTTCGCAACGAATAGCAGGTGCGCGGTCGATTGGCCGGTCGACGGATTGGCGACCAGGTTGGCGAGCAACGCATTCGATACCGAGTTGTAGTAATCGTCCACCACGCGGTCGCTGGCCCATACGGCACTCGCCTTCGCGGCATCGCGATCCACGAAGGCGTCGATCGCATCGCGCAGCAGGTCTTCGGCGGCCTTGGACATTTCGCGAAGCGCCGCAGCGGCTTGCATATCGTCCATGGACTGAAGCAGCGGCACACGCTTTGCCGTGCTCTTGGCGTGATCCCCTACCCGTTCGAGCGCGCTGGCGATCTTTATCGAAGCGACAACCTCTCGCAAATCGTCGGCAACGGGCGAACGAAGTGCAAGCAGCGTAAGAGCGAACTCTTCCACCGCATTGGCCATTTCGTCGAGTTCCTTGTCCCTCGCAACGATCTGCAAGGCACCGTCAACGTCATGGGCAAGCAGGCATTCCACCGCAGCGTGAAGCGCCTGCCTGGCCAGGTTCCCCATAAGCGCGATCCGCTCATGCAATTGCTTGCGCTCTTGATCGAACGCACTGAGGGTATGCGGGTTGGAGGTCATCGACGCATCGCCTCAGCCATACCGTCCAGTAATGTAATCCTGCGTCTTCTGCGCCGCGGGATTGGTGAAGATGCGCGTCGTATCGTCGAACTCGATCAGTTCGCCCAGGTGGAAGAACGCCGTCTTTTCAGAAACGCGCGCCGCCTGCTGCATGTTGTGCGTAACGATGACGATGGTGAAACGTCCGCGCAATTCGTCGAGCAGTTCCTCGATCCGCGCGGTAGAGATCGGATCGAGCGCCGATGTCGGCTCGTCGAACAGTACCACTTCGGGCCGCACTGCAATGGTGCGCGCGATGCACAGGCGCTGCTGCTGACCGCCGGACAGCGAAAGCGCGCTCTGGTCCAGCTTGTCCTTCACTTCGTCCCACAGCGCGGCCTGGCGCAGCGCGTCTTCGATGCGCGCATCCAGTTCGCCTTTGGAAAGCTTCTCGTAATACGACAGCGCGAACCCGACGTTGGACCGGATCGACGTGGCGAACGGCGTGGGTTTCTGGAACACCATGCCCACGCGGCGGCGCAGGTCCGCAAGATCGACCTTGCCGAGGATGTTCTGGCCATCCATCAGGATTTCGCCCTCTGCCCGCTGTTCGGGATAGAGGTTGTAAATCCGGTTGAGCGTTCGCAGCAGCGTCGATTTTCCGCAGCCCGAAGGCCCGATGATCGCCGTAACCGCATGCTCGGGGACAGGCAGCGTCACCGAATGAAGCGCCTGGTTCTTGCCATAGAAGAAATCGAGGTTGCGAACGTCGATCTTCGTTTCCCGCGCGATCGATGCCGTCACCGGTTCGTCGGCGGTACGGGGTGAAAGGTTCATCATTTGGAGGATCTCCGACGCGCGAACAGACGGACTATCAGGTTGAGGGCAAGCACAAAGGCGGTCAGGACAAGCGCCCCCGCCCAGGCCAGCGAATGCCAGGTATCGTAAGGGCTCATCGCGTACTGGAAGATCACCACGGGCAGGTTGGCAAGCGGCGCGTTGATATCCGCGCTCCAGAACTGGTTGTTCAGCGCGGTAAACAGCAAGGGCGCCGTCTCGCCGCTGATGCGCGCCACGCCCAGCAGCACGCCGGTAACGATCCCGCTCATCGCCGCGTTGAACAGCACCTGCAGACTGACCTTCCAGCCGGGAAGACCAAGCGCGAACGCAGCCTCGCGCATGCGGTCGGGCACGAGGCGCAGCGCCTCGTCGCTGGTGCGCACGACCACCGGGACAAGGATCAATGCCAGCGCAAGGCCGCCCGCGATCCCCGAAAAGTGCTTCATCGGCACCACGATCAGTTCGTAGATGAAAAGGCCCAGCACGATCGACGGCGCGCTTAACAGGATATCGTTCACGAAGCGAACGGCCGCTGCAAGGCGCGTATTTCGGCCATGTTCGGCCAGATAGGTTCCCGCGCAAAGGCCGATCGGCGTGCCGATCACGATGGCCAGCACAACCATCACCGCGCTGCCGTAAAGCGCATTCAGAAGGCCGCCGTCCGCGCCGGGAGGCGGCGTCATTTCGGTGATGAGCTTCAGGTTGAGCGCCGCCACACCGTTCGCAAACGTCGTCCACAATATCCAGAACAGGAACACCAGACCGAACAGCGTCGCCGCAGCAGCGCCGACAAAAGCGATCCGGTCAACCAGCTTGCGACGGAAAAGAACCCAGTTCATCTCAGTTCGTCCTGCCAAGATTGCGTTCCACGCGCGCCAGCATCAGCTTTGCAAGGCTGAGCACGATGAACGTCACAAGGAACAGCAGGAATGCGAGCGCGATCAGAGAGCTGCGATAAAGCTCTGTATCGGCTTCGGTGAATTCGTTGGCGATGGCCGCCGCGATCGAGTTGCTGGGCATCAGCAGCGATGCCGAAAGGTCATGCGCATTGCCCAGCACGAAGGTAACGGCCATCGTCTCGCCAAGCGCGCGCCCCAACCCCAGGAAGATCGCGCCGACGATGGCGGAGCGGGTGTAGGGCAGCGTGACATAGCGCAGGCGTTCCCACCGCGTTGCCCCCAGCGCCACCGCCGACTCCCGCAGCGCCGCCGGAACCGCGTTGAACACGTCGCGTGCAACCGATGCGATGAACGGGATGACCATGATGCCCAGAACGATACCGGCCGTCAGCGTGCCGATACCGATGGGCGGACCGCTGAACAGCGGCCCGATCACCGGCAGTGTGCCCAGGTGATCGTTTATCCAGGGTTCGACGTTGGTCGCCAGGAACGGCGCGAACACGAACAGTCCCCACATGCCGTAGATGATGCTGGGAACCGCCGCGAGAAGTTCAATCGCGATCGCGATGGGCTGGCGTGACCAGACAGGTGCGATCTCTGTAAGAAACAACGCGATGCCGATGCTTACCGGCACGGCGATGATCAGCGCGATCACAGAGGTGGTAAGTGTGCCGTAAATGGCAACAAGCGCGCCGAACTGGCCGTTCACCACGTCCCAGTCGGTGCTGGTAATGAAGCCAAGGCCAAAAGTCTTGAACGCCAGCCATCCACCCGACGCCATGGAATAGGCAACGGCCAGCAGGATGATGAGCACGAGCCAGGCGGCGCCGGCGGTAATAAGGCGAAACGCTCGTTCGGCCAGCCCGCCATGCGGTCTGGCCGAAGAGAAGGCACTACTTGCATGATCCGGGGCCGCGTCTGGCCCCGGATCGTTGTCACCACGCCGCGTATCCGGCGGCGTGGGCGACTTTGCGTTTGGTGTCACTTGATGTTCGCTTGCATGTAGTCTTCGATTTGCTTCACCACTGTGCCGGGCAGGGGCACGTAGTCAAGCTTGCTGGCCTGATCCTGCCCGTTCTCGAGCGACCACTTGAAGAACTTCAGCGCCGCATCGCTGCGGGCCTGGTCCTTCGGCTGCTTGTACATCAGCACGAAGGTGGACGCCGTGATCGGATAGGCCTGATCGCCCGGCGCATTGGTCATCACCAGGTCGAAGTCCTTGGAATTGGCCCAATCGGCGCTGGCGGCGGCCGCCTTGAAGCTGTCCGCACTCGGCGCGACATAGTTGCCCGCAGCGTTCTGGACATAGGCCCAGGCCATCTTGTTCTGCAGGACATAGGCATATTCGACATAGCCGATCGAGTTGGCGATCTGGTCGACATAAGCCGCCACGCCTTCGTTGCCCTTGCCGCCGACGCCGCCGGTCCAGGCCACCGACTTTCCGTCACCCGGGCCGGCCTTCCACGCCGGGCTCACCTGGGTCAGGTAGTGGGTGAAGTTGAACGTCGTGCCCGAACCGTCGGACCGGTGCACCGCCGTGATCTTGGCGTCGGGCAGCTTCAGGCCGGGGTTGAGCTTCACGATCGCCGGATCGTTCCACTTGCTGACCTTGCCCAGATAGATGTCGGCCAGCAGCGAACCGGTCAGCTTCAGCTGCCCCTTGTCGATGCCCTGGATGTGCACAACCGGCACAACGCCGCCAACGATGACCGGGAACTGCGCCAGGCCGGCGGCAGAGAGCTCGTCGGGCGAAAGCGGCATGTCGCTCGCGCCGAAATCGACGGTGCCCGCCTTGATCTGGCTGATGCCGCCACCCGATCCGATCGACTGGTAGTTGACCCTGACGCCGTCCTTCTTCGCATAGTCGGCCGACCAGGCGGAAAGCACGGGATAGACGAATGTCGAACCAGCGCCCGTGATCTGGGATGAAACGTTCGCGCCAGCGTCTTGCTTGTCGCCGGTCTTCGCCTGGCAACCGGCAAGCAGGAATGCGCCCGCCATCGCACCAATAATAAATTTGTTCATGCGTATGCTCCTTGGACCCCCCGATTGATTCGCCGGAAGCGATCGAGGCGCTTCAACAGAGTTTTTATGACCGTTTCGTGACGACGGACGCCACACTTGGCGAAGGGCAGTCTGCACAATTCCGGGCTTCGTTCAAAACTGCCGGTTACGGCCGCGAACCAGCGGCTTACCGGAAAGAGAAGACAATCCCGAGACCGCGGTGCTTCGCGCCCCTTAAACAGAGGCCGGCTTGTATCGCAATGCCTCAACCAGCAATCCGAAAGCCGGCGATTGCTGGCGGCGGCTGGGATAATAGAGGTGATAGCCGGGAAACGGCGGCGTCCAGTCGTCCAGCAGCCGGATCAGGCGGCCACTATCCATGTCCGCATGGACATAGTCCTCCGGGACATAGGCGATCCCCGCCCCATCCACGGCCGCCTGCCGGGCGATGGCGATTTCGTTGACAATCAACTGGCCGCTGACATGGACATTGATTTCGCGTCCGTCCTTCTCGAACTCCCAGGCATAAAGCCCGCCCAGAGTCGGGAAGCGCAGGTTGATGCAATTGTGGCCTGACAGTTCCTGCGGCGAAAGCGGCGGGTCGCGGGCTTCCAGATAGGCCGGCGATGCGACCGCTGCCATCCTCATGTCCGGGCTGATGCGGACTGCGACCATGTCCTGCGCGATTGTCTCCCCCATGCGCACGCCCGCGTCAAAGCGCTGTTCGACGATGTCCACCAGTCCCGCGTCCACGCTGATTTCCACCTGGACGTCGGGGTATTTCGGAAGGAACCGTGAAATCGCCGGCCACAGGATCGTTTCGGCGGCATGTATGCCGGTGGTTATGCGGAAAGATCCCGCAGGCCTGTCATGCGAGTCCCCGATCGCGGCGAGTTCGGCTTCGATCTCTTCGAATCGGGGGGCGATCGTTGTCAGCAGGCGCTCGCCGGCGCGCGTTGGGGCAACGCTTCGCGTGGTGCGGGTCAGCAGGCGTATTCCGATCCGCTCTTCAAGTCCGCGGATCGTGTGGCTCAACGCCGATGCGGACACGCCCAGCTTGGCTGCCGCCCGGGTAAAGCTCTGCTCCTGGGCCACGGCCCGGAAGGCCAGGAGATCGGCAACGTCGCGGCGTTCCATTGTTGAATCCACCTCAAAGGTTCATGCACATAACACCCTCTAATCACATTACCCATTGCGCTCTAGATAGCGATCGAAAGGAGTTCTCACATGGAAATCACCCGCAAGGACGACATGCAGACCGTTGACGGTCCGGAGCAGTATTTCACCGGCAAGGCCACGATCACGGGCATGTTCGCGCGCCCCGATCCGTCGCGTCTTACCGGCGCGATCGTCCATTTCGAACCCGGCGCGCGCACCGCGTGGCATTCGCATCCCTGCGGCCAGACGCTGATCGTGACCGAGGGCGTTGGCTGGACGCAGGTGGAGAACGGCCCGATCCATGAATTCTACGAAGGCGACATCGTATGGTGCCCGGCCGACCGGAAGCACTGGCACGGCGCAACGCCGCACCAGGGGATGACCCACGTCGCGCTGCAGGAAGTCAAGGACGGCACAAACGTGACCTGGATGGAAAAGGTGACAGACGAGGAATACCTCGCCGGACCGGAAAAGGACTGAACCGGCCGTGCCACACGTGATCGTCAAGCTCTGGCCGGGCAAGACGCCCGAGCGGAAACGTGCGCTGAGCGATGCCATCGTGCGCGATGTAACGGGTATCCTTGGCTGCGGCGACGAATCCGTTTCCGTGGGTTTCGAGGAAATCGACCCACACCAATGGAACGAAAGGGTTTTCGAACCCGACATTGTTGCCAGGTGGGACACGCTGGAAAAAGAGCCTGGATACGGCCCGCGCCCGCCAAGGGCGGCACCGAACACCAAAGGACAGATGAAATGATCTTGAACGAAACCTATACCCTTGCCAACGGCGTGGAGATTCCCAAGCTGGGCCTCGGCACCTGGATGATAGAGGACGCCAGGGTTGCGCAGGCCGTGCGCGACGCGGCGCAGATCGGCTATCGCCATTTCGACACCGCGCAGGCCTATGCGAACGAGAACGGCGTCGGCGAAGGCGTGCGCAGTTGCGGCGTCGCGCGCGACGAGCTGTTCGTGACAACAAAGCTCGCCGCCGAAATCAAGTCCTATGCCGAAGCGAAGGACGCCATCGACGGCTCATTGAAGACGCTGGGGCTGGATCACATCGACATGATGATCATCCACAGCCCGCAGCCGTGGAAGGAGTTCCGCCAGGGTGAGCACTTCTTCGAAGGCAACCTGGAGGCATGGCGCGCGCTCGAGGAAGCATACGGTGCCGGAAAGCTGCGCGCGATCGGCGTGTCGAACTTCGAGGAAGCCGATCTCGACAACCTGGTTTCGAACGGCAGCGTCAAGCCGATGGTGAACCAGATCCTGGCGCACGTCAGCAACACGCCGTTCGACCTGATCGATTACACCAAGGCCCGCGGCATCCTTGTGGAGGCCTATTCCCCGGTGGCGCACGGCGCGATCCTGGACAACGGGCAACTGGCCGAAATGGCGAAGCGTTATGACGTGTCGGTTCCCGCCCTGTGCATCCGTTATTGCCTGCAGCTTGGCATGCTGCCCCTGCCCAAGACGGCCAATCCCGAACACATGCGCGACAACGCCGCGCTCGATTTCGAGATTTCCGAGACCGACATGGACACTCTAAAGAACGCAGAGCAGATCAAGGACTATGGCGAGGCCAGCTTCTTCCCCGTTTACGGCGGAAAAATGCCGGACTGACGCTTCCGATCCGGCCGGTCGGCACCGCCACGGCGGGTCGATCGGCCGGAATTGCGGCACTTGCGGCAATGAGTCCAAAAGCGCGAAAGGCCGCTTGCCGAAGTCACGCGTTTCGGCAAGCGGCCTTTCGCGATTTCAGACGTCCAGCAATAGCCCGCAGGCATGCCGGATATTCCCCCGTTCAACGCATCTGCAACAGGATCACCTGGCTGCTGGCAGGCGTTGTACGCTTGCGCATGTCGGCCACGTCGCCGGACGAAACCGCGCCGCCGCGATTGCCCCACGACGAGCGCACGAAATCCAGCAGGTCGGCAACTTCCTTATCGGAAAGCTGGTTGCGGAACGGGGGCATGCGATAACCGTCAGGCACACCCTGCGCGACCACGCGCGGCGATCCGTTGAGCGTGACGTTGATGGCGGAGGACTTTCCGTCCTTCGTCAGCGATGCGGCCGATCCCGCCAGCGGAGGAATCCACTCGCCCTGCCCGCGCCCGTCTGCGCCGTGGCAGAAACTGCACTTCGCCATATAGGTCTGGGCACCCGGATGCGCGCTGCGGTTGCCGATCTTCAGCGCGGCATTCGCGGATGAATCGTATTTCCACGGTGCGCCGTCGTTTCCGGGATTGCCGGGCAGCGATTTCAGGTAATGGGCGATGGCCGCCAGATCGCTGTCCCGCATGTATTGCAAGGAATTGTTGAAGGCATCGGTCATCGATCCGTAAACCACGGCATGACGGTTGCGACCCGTCTTGAGGAACCGGAACAGGTCCGCCTCACTCCAGCGGCCGAGTCCGATGTTGTGATCGCCGCGCAAACTGGGCGCAAACCACCCGTCAAGCACGCCGCCGGCCAGGAACTTGCTGCTGCCGCTGCCGAGCGCCTTTTCGTTCATCAACAGGCCGCGCGGCGTATGGCACGCTCCGCAATGTCCCGGCCCTTCCACCAGATAGGCGCCACGGTTCCACGTCGCGTCGTGACCGGGATCGTTGCGATAGCTGCCCGGATCGGTGAACACCAGGTTCCATAAGGCCAGCGGCCAGCGCATGTTGAGCGGCCAGGGAATATCGCTCTGCGGCGGTGCCTTGTTCGCGGCGGGCACCGCGTTCATGAAGAAGGCGTAAAGCGCCTGCACATCCCCGTCAGACAGCTTGGCGTAGGACGGATACGGCATGGCGGGGTACAGCCGGTGTCCGTCGGGCGCCACGCCGTGGCGGATCGCACGATCGAAATCGGCGAGCGAGAAGTTTCCGATGCCGGTCTGTTTGTCCGGCGTAATGTTGCTTGCGTAGATGGACCCCATTGGCGTCGGCATTTCGAGCCCGCCCGAAAAGGCCGGTTCTCCGGCCATACCGTGACAGGCCACGCAATCCGCCGTGCGTGCAACATAGGCTCCACGATCCATCATCGCCTGGTCCGGTCTGGCGGGGGTCACACCGGCGAATGGCGATGCCGGCGTCCGTGTTGCGATCCACGCCGTGAAACCACCGAACACGATCACCAGAATGCCGATTCCGAAGAGGATTTTGCGGGATGTCTTCAAGGTTTCTCGTCCGGTCCAGATATTGGCAATGTGTGGAGCCCACCGTCCGTGGAGGTGCGCCCCAACGGGCGCACAGGCTCAGCTGGCGAATTCCAGTTTCGAAAGCGGCATCGTGCGCACACGATTGCCCGTAAGCGTCGAAACCGCATTGACGACAGCGGGCGGAACCGCCGGCAACGGAGGTTCGCCAACACCGCCCATCTCCGCCCCGCTTTCCACGATCCGGGTGTGAACCGCGGGCATCCGGTCCGGCGGGAGGATCGTGTAAAGGTCATAGTTGCGCGCAACCGGCGACCCGTTCTTGTAAAGCGCCTGTTCCAGCAGCACTTCGGAAAGGCCAAGCGCCGCGGCGGAATGTATCTGCGCCTCGATGATGGCGGGGTTCACGATACTGCCCGGATCGAGCGCTTCCCACACATCGTGGACAACGACCTGCCCCTGCCGGATCGAGACTTCCGCAATCGCGGCGGCGTGCGAACCGAACGGAGACGCCATGGCGATGCCGCGGGCGCGCCGCGTGCCGTCGTCGGCCGTGAACGGCCCCCGCTTCCAGCCGCCAGACAGGTCAACAACGGCTTCCAGCAGGGTGCTCAGGCGTTTGTTATCCTTGAGCAGGTGCCTGCGCAGCGCATAGGGGTCCTGCCCGCCCTTGTCGGCCACTTCGTCAAGGAAAGTTTCGTAAAAGAAATCGTTCATCGAGTTTCCGACCGACCGCCAATAGGCAAGCGTGGCCGGATTCTTCACGAAGATCTGCGCGATGCGCGTATTGGCGATTGCGTAGCTTTTACCGGTAAGCCCTTCCAGCGCCGTTGGATCGAGCGCATCGCCGCGCTTGTTGGCAATGCCTTCGGTCGGCCCCTCGCACGCGCTGACCGCTTCGAACGCGACGGGCAGGCCATCGGAATCGAGTCCGGCGCGGAACTTTACAACCGCCATCGGACGCATCGGATCGCGCAGGAATTCTTCCTCACGGCTCCAGATCAGCTTGATCGGCTTGCCCGTGGCCTTGGCCAGTGCGATCGCCTGCGGGTAAGGATTTCCAGGCCCGTAAAGGAAGTGCCGGCCGAAGAACCCGCCAAGGTAGGACGAATTTATCCTGACCTTATCCGCATCGATCCCGGCCAGCTTCGCCGCATCCGCCTGAAACTGGCTGGGCGCCTGGTTGGGCGTCCACAGGTCAAGCGTGCCGTCCGGGTTGAAGCGTGCCAGCGTAGAGGGCGGTTCAAGCTGCGCATGATGGAGGTATTGGCTCGAATACGTCGCTTCCAGCGTCGTGGCCGCCTTGCCGAAGGCATCCGCGAAATCGCCCTTGCTTTCGGCCTCCTGTCCCGGCCCCTTCGCGGCTGCAAGAGTAGTGGTGAACCCTTCGGTCGAAAAATCGGCGGGCATGTAACGAACGTCGGTTTCGGTCTTGGGATCGTCCCAGTCCACCTGCAGCGCTTCGGCCGCCTGTTTTGCATGCCACCAGCGTTCTGCTACAACGCCAACGGCCCCTTTCAGGCGGTGCACCGAATGCACGCCGCGCATCGCCTTTACCTGCGCTTCATTGCGGATAGTGCGCACGGTCAAGCCCAGGCGCGGTGCGTGCTGGACCGCGGCATGCAGCATCCCGTCGACAGCCATGTCGATGGTGTAAAGCGCCTTGCCGGTAGACTTTTCATGAATGTCGAGACGCGCGACCGGCTTGCCGATCCAGCGGAACGTTGCCGGATCGCGCAATTTGACGATGTCTTCCGGCGGCACCGCCATATCCAGCGCCGAACCGGCCAGTTCGCCATAGGAAAGCGAACGGCCCGATGCCTTGTGAATTACCTTGCCGGGCTCTGTCTCAAGCTGGGAAGACGGAACGCCCATGCGACGGGACGCAGCCTCGATCAGCATGTACCGCGCCGACGCGCCCAGCTTGCGCATCGTCGGATAAGTTGAGCGCACGGACATGGAACCGCCTGTGATACGCATCATTCCAGGCATGATCAGGAATGCCGGATCTGCCGGCGCCGCCTCGACCAAAAAGGCGGACGGTTCGATATCCAGTTCCTCGGCAACGATCTGCGCCATGGCCGTGTACGGACCCTGGCCGCCCTCCATGAAGGGGCTTTGCAGCCTCACGGTATTGTCCGGACGGATTTCAAGGAATGCCGGAACCTTTAGGTGTCGCGCCGCGTCGGGAAGCGGCGGCGTGCCGCCTTGTGCCCGGGCCGGCCCCACCGGGATGCCGAAGCCAAGCACCAGCGCGCCGCTGGTAACCCCGGCCGACGCCAGCAGGAAGCGGCGCCGGGAAATGTTGACCGGCTCTCCATTGGGAAACCGGTCGTCGCCTGAATAGACCGGCCGACTTTCATCGATGTCCAGCGCCATCACGCGTCTCCCTTGCTGTCTTTCGAGCGCAAGAGTGCGGCGCCCGCGACTGCCGCCGCCGCCACGGCCGCACCGCCTGCCGCAACCGCCCCCGCGCTGACATCGGCCGACGCCGATTCCGCCGTTGCGATATCGTGCATCGCGGCCCGGATCGCATTGTAGGTGCCGCATCGGCACAGATTGATCATGGCCGCGCGGATTTCGTCATCGCCCGGATGAGCGCTTTGCTTCAGCAGGGATGTTGCCGCCATGACCTGGCCGGACTGGCAATACCCGCATTGGGGAACCTGGTGACGCACCCATGCTTCAACCACCTTCTTGCCGACGGGATCTTCCTCGATCGACTCGATCGTGGTGATGGCACGGCCCGCCACGCTTTCCACCGGGGTCACGCAAGAGCGCGTAACCACGCCATCGACCATGACCGAACAGGCCCCGCACTGGGCAAGCCCGCAACCGTATTTGGTGCCCGTCATGCCAAGGTTGTCGCGCAGCACCCACAGCAGCGGGACATCGCCGTCGGTCTCGACCTCGATATCCTTGTCGTTGATCTTGAGTTTCATCTTGTCCGTGCCCTGTTGTGCCGCAATGCCGGAGTCAGGTACCGGGTAGTGGCGCCTGCGCAGTTCAATGCGCGTCCGGCAGATTCCGATGTTGAAAACGATTTATAACAGCGCCGATTCCCCCTGTCTGTGCCGACCTGCACCGTAAAGGACCAATCGACAGCCTGCGCCTTTGTTCCGGGACCGATCGCGATTTTCCGGTTCGATTGCGCTGGAAGGCGGAACGGTTCCGGAGACCTTCCTCCGGATCGCAGGAACGGATTATTTGCGCGCGCCGGGATCGCAGCGGCCCGGCTTGCCCGCGTACATCCGCACGTATTTCACTTTCAGCACGGAAGGGTCCGGCGTCTTGTCGATCGGGTAGCCCGATCCCAGCGCAAGGTTCACCAGCGGATAGAGCGGGGTCGTCAGTTCCGGAGGCGTGGGTGCCTGCCCCACAGCCTTGCGATCGAGGTAGAAGGTCGTCGTCCGCGGTTCGACAAGCACGCCATACGTGTGGAAGCCGTCAACCAGCGCGCCATCGGGCACCGCCACCTTGCCGCCGCCGCTCCGGCTCAGGTGCTCGTCCTTGCCCTTGAACCAGACATGCCATGCGTAATGGTATTCGTCCGTTGCGTGGCCGTAATACTCGACTGCGTCGATCTCTACCCGTGGTCCGCTTTCCGCCACCGGCTGCAGGCTGATCAGCCAGAAGGCGGGCCAGGTGCCGGGGCCTGGCGGGAAGCGCATGCTGGCCTCGAAATAGCCGTAACGGATGCCCGTTCCCTTTCCCGAAGCGTCTGCCGCCGCGATCAGGCCGGATCGCCACTTTCCGGCGGCATCGCGTCGCGCCGTGATTTCCAGTCCATCCTTGCCGATCGCAAACGGCCCCTGCGGCCCCGGATCGGTAAATGCCGCGTCGCCGAAATCGCCGCGCCAGGGCGTGTGCGCCATCCACCTTCGGCCATCAAGCTGCCAGTCGGAGATGCTCAGATCCCTGAAATCGTCCTGGAACACCAGGCGCAGACCGCACATGTCCAGCGGCGTCCCCACGACGGTCGGCGATCCGGATGCGCTCAGCATGAACAGGGCCGACGCGGCCAATACCGATTTCATTGCACACCACCTGACGGCTAAAGCCCGTTGATTTGCCAAGTGCCCGCGCGATCGCGCGTCAATTCAGACGCGCGATCATCGCAACAATCTTGCCTTCCTTGTATCGGAACGCCAGCAGCCGCTCGCCCCGCTTCGAGGCTCCCTGCTCGAACTCCATCGTCCACTGGGCGAGGACTTCGAGGTCCATGCCGACCGCGACTTCCTCGATCCGGTACTTCTCGACAGGAGGGGGCGCGTCCGTCCCCGCCCCAAGCACGATGGCGCCGAAGATCGCCTTGGATATCGGCGTCACGAATTCGCAGCCGTACCTGGGGCGATCCGCCCAGACGATCCGCGCTTCGATAAGCTTTCCGTTCGGAAGCTCGACCACGATTTCCTCACCGACCGACAACCTCCCCCCAGTTTCAATCCGCAACCCCGTCCTGGACAGGTCGTCGACCGAAGCGGACGCGGCCTCGCCATCCGACGATACCGTCACGTTAAGCCGCAGGACGCGCCGCTCTGCCCCTCGCTGCTCTATCCCTGCGTGTGAAGCCATAAGTGCCGCTTGCAGTTTCATGACAAAGTCTCAACCGAACATAGAGCAGCATGAAGCGCGCGCCTTGCACTGCCCACCGCCTGACCATCGTTTTCCACCGTTGACCGCACCAATGCCGCGCTATCCGGCCACGAGGTAGCGACTTTCGACAAAGCGAGCGTTGTGCGATGCGAAATTCCGGTTGCGCGACCGGACGGCGCACCCAGGCGCGCGAAATCCGCAAGGTGCAGCCTGTCCCGCGTCACGTTGACACCCCGCCAGCCGACCGGAACGCTTCGATCTTGCGTTCGAATATGGCGATAAAGGCGGAAATCCATTCGACAGGATCGCTGCAAAGCCTTCTCGCGCCGTCAAAGCCCGCATGGCTCATACGGCGCACCAGATCGTCGTCGGTGGCAAGGCGAGCGACCACACGGCCCGGTTCGGGGCTGCCCGGTCCGGCCGATCGCCCCATGCCGAACGCAACGCCGCACCCCATGTCCACGAGATCGCGTGCCAGAAGCGCGTGCGACGCGACGATGACGGGCAATCCGCTCATCGCCGCTTCGACCAGGACCAGGCCGAAGGGTTCAAGGATCCGGCTCGGCACGATCAAGGCACGCGCACGACTGGCAATGGCGGCGATTTCTTCCCGGTCGCACCAACCGGCAAATTCGACATCGCCGTCGGATTCCTCAGGCATGCGTCCCAGTTCGCCCGAACCGACAAGCGTGATTTTCTGTCCGGCGTCCTTTGCCGCGCGGATGGCGATATCCGCCCCCTTGTCCCTTGCGATGCGACCGACAAACAGCAGCCCCCGGTTGCGCTCCGCCTCGATACGCCGGTCGGTCCACGCATGGGCCGGGTTGGGAATCGTGACCAGATCGGGCGCGGCAAAACCGCAATCCACGAACTTTTGCCGCATCGCTTCGTGCAGGAACGTGAAGGTTGCCTTGCTGCGGGCGAAGCGCGCCTGCACGTTCAGGTTTACATGCCGCCCCGTCCGCCAGATCTTTTGCGCATAGCTGCGCCGGTCGCAGTTGCTTGCCAGGCACTGCAACGACATCGGCTGTGCCTGGCAGACCGCAGCGTCACCGAAATGCGAAAAGCCCCCGTTGGGGCATATGTTGAAGAAATCGTGGCAGGTCACGACCAGCCTGCCCTCAACCGGACGCAGCGCGGAGAATATCGCGGGCGAAAGGATCTGGGACCAGTTGTGGAGATGATAGGCCGTGCCCGGCGTATCGTGCCGGGCTATCCACTCCGAAACCGCGCGCGCCGCGGCCCCGTGATGGAACCCTTGCGCAATGGCCTTGCGGAACGGCAGTTTCAGCAATGCCGGTGCATTGAGCGCGACGTGCTCGATGCCAAGCGCGCGCAGCCGTTCGGACGGACCGTCTCCGCTGATGAACGTGACCTTGTAACCCTGCTGCTGGTAAAGTTCGGCGGCCGAAAGCGCGATCGCGGTCGCGCCGCCGGCGGTCGTCGCGAAATCGTTGACGATCACGATTTGGTCAATCGACGACGGTTGCGGCACGCCCATGTGCCCTCCCCGCACCTGTTCGGCCACCCGAACGAGAGATGTGACGGCCGTATCAGGCACGGGCGCCCACCTTCTTTCGCACGTCGATGATTACCCTGCCGTCGCGAATGTCCAGGTGATGGCAGCCGATTATGCCGGGTTCGAAATCGGGCAGGATCTGGCGAACCTCCACTTCCTCGTAATCGTCCATCGACAGGCGTCTGATTTCCATCAGCCGCAAGCCATAACCGTAATAGCCATGAGAGTTGTCCTGCGCGGGCCGGTAAAGCCGCCCGTCCATCTCGAGGATGCGGCCCGCGTTGCGCGCGCTGCGCGAATTGAACACCACCGGGTTGAAGGAATGGGGCTCCAATTTCGCCAGATCGGGTCCGTCGACACGGAAGACGTGCAGTTCAGAGTTCATTTCAAGGAACGGATCGGTCGAAATATTGGTGAACAGCCACCATTCGCCGCCGATCAGGTTGATCGTCGAATCCGATGCGGCAATTCCTTCCAATGCCGTGGCGTGCCGTTCCCAGCGATCCGGAAATTCGATGCATTTCCAGACCTCCAGCCGCCGCTTTTCCGACGTTTCGGGCAACATATAGAGCTGCCCGTCGGCTTCGAACAGGAACGGGAACGACAAGTGGTATGCGGTCTGGATGACTGGCCCGACATCGGTCAATTGCCCGTCTTCGAAGCGGCCCGCGCTGATGTGGCCTCGCCCCTTGCGGTAATCGAACTCTTCGAAAAAGCAGTAGGTTTGCCCGTCCCTGTCCCACAGGAACGGATCGGCGAAATACCTGTTGCCGTCGGGAATGTGAGCCGTGGCAGCCGACGCATCGAACTCGTCCCAACCGCATTCGGCGGACTTCAGGATGAACTGTCCGGGACGATGCCCCATCCGCGCGCGCAAATCGTTCACGGCCCTTCGGGTCGAATGACGGGCAAGCGACCAGAGATAGCGGGAAAACTGCCCGGCGGTCGGGTCTGCCAGAGCGGCGACCTCTCGATCCGCAAGCGAGTCCGGCCGGCCGGTCGAGCGGGTTCGTCGCAAGGCGCGCATGATCAATTGCACGGACTTTTCGGACATGAAAAGCGCATTGCGGGCCGCAACGTACTTGGGATTGAGCGAGGCGGCAGCCACAACCGCGGGTGCGCTATGGTCTGACGTCCGGCGCAGCAGGGTCAAACGCGATACCGGCGATCGCGCAAGAAGCGATGCAACGCTGGCCCGTGGGTCGAGCGAGTCGATGAACCAGACCCCGTGCAGCGCAAGGCCGGGATCGATGCCGCGCCCCGCCCCGGATGTCAGGTCGATAATGACATCGGAACGAGCCGCTTCGATCGCGGGCCGGTCCTCCTCACTGACCACCTTCGCGCATTCGACCGCCTGCAAATAGGCGTGGCTGTCCGCCGGCTCGGACCGGGCAGCGAACCTGCGCTCCAGGCGGAACCACCCGCTCAACAAAGGCGATACCGGGCGCCCTGCCGTGCCGTTGCGCGGCTGGATCAGCGCGGTCAGGCGCAGGCCGCGATCCGCATGGATGCGCGTGGCGAGCCGCATGACCCAATCGGGCGGGCGGCCGACATCGTCCATGACCAGCGCAACCCGAAGCGGGGGCTGAAGCGGGGTCGCGGTCACGACACGACCGCAATCGGTTGCCGAAGCCGCACCGCGAGCGGATGTTTGCGGCCTGTAACGTCCTGGATGGGGAACCGGGCGCCCACGGTCGATTCACAAGCCTCCTTCAAAGCGACATGATGCGGCGCGGATCGAGCCGCCCCCGCATGAAGTCTCCGATGGCAATCAGGTTTCCGGCCAGCCGCCCCCGCCGGTCGATCTCCGGCTCAGGGGCGATGCTCTTCACGCAATTGGCGGCAAGGTTGCGCAGCAACTGACGCCAGCCGATATCCGGCTGCATCGTCCCCTTGCCGTATAAATAGATGACGTTCGCGACTTGCGAATAGCCAAGCCGCCGCCCGGGCTGGCGCCCGCTTCTGACGCCAAGGTGAATCCCTGTCAGGTCCGGCGCCGCATACATCTGCCCGCGATGGCTGAGCTGATAGGTCAGGTCCACGTCTTCAAGCCAGCCGTAAAGGGGCAGGTTCTCGTCGAAGCGAAGATCGCCCAGCGCTTCAAGACGGATGGCCATGTTGCATCCATACAGCGACCTGACGGGCACGCGGTCCGTGCCCTGCGGCCGTTCTCCATCCACTTCCAGCCTGCGCACCGCGTCCTCGAAAGCGATGGGAACGTCCAGGATACCGTCGTCCACCAGATCGCCGGTCAACCCGGCGGTCTCCGGAAACGCCGTCATCAGCGCATCGACGCCCGCCAGGTAATCGTTCGCCGGTGTGAAATCGTCATCGAAGAAAACGACCACGTCGGCATCGTCGGCAACTTGGGCGATCCCGGCATTTCGCTGGCAGCACAGCCCCCGCTTGGCGATGATAACGGATGCGGCCGCACTGGCTTCGCGCACGCCCGCGACATCGGCCTCGCACGTGCCGACAACAACGACGCCGTCCGCCGCGCGCTCCTGTCGTTCAAGGTGGCGCACAAGTTCGCAAACGGTCTCGGCCCGGCCGCATGTCGCAACTATGACATGGATTCTGAGGGCGGGGGCACAGTCCCTGTCAATCGTTTCAAATGTCTGCAAATTCATCGATCCGGCCTGAAGTTTCTTCCCCCGCGCAGCGCCGCGGCGCTGCATCTGCACATTTCCCTCCGAACGTCATACCGCATGAATCCGGGGCCAGAAATCGCCCTAGCCCGCCATAACCAGACAACCGTACTTCCGGCTTGCACGCCGGGCCGTTGGTCTTAATCCTTTCGGATACATCCGCACCGGCCCGACCCGCGAAGTCACTTCGCAAGGCTGGACGGGGCCAGACTGGTCGGGGCCAGACTGGTCGGGGGAAGGCTGGTCGGGCGTATCAACCTTGCAACCGCCCTGCGTGGATGGTCGCGATACCGGCCGAGCGGAAGGTGGCTTGCGACCGAGACGAGTCGTTCGCCGCCGGCACGCAGGATCGCGGCAAGACTTCCCGGCCTTGCAATCGATCCCTCCTTCAGGGGAACGAACCTGTCCGCCATGTCGAACTTGAATTGCTCCGCCCCCTTGCCGAAGTCGATAACCTCTATCCCCTGTTCGGCTGCGTTCTGGGCAAGGAGTATTAGAAGCGTGTATCCCGGACCGTATGCCTTCAGCGAAAGGTCATAAGTCGGGAACCACCAATGCAGCACACCGGCCGAACGCATGCCGAAATGGGCCGCGATCAGCCGGTCACCCGCGCGTAGGGTACTGACTGTGCCCGTCAGGCCGGGTTCGGTGCTGTTGCGCAGCCGTTCGAAGGTGCCGACCTCCCAACCCGTTGCCATCTTCATTCCGGGCTTGATGAGCTGGTATTGCCGCGTTTTCATCTCCACCAGACTCTGGAACACGCTGTCCGAGCCATCGTGGAAGTCGAAGCGGAGGGGGCCGATTTCACGCTCTGTCTTGCGCACAAGCCGCTCGTGCTTCCGTTGCCGCTTGCGCCAAGTCGCGCCCTGGCGTCCGGCATAGGCATCGAACCCGCCGCGAAGGTCCATTTGCGGCGAAACCGACGTCCCGCGCCCTCCGCCGATCTGCTCTGCCAGTTCCGCCGGAAGGTGATTGTAGTCGTATGCGTCCAGCCCGGCCGCGCACAGCAGCGCCTCTGCGCAAACGCACTCTCCCGGCGCCAGGATCGGCCCCTGATAATCATTGATCTGGCCGCCGATCGGCCGTGCGACCCTGCGACCGACCAGATGATACGGCAGGAATCCCGCAATCCTGCCCCCCCGCTCAAGAACGGCCACGCGTGCGTCGGGCCGCGAGCCTGCGACCGCAAGGGTGAATTGCGGGCGATAGAACGGGCTTTGGTATAGCGGGCCCGCGTCGCAGAACGAATTCCAGACGGCAATCAGGCCATCGTCAAGGTCGCCGGGCGCGACGACCCGCGCCGTCAACTGTCCCGGGGATGACGCCTGATTACCCCCAAGGCCGGGTTCGTGAATCATGTCGCCGCCGGATTGGAAGCCGGAGCCTGCCGCCCCGCTTCGTCAAGCGCGCGGCGGCTGCGCGAAAGGGCCGGACGCAGCGCCAGCGCCGCACCTGCGAAAATCGTGAATGTCGCGGCCGGACTGGCAACCGGCGAGCCGACCGCGGCCGGGATCAGGCCAAGTATCGCGGCACTGGCGAATGCGCCGCCGGCGGTCTGCGCGATATCCGTCCCCTTCTCCCAACTGGCCTGCCCCCAACTTGAACGCCGCATCGGCTGGAAAACGGCAAGCAGATAGAGCGTAAAG
This sequence comes from Novosphingobium sp. ZN18A2, assembly GCF_036784765.1. Taxonomy (NCBI): domain Bacteria; kingdom Pseudomonadati; phylum Pseudomonadota; class Alphaproteobacteria; order Sphingomonadales; family Sphingomonadaceae; genus Novosphingobium; species Novosphingobium sp. ZN18A2. The sequence goes on along the minus strand of NZ_CP136651.1, from coordinate 1,571,189 downwards.
GAAACGATGCCGATCACCCCCATCGAACCGAGGATCGCGAAAAAGATGCTGGATGAACGGAAACTGCCCGGACCGATGCCAAGGCCATGCGATTTCACCAGCGCATCGATACCCTGCAAGGCCCAGAACAGCCTTTGCTGACCGGACAGGCTGGACGACTTGTCCACGGTCATCGACACGATCATGCTGAATACCGCGTCGGGCAGGCTGGGCACGACGGCCAACATTACCGCCGCCAAGAATAACAGGATAAAGGCGAAGCCCATGATCCGCCTGATCCTGCCGTCGGGAACCAGACGCGGTAGGGCGAGCGCACGCACGACAAGGAACGCGAAATATGCGCCCAGCGCCACATATGCGGTGGACGACGTGCTGAGCAGCAGCACCAGACTGAGTGCGATGGCCAGCCAGCCCGTCGCGCGCGGTCTGATGGCGCGATACCAAAGCTCGCTGTTGACCACGAAAAAGGCGAAACAGCAGCTCGCATAAGTCGACGCTTCCGGCATGAGTCCGCGAATGCGCACGAAGCCCTGAACGTCCACGCTGAATTGCGCGTAATCGCCATTGCGGAACATGTTGAGGACACCTTCCAGCGGCGTCCCGCGCGAAACGACATCGAGCAGGCCGGTGACGATCAGAAACCATCCGCTCCACACCGATGCGGAAACCAGCGCATCCGTGGCCTTTTCCGATCGCGCCAGGACATAGGCGCCGACTGCAAGCAACATCGCGCCGACCATATAGGTGCCGCCGGTCAGGTTCTGCGACGTGGGATGCAGGGGAACCACGTCGAAAAGTCCCCCGTTCGGGTTCGGGCGCATGGGAAAGACGTCGATCGATCCGGCGAACAGCCGTGGGCCGATGAATGCCATCGCCAGTCCATAGAGGCAAAACAGCACAAGCCAGGCATTTGCGCGCAACGCCGCCGGAAAGTGGCCGTACAATCCGCCCCGGGGAACGAGGATGCGCAGATAGACGAACAGCAAAGCGAATTGCACGGGCGGGATCGACGATCCGCCCAGTGCCGGCAATACGATCGCGGCAGACCCATCGAACAGCGAACTGGCGATAAGGAACGCAAGCGCGCTGCCCGGACGACCGGCAAGGACGATCAGACCGCCAACCACAATCTGGAAAAGGCCGACGAACGTTAACTCCAACCCACGCTCCAAACGTTACCTGCGCACGGCCTTGCCAGCCTGCGGCCCATTCCAGTCGACGCGCTATCGACATCGGGATTTCAATGCTGTGAAAGTTATCATTTCACGTGGAAATCCAGCCATTGCGCATAAGGATTACCCTTGATTTGAATTGGGTAAGGCCCGGCCGATCGCCTACAATGCGGGCGATTTCAGAACGTGCGGAGCCGAACCGAAAACATGACCGATCCGCTTGGCCGGAGAATGAAGCGTGTGGTGCGGGCGCTGGCCGACCCGTCCGGTTGGCGATCGCTTGGCGTGGTAACGCGAATTGCGCCGGGCGGGGCGATGGTGGGCATTCCGGAACCTTCCGCCGTAGAGCGGATCGTGCCCCCCGAACCGGTGCATTTCGACCGCATTCCGCCGATCATTTTCCAGACCTGGAAAAGCCGTTCCGACATCCCGGGCAACTATCGTTATTGGCGCCAGACGATCATCGACCGCAACCCCGAAGCGCAAGTGGTCCTGTGGGACGACGAGGACAATCGCGCGTTCATCGCGAAGGCGTTCCCCTGGCTGCTCGACATGTATGACGCATTCCCGAAGGAGATATTCCGGGCCGACGCGGTGCGATACCTCTTCCTGTTCGCATTCGGCGGATTTTACGCCGATATGGACAGCGAATGCCTGAAGCCGTTGAACCTTGGCCAGCGCAATGAGGCCGTCGTTCTCGGCCGGATGGGCAACGACCCGTCATTCGAGCATTCGGTGCCCAATGCAATGATGGCGTCGCGCCCGGGCCAGGCATTCTGGCTGCTGGTTGTCCAGCGGATGATCGATATCTTCGAAAGCCACCCGACGGCGGAAATGCTTTTACGCGCGGGTCCGGAAGAACTGACCGGCCCCGTCTTGCTCAAGCGCAGCTTCGACGAGTTCCAGCGCCTCGACGACGAGGCCCTGATGAAACGCATCGCGCCGGTCGTTCGGAATCTAACCGATCGGCAAAAGGAAACCGTGCACATCGGGCGTGTGGCCCTCCTAGATGGCGAGACGTGGTATCCGCTCGATTGGACGAACCCGTTTCACAAGGGTCTGCGCAACCATCTGAACCGCAATACACGCCTGCTTTCACCCGAGATCGCCCGCTGGGTTTTTCCCCGCGCGGAGATGGTGACTTACTGGAGCCATTCCTGGTGACGTTTCAGGAGATGGAAGCATCTGTGAACGGATCGCCCGGCGCGGTGCGCCGTCAAGCGGTTGGCCCTGTCCGGCAACCGCCGCGCGGCATCGAGGCGGATGCCCAGCGGGACATGCGCAAGACAGGCACCGCCGCAGCAGTCAACGACAGCGCCGGCGTCCCGGAACGCTCACCGGCGACAGGCAACTTGCCGCCGCGCGCGCGGTGGGATGCCTGTCTGCCGGTATCGGCCACGCCGATGCAGCACCGCATCTGGAACGAAGCCGGACTTGCGGCCGAAAACCGTGGCAGAACGTCGCAATTGCTGGAAACGGATGGTGCAATCGCGCTGATGTTGCAGCAAAGCAGGCGCGGCCCGCTCTGCCTCGCCACCGCAGAAGAACTCGGCGAACCGTGCGAGCCGGCCTGTTCAGGCCAGGTCGCCGCTGAAAATCTCGCTGCGCTCATGCTTGCGCAAAAGCGCCCGATCCGGCTTGGCCAGCCCCCGGCCGATACCGCGTTCTCCGATGCGATGGTGCGGCAGGCGCGCAAGGCCGGCATCCTGTTCACCTTCGCCACCGAAGGATCTCCGTTTATCGAACTCGACGATAGCTGGACCAGCGCGCCTGACAGGTTCAACGCGCGACGCCGGGCCGACTTTCGCCGGATGCGCCGCCGGGCGGAATCTGCGGGGGCATTGCGCTTCGAATTCCATTCGCCCACGACCGATAATGTCACGGACTTGCTCGACCGGGCGATAGACATCGAAGCCAGGGGATGGAAAGGCCACGCCAACACCGCGATCGCGGACAATCCCTTTCAAAGCGCATTCTATCGTCGATACGCGAAGCTCGCCGCCGGAGAGGGCATCCTGCGCATCGCGTTCCTGAAGATCGGGTCGGATATTGCCGCGGTCCAGATCGCCGTCGAATGCGACAATCGCTTCTGGCTGTTGAAGATCGGATACGACGAGCAGTTTGCCCGATGCTCTCCGGGCCAGATCCTGATGCTGGAAAGCATCGAACGTGCGGCCCGCAATGGGCTGACCCACTTCGAGTTTCTGGGCAAGGCGGCGCCATGGACAAGGTTATGGACGACCGGCGAACGCCCGCGCATGAAGCTGTTCTATTATCCCCGGAATATTGCTGGCGTGACCGCCCTGACAAGCGACGCATCGCGCATTGCCATCAGCCGGCTGGCAACCATGCTTCGCGGCAAGGACAGGGACGAAGGCACCGAAGCAGCTTGAAGGCGCCTTCGGCCCGTCCATCGCCCCGATCCTGCCTTTCCTTTACCGCCCCAGCGTCGACGCCGGGAGGGGCGGCAGGTCCAGCTTGTCACCGCCAAGCATGTCGCGGGCGATCCAGTAGAAAGTCCTGGGATTTCGCAAGGCGCGCTTCAGCGAATAGGGCAACCACGCTTCGCCATAAGGGATATACAGCCGCGCCGCCGCGCCGAAGCGGGCGCCTTCCCTGCGCGCGGCGGCAATCGGCAGGGGAAACACGAATTCCTGCTCGAACGGCGTTCCCGCATCCGCCAGTATTTCCATGGCTTGCGCCGCCAACGGTGCGTCGTGCGTTGCGACGCTGACAAAACGTGCGCGGCCCGCAAGGTGGCGGATCACCGTCAGGTATCCCTCGCGCAAGTCCATGCCGGGCGCATCTGGGTCGGGCCACTGCCCCTTGACCACGCGGATGGCCGCCCCGGCCTCTATTGCCCGGTCGGCATCGCGCAGGCTGCGCCGCCAGCGGCCCGGAATCGCCAGCCCCAACCCTTGTCCGCCAAGACGTTCGAGATAGGTCAGCGTTACGTCGGACTGGTCGGCCGCGTGTGCGTCGAACATGACGTGGGTGCCTGCCTGCCGGGCCGCTTCGACAACCCGCGCGACTTCATCCTCACGATCCCAGAGCGCCGGAATCTTCAGGGCCAGCGTACCATCGAGGCCGTGTTGCCCGATTGCCGACACGATGGACATATACTGCGACGAAACGGATTGCGGATCTTCCGTGCCGTCGTTCCAATAGCACAGCGTGCAGCCAAGGCCGTCGTAATGCGCGCGCGCCGCCAGGTCGACCGCATCGGCCACTCGCTCTCCCGCAACGTATCTGCGCGTCGCCAGGTTGAGGACCGGCATCGCCATCGATTTCAAATACTGCATTGCAAGGCTGGTCACCGGCGTGTTCCCGTTCAATCCATTGCGATGAATTCCCGCATCCTGCGATCGAAGACCTCGGGCGCGAACAGGTTAGCCCGGTCGATGGCCCTGCGCGGATCGAAGTGCGGAAGGAAATGTTCCATCGCGCCGACGGCTTCGACGAGCGACTGAACCTCCTGCCGGCCGAAGAAAATTCCCGTCTGTTCGGGCACGACGCTGTCCAGCACACCGCCGCGACCATAGGCGATGACCGGGCGGCCAGATGCCATCGCCTCGACCGGCGTAATCCCGAAATCTTCCTCTGCCGTCATCACGAAGGCGCGCGCCCGTGCATAGGTGCGGCGCAGGCGCGCAAAGTCCATCCGTTCGATGAAGGTGATGTTCGGCTTCGCCCGCGCGCGAAGCTTGCGGATCATGCCGCCCGTGCCGACCATGACCAGCGGAAGGCCGGTTTCGTTGAATGCGTCCACCGCCAGGTCTGGCCGTTTATACGGCACCATCTGGCCGACCCACAGATAGTAATCATCCTGCTCAAGCGAAGGCGTGAAAAGACTGGTGTCCACCGGCGGGCTGATCACTTCGGAATCGCGCCGCCATACCTTGGCGATCCGGCTCTGGATAAACGACGAATTTGCCGCGAACCGGTCAACCCGTGCGCTGGAACTGACGTCCCAGTTGCGCAGCCAGTGGTATATCGTCGGCATCGCCAGTCGCGCGATCGGGTTCGCCGCTTGCTTGTAGACGTGATAATGATCCCACAGATAGCGCATCGGCGAATGGCAATAGCAGACGTGAAGGCTGCCGGGCTGTGTGACCACGCCCTTTGCGGGACCGGATTCGCTGCTGATCACCAGGTCGTATTGGCCCAGGTCGAACTCCTCCAGCGCCATCGGCATCATCGGCAGGTAATACTGATAGAGCCGGCGCGAGAACGGCATCCGGCTGACAAGACTGGTCTTTACCTGCGCCTGCCTGATGCGCGACGATACGCTCTTCGCGTCATAGACGTGCGTAAAGATGTCCGCGCCGGGATAGAGCCCCAGAAGGCGTTCGAGCACCCTCTCCCCGCCGCGCATCGATACAAGCCAGTAATGCACCAGTGCAACGCGCGGACTGGAAAACGGGCTGAGCGCGGGAATGTATGCCGCGGTTCTGGCGTCGTTGCCCAGGGTCAAGCCGCATAGTCCTTGTAGCGATTGTAGTAATAGGCAACGTCATTGGGATCGAAATAGCCGCGCCGCCGCAGATCGACCTGGTTGAGCGCAACGCCAACCACGTTGACCAGATCGTCCGGCAAGCGGCTGCGCGCCGCGCGGAAGGCGAATTTCGATGTCTTGCGCCACCGCAGCGCAAGAACCACCGCATCCGCGCGGCTGGCTATCGTGCGCGTCACAGCCATGGGAAGGATCGGCGGCAGGTCCAGCACGATGCGATCGAACTTGCCGCGCAGCTCGTCCAGCAGATCGATGAATTCCTGCCCCGCCAGAAGATGCTCGTCGCCGCCGTCGCCCCGTTGCAAGGGAACCACGCAGAACGACAGGTTGTGGACCATCTGGTCGACATCGAAAGTGGCGCTGCCGTCGAGAATTTCGATCAGCCCTTTCTGTTCGGGCCTGACATCCAGGAGCTTGGTGATCCCGCGCCGCTGATAGTCGCAGTCTATCAGCACGGTGCGTTCGCCACCCTGCGCCAGAACGTGGGCAAGGCAGCACGACATCAACGTCTTGCCCTCTCCCGGAAGCGCGGAGGTGATGGCGATGACCTGAGAATGGCCGCGGGCGGCCTGGTCGATCGAAACGGCAAGGTTGTGGAACGATTCGGTAAACGCCGATCGCGGATCTTCCCTGACGGTCTGCACCGCGTTGGAATTCTGCCTGTCCACCGATTGCATCAGCGGTATCGACGTCAGGAACGTCTCGCCCAGATCCTTGCGCACGTCATCCGCGCTGGTGATGCCCTGGAACAGCGCTTCGGCGATATAGGCGACCACGATGCCCAGCCCCAGCCCGATGACCAGCGCAAGCGCGAGGTTCAGCTTGAGGTTGGGCGTGCGCGCCTTCAGCGGCGGCACGGCCGACGTCAGGATTCGCGCGTTGGGCTTTTCGGTGCCTTCCGCCGCGAGAAGCTGCTTGTAGCGGTTCAGGTATGTCTCATAGATCGCTTGCGATGCTTCGGCGGTGCGCTGGAGCGCGCTTAACCCCACCATCGCCTCGTTGTTGTTCGCCAGCTTGTTTCGCGCGCCGTTCAGGCTGCCGTTCAGCGAGGCAAGCCGCTGCTGCGACACTTCCGAGCGGGCGCGCAAGTTGGATACCACGCGCGAGATTTCTGCCTGGATGCTGGCACGGACCTGCTTCAACTGGTCCTTCGCATCGATCAGTGCGGGATAGTTCGGGCCATAGCTTGACGAGAGGCTCCCCACTTTCGCGGCAAGTGTTGCCTCTTGCGTGCGGAGCGACGAAATGACCGGGGAATCAAGCGCCTCGCCAACGTCGTCGCCGTTCGAGCCTGAGCGCAACTGGGAAAGCGCCGTGTTGAGGCGCGCCTGGTCCTCTGCCGCCTGCGCGCGCGCCTTGGCCACTTCGACGCTGTAATCGGACAGTTCCTGCTCTGTCTGCGAAGCACCGGTAGTGGAAAGCAGGTTGTTGGCGATGCGATACTGCTGAAGACTTTGCGTATCGTTCTGCGCCTGTGTGCGCAGTTCGGCCAGCCGGGCGGCCACTTCCTTGCGCGCCTCGTCGTTGCGCGCCTGGTCCACGCCGACGCGCCAGTTGGCGAACGTCGAAGCATAGGTGTTGGCAATCCGTGCGGCCATGTGCGGATCGGAATCGTCATAGGAGATGGTCAAAGCAAAGCTTTCGCCCGACCGTGCCGCCTTGACGTTCTTTTGCATGGTGTCGAGCAATTCGCGGCGCTGCGCATCACCCATGCCCTTGTCGAGACCAAGCTTGCGCGCGACCGCGGACGCCATTTCGCGCGACTGGATAATCTGCAACTGGGTTTCAAGCATTTCGCCGCTGATTTCCGGCGGCGCAGTTGCGGTCGTGGCCGTCTGGTCCACCACATTGCTTTGCTGCTCGACCATCACGGTCGCTTCGGCCCTGTATGTCTTGGTGGACAGAAGGGAAATCAGCAGGCCGGCGGCGAGTGTCAACGCCACAATTCCGGCGATCAGCATCAGCCGGCGACGAATGAACGTAACGCTTTCGGACAGGTCTAGGCGATCCGCCGCAGCGGGCGACTGCTCTCCGATCCGGGCGATTCCACCGCCATTCCCGCCCGGCGGGACGAGTTCGAGTGAGTGGCTGTTCATCCGTTGTCTCCGAAGGGAGGGTCCAGCGGGCAGCCGGCCCGAAGGATCGATGGCTGCAGGACGGTCACAGCGCTGCTCCCAGCGTCAGGCCTACGTTGAAGCCGTGATAGTGGCCGGGTTCGATGGCCCGTTGCCCATCGCGATAACCGGCGTGGACCGATGCGACGAGGTGCCCGGAAAGCCGGTACTTGATCGATGCATCGACACCCGTGCGCTTGTCGCTGCCGGTGAAACCGCGATAATCGTCCACGACGTGAGCGCCGTGCGCTTCGACCAGAACCTTGTCGCTGAACGCGTATTGTGCCCGAAGATCGAAACTGGTGCGGACCACCGCCGGAACGTTGGACAACGGGCTGGGATCGACGGACTTGCCAGCCGAAGCGGTCAGCTTCCAGCGCGGCGTCGGCGTCCAGTTCGCCGCCAGGTGAAAGTTCGCCGCGCCGACCGACTGCGCATTGTGATCGTCGAAGGTCTGGTGGATGTAACCGGCCGCGCCTTCCACATCGACAAGGGCATTGACCTGATAGCGAACACCGCCGAGCACGGAATAACCGCTCGAATTACGCGACACGCCGATATTCCGGGAATAATCGACCTGGTTTCCGCTGACGATGGCATAGACCGAAAGCTTCGCTCCGACGTCGAAATCGGATCGCACGTGACCCTCGCGCTGGACCACGTCGCGATAGGACAAGTCGATGGGCACGCCCTGAAGCGTCGCGTCGCTGTATGTCAGCTTCGAAATCGTGCCCCCGATAGACAGCCCCATAATCCCGCCGGAACGGGAAAGTTCGACTTTCAGGCGCCGCTGCCGATAGGAGATCGGCCGATCGGTGAAGAACGTGTCACCCGATGTCCCGCGCCGCTCTATCAAATCCGCAAGCCCGCCCTCGACAAACAGGCTTGCGCGGGAACCGAGATCGAAGGTGCCAACGCCTTTGATCGCCCACTGGTTGCTGTTTTCCGGGGTCGTGTCGAAATAGCGCCGGATCTCGGCTGACCCTATCAGGGCCAGGCTGTGGCGCGCCCAGTCGGTGGCGACCGTCAGTTCCGGCATAAAGATGCCGACCGTGTCCGACCGGACGTTCGACCGGATGTTATAAATATTGCTATCGTATTCGACAGCTGCATCGGCAGACGCCTTGAGCACCAGCCCCGGCGACAGGTGCACGCCCGGCGCTTCCTCGGGCAGGAACAGGTCTATCGGTGTCTTTGGCTTGGACTCCGCGGCAAGCGCCGGACTGGGCACAGCCAGGCAGGCGACGACAAATGCAGCCAGACCCGCAATACCCGATTTTGGCGCGGCGTTCGGGCGGTTGGCATCTCCAAGGCGGATAGCCTGTTCTATCTTCCTGTGCTTGTCGGGATCGTTGCCGATGGCAAGGGCGAAAATCGTCCCGATGGTGAGCATCTCGTCCCGGAAATACGCCAACCGGCCTGCCCCTCGCCGCCCTGTGCCCGACGACGGATCGACAGAGACGGGAAAGCGCTGGCCCCGACCAGCCGAAGGGAGTAATACCCCTATCCGGATGGATAGCTTCTCAAGGACCAAGAATCGGTCGCGCACAGACCGCGAAGACGGACGCAAATGCGTGCCCGGGCCGCAGCGAAGCTTTGCGCGCGGTCTTTTGCTTGCCGTTCCGCTGGGCATTGCGTTGTGGGGTTTGCTCATGTGGCTGGTCGCCTAGCTCTTGTCATCGCCCGTCGCTCAACAGGCGCCGCGGCGCTGAAGCACGGCGGGAATTGTTGCAAAAAGGATCCGGATATCGAAGCCGAGGCTGCGGTGCCGCGCATAGAAGCGATCGATCGCTACCCTGCGCCGGTATGATGCCTCGCTTCTGCAAGTGACTTGCCAAAGTCCGGTCAGGCCCGGCTTCATCGACAGCAGCGTCGGGACATGGCGGCCATAGTGCCGCAATTCGGCCCGCACGATCGGACGCGGACCGACAAGGCCCATGTCCCCGCGCAGCACGTTCCAGAGCTGTGGCAGTTCATCCAGGCTCGTCTTGCGAAGAAATTGCCCGAACCTGCCGATCCTCGGGTCATTCGTCAGCTTGTGATGCTGTTCCCATTCGCGGCGCAGGCCGGCGTCCTCGCGCAGCAGGCGTTCAAGCTGCTTGTCCGCGTCCAGCGGCATGGAACGGAACTTGTAGCAATCGAAGGCCTTGCCGTCGCGGCCCACCCTCTGATGCCTGAATATGGGCGATCCTTCGCTGGCGATCGCGACGACAAGCGTCAGCAAAACGAGCACCGGCGCCAGCAGGACGATCAGCGCCATAGACACGGCAATGTCGAGAAACCGGCTCGCCCGGCGATAACGCGCGGACTGGGGCAAGGGCGCCCCGGCACGGCGTGGCGCTTCGCACGGTTGGCCGATGCTCTCATCGATATGGCGGATCAGCAGCGCCTCATAATCGCTCGACCGGGCAGTTCCAGCCGCGCGAAAGCCTTCGTCACGGGCCCAGGCGTCCGAGTCCCAGATTTCCGGAGCCGCATCGAAACGGCGAGCAATCAGGTCGTCCTTAAGTCTTTCCATCCTACTGGCGCTCTGGTTCCGTTGCTTAGAGGTCAGGCCCGATGAGCCCGCGACAACTCTCCCCTTCGCAACAATTTCCCAGTTTGCGCTTCGAAACAAACGGGCATCGGTTGTATCGTCCGATTAGCCCAAACGGGATAGTTTCCGCCGATCTGCATCATCCGGTTTGCCTCGAAAGAGCAGTATCTTTGGCAGATGCTTGCACTTACGATTTTGAATTGAAATCGGTCGATTTTCCGGCCTGTCCGGCATTGCAGACCGAATGGAGGACACGCCCGGCAAGGCGCAGCTGACAGGATCAAGCATGAACGGTTTTAGAAACCTGATCGGTCAATTCGATCGCAACGCCCGCGCCCTGCTTCGCACGGCGCTGGCCTGCCTGTTGACGATTGCCATATCCGGCTGTGCCACCAGCAATCTTCCCGTGATGTCAGCCCAGTCCGCGAACAGCGAACTGACCGACGGCTACCGCCTCGCATCGGGCGACAAGGTGAAGGTCAACGTGTTCGACGTTACCGCCCTGACCGGGGAATACCAGGTCGGCGATGGCGGTGTGCTCTCCATGCCGCTGATTCAGCCGATCAACGTCAAGGGAATGACGACGCTGCGTCTGGCGGACGCCATTTCGCAAGAGCTGAAGGCAGGCGGATATGTGCTGACGCCGCGCGTTTCCGTCGAGATTGTCGAGCATCGTCCCTTCTACATCCTGGGCGAAGTCGAAAAGCCGGGCGAATATCCCTACAGCGGCGAACTGACGCTCGACCAGGCGATTGCGATGGCAGGTGGCTTTACGGCCCGCGCGAACAAGAGCGTGGTTCGCCTGAAGCGGGCCGACTGGCCCAACGCGCGCCGGATCCGGCTTGGCGACATGGCATTGAAGATCGCGCCGAGCGACACGATCACGGTTGAAGAAGCGTTCTTCTGAAGCGGCATCCGAATGGTGGGGGCAATCGCCCCATCCCTCTTCCGACCAGGATTATCCCATCCGGAGAGGGACAAGCCTTGCCTCGCCAATCCTTCGCATGATCGCGATGCCCCGACACGCGACATTGAGAATGGGTCGCAGAGACTTCGCAATTCCCGGAACGATACGCAATCATCCGTAAGCCGGATTAATTAATCCGGTTGATTCTCGTTCGCGGTTGCAACAGAATTAACTCATCTAACCGGAGTCGCACTGCTGCGTCATGGAAAATTGTTCCAGAGGCGGCACATGGGGTGCAGCGTTGCTGCGTGCCGGAATCTTCGGGAGATACTAATGTTTCAAGAAGTTTTCCTGATCAGTCCTAATGACATAGCCAGAGAAGGCTTGTCGAATATCCTGCAATCCGAAGGTTTCTCGATTGCCGGTGCATATGAAGATTACACGGGATTTCAAACTAACAGGGATAACGCGAAAGCGATCGTGTTGCTTGACGGGCTCGATTCTTCCGACCAGGCCCGTACCGTCGGCGATCTGAAGGATGCCAATCCGCAATCGGTGATCGTTGTCCTCAGCGAGAAATTCGATCTGGAACAGATGGTCGCCTGCTTTCATGCAGGTGCGCAGGGCTATATCATCAAATCGATCAAGGCCGCGCCGCTGATCGCGTCATTGCGGCTTGCCGCCGTGGGTGAGCGCGTTGTGCCGGCCGATCTCATGAACTTTTTCGAGAACGGCGGACGGCAAAGCAGGCCCGAATCCATTCCGAGCGCCTGCACCGAAGAGGCATGCCTCTCCCCGCGCGAGCAGGATGTGCTGCGTTGCCTGATCGCCGGCTATTCCAACAAGGTGATCGCGCGCGAACTGGTCGTCTGCGAAGCAACCGTAAAGGTTCATGTAAAGGCGATCCTCAGGAAACTGAAGGTCAGCAACCGCACCCAGGCCGCGATCTGGGCCAGTTCGCACGGATTTTCCGAAGTTCGGCAAACTGCCTGATTCCGTTTTCCACTCCGGCTAATCCCGTTAATTTGCGTCCGGATCGATTCCGGACGCGGGACGAATGCAGCAGAACAGCTATCGGGATCGGGACGCTCAATCGCGGTCGCCCGCCTATTTTCCCATCAGCCCCGCCAGTTCCGCACCGTCGGGCATACATTGCCTGGCATCCGGACGCGGCGCGCGCTGGCAATCCCAAAGGGCGACGGACATGCCCGAGCCATCGCGCACGAACAGGAACAAGGGTTTGCCCTTCGCGACGTCGCCGGGCTGAGCATTCGCATCCGGTTCGCCCGCTTTCCCGTATCCGGCCACCCGGCACGCCTGATCGCCGGGGCAGAGATTCATGGCCGACACCGCCCATCGCCCGTTCGGGCCGCCCTGATCGACCAGCATGACCTTCATCGAATTCTGGCTGGTACGCACGGCACCGCCGGTCGCCAGGCCGCCCTGCCCCCCGACCTGGCTCTCTCCCGGCTTCGCCCAGTTGAGCGCATCGCTATCGAGGGCCAGACGGGTGGTATCGCCGGTTTGCTTCGTGTCGCCTGCATTCGATGCATTACGGTCCAGCACCGGCTTTATGGCAGGCTCACCGTGGTCGTCGAACACCAGTTTCCTGTTCAGCGCGCCGCGCAGCCCGCCCCAGCGATAGAAGATGTGCGGCCCGACTTTCGAAACGCGCTGCATGACCGCGTTCCACAACGGATTGACATAGTCGGCGTGGTAATGCGTCGCCTGCCCCACGGCCTTGTCCACCGAACCGCCGAGCGCGCTTTCCGCCAGCGCCACGGCCTTCGCCATATCGCGCGAAGACGGTGCCCTTCGTTGCAGCGATCCGTCGCACAGATAGGAGAACTGGCAGCCGGTCTTGCGGTTCGCGCCTTCCAGCACCACACCGCAGATCGAGTTGGGGAAAGCCGGGTGCCGAACGCGATTGAGCACCACCTGAATAACGGCGCGCTCGCCCGCCGCATCGTTTCCGGCTTCATACCACGCCGTCGTGGCAAGGCAGGACAGCGCACGTTGCCTGTCATCCGATTTCCCTGCGAAGATCAGCGGATGGGCGGCATCGGGCACGGCAGGCGCAAGCTCCAGGTTCGCCCTGATCGGCCCTGCCATGTCGAGATCGCGCATCGAATTGAGCAGCCGCATCATGGGCGTCGGCGGGCGATCGTCCATGATGCGTGCAGGTTGCTGATCGGTCGCACCATTTTGCAATGGCGCCCCCGATTGCGTGGTTCCCATCACCAAGGGACTGGCGACGGCCAGCGCCCCCACGCCGGCCAGCGCCGTCGCGATGTGCCAGCGTTTGGCAGAGGCAAGGCTGCGCACGCCGGTCCGAAGTGGTGAGGCCGGAAAAAATTGACCGGGAACGGCCACGGAGTTGGTCGACACGTCCACGCATGACAAGATGTCAGCCGCGATACCGAGGCGCTATTTCTCTTCGGGATTAGCCTGTGGCTCTTTAGTCTAACCGGTTCGCCGGAACAGCCGGCTTACTGTCCTGCCCCCTTCAGCATCTTGCGGGCCGCGCGCTCGAGCAGTGCGATGTCTTGCGGCACTTCGCCTATCAGGTTGAGACGCCGTCCGCCGTCGCGCCGCGCGACGATAAGCACGAATTCGTCGTTGCTATCCGCCTGATCGGCCAAATCCGACAAGCGCAGAGCCGGCATGGACCGCAGGGCGCGCGCAATCTGGGGCTGAGGGGCGCGGCGGGCAATTGCAGCCGGCCGATCGGATTTGCGCAACTGCCGCTCTGCATTGACGATGGACTTTAGCCCGCCCTGGCTCTCCAGAAGGTATTCTTCCAGGTGGCCCTTGCAGATGCCGACCCGAAGGGCATGGTCAAGGATGGTGGCGTATTCGGACAGGCGCGTCTTGTTATAACTCAATCCGAAAACCAGCTTGAGAAGCGGCATCATCGGCGCACGCGCCTGCATCGTCAGCCCGGCATCGTGCGCAAGCTCGGTAAATCCCGCAGGTTCCTGCACGACCGCAAGGGCAAAATCATAGGCTCCGCCCAATGCGCGATAAAGCGCTCCGCGCGATCGCGATTCCAGTTCGCCCGCCGCCTGCGCAAGTTCCCGTGCAATAGCCAGGTAATCGTGCAGGGTGGCATTGGAACCGGTGGGAAAACCGGGCGGTGAGACGGCAACGGACGAAATCGAAGGCGCAGCCATCGCTGGCACGGGCAACCGGCTGCTGGCCGAGGCGGCCCGCGCCGGTCTTACGACTGGCGGTTTCTCCCCCGCGATCACATGAAAGAATGGCCGGTCATGGTGTTCTTCCTTTTGACCGGACAACGCGGGCTCTTCATCCGGGTCCAGCTCTTGGTAGAGCAGCAGTTCGTCAGCGTGATCGTCATGCTCCTGCTCTGGCAGCAAGCACATGACCTGCGACGCCGCGGCGCCATCCACGGAAAAGGGCAGAAGCAAAACGGGGTACGACCGCCCACCTTCCCCCGAGCGGACGAGCTGGCCATCTGTCGGGGCTTGTGCTTCCAACGCCTGAAGGCAGCTTTCGATAAAGCCCGGCCGGATCGAGAACGGGTTCAGGCGCCCTTCCTCGTCCCGCAGGGCCTGGAAAACCGGCGGAACATTCTGGCTGGCTGGCTCTATTGCAGGGCGTTGCCGGCTTCGCGAGAAATCGAGCATCACAATCTGACCGTTTCCGAATGCGTCGAATTTGCCGCCAGTGTCCGAAACGAGCGGCGCCGCGCGCTCGTTGCGCAGGTCTTCCCATACTTTCAGTGCGCGCGTCCATTCGCGGATATAACCGGAATCCAGCGCCGCTTCCTCCATCCGCAAATCGGGCGTCAGTTCCAGCACGTCGTCGGGTTCGTGCGCATCCAGGTTCGCCATATCGTATGAAGTTTTCATCTGACCGAACCTTTACTGGAAATCATCCGGAAGTCGGGAAGGTTCTTCGGATGGTATCGGGAACTCCGAATTTTAGTGCCAACCCATTCTCAAGCACCGGGAAAGTCTCGCACTCCCTGCCTGCCGACGGCAAGTTCCCTGATGTGATTACTCCTTCTGGAGCAGGATGGACGGCTCTATATCGTGCAGGCTCGGACTGGCGCCGATCAGGATTTTCCGCGCAAGACGGGAAGCGTCTTCAGGTAGTCGACTATCCTGTCCTCGATCCCGAGCCCGCGTCCGGTCAACCGCCAGACAGCGAATATGGTCGCAATATAGGTTGCCAGTCCGGCCAGTCCCGTCAGGCCGAGCCCGATGGCGAGGGCAAGGCCCGTAACCCCGTCAAGAAGCGGGCGAAGGGCGACAAGCGTCAACGTCAGGACCAGCCCGGCAAACAGCGGCAATCCCGCGGCAGCAAGCTGGCGCCGCATCGGCATACGGACGATCTGGTTGACGAACCAGAACGATACGGCGGCCATGATCACGCCGACGACAATCCGCATCGCGACCGCCCCCCACAGCCCGGCGACCAGCACGCCGGCGGTCATGAGCGGGACGCGAACCACAAGTTCGACTACGCTCTGGCGCAGGAGTATCCGCGTTTGCCCCAGCGCCAGCGCCAGCGGGCCGAGGGCGGAAACGAACAGCGGCGCGATCATGGTCACGGCCAGCCACTGGAGGATCGGAACCGCAGGAAGCCATTTCGCGCCAAGCGCCAGCCGCACCGCCGGTTCGGCCAGAACGCTCAGCCCCGCAATCGGCGGCAGGCCCGCTGCCAGCAACAAGGCCGAAGTGCGCAGATAGACTTCGGCAACGCGCTCCCGATCGTTTCCGATGGCTGCGAAGGCGGAAAGCAACGGGCGCTTGATCGGCACGATGATCGACTGCTCGGGCAGATAACTCAGGTCGTTGGCCATGCTGTAGAGGCCCAGCCTGGTCGAATTGACGAAGCGGCCCAGCAACAGGCGATCGAACTGCCAGTTGAAGGCGACAATGATCTGCGAGGCTGTGGTCCAGCTGAGAAAATCCGCGAATGTCCGCCAGTCGAACAGCGACAGGCGCGGCCTGTAGGGCGCCAGGACAAACGAGATCACCAGCATGGTGAACGGCGTGGTGACGGTGCCGATCACCAGCGCCCAGTAACTGTGTGTAGCAAACGCAACGCCCGTCGCGATTGCAAAGGCGACAAGCTTTCCGCCAACTTCTATCGCCACGTCGCGCCGGAAGTCGATAGCGCGCGCATAATCCGCCATGCGCGGGCTGAGCATCCCGCGTGACGCGGGGGCGAAGCTTAATGCAACAATGATCGGGATTATGCGCTGATCGCCATAGAACGAGGCGAACGGGATAGCCATCAGGCCGAGCGCCACCGCAAGAACCAATCCACGCGCGAGGCCCATGGTAAAGGCCGTGTCATAGTGGCGCCGATCCACTTCTGACATGCGCACAAGAACCTGGATCACCGGCAGTTCGAACGCCGCCTCCACGATCTGCACCAGCGTCATCGCGATTGCGACGACGCCGAAATCCGCGGGGGTCAGCAGGCGCGCCAGAACCACCAGCAACGCCAGGTCGATGCATTTGGCCATCAGGCGTGACCCGATCACCCAGGCTGCGCTTATCGCGGTACGAGCGCCTACACGGGGATTTTCGGGCTGTCGCGCAGGGTCTGGAAGCGGAATGTCATCATCGTCAAACGAACTGAAGGGCGTCGTCATTGCTCTTTCCCAATCGCTTGACGGTCAGGCGCCGCAATCAGCATGGCATTCATGTCGATATGGCGCAATCGCGGCAATACTGCGGAGCAGGCGGCGCGGACATTTTTCGTGCGGCGACGCCAAAGCCGATGATTGCCGGGCAATGCCGTTTACTGCCAGTCAATGAAAGTCCCGCGACCGTGGCAATATCCTGACGTTGCGCGGATGGCTGCGCGGGCGGGAGTAACCGGAAGGCGCGGCATCGCCGCCGTGCGGTGCATCGGGACCGGCGGGGGGATTTTCCGAAAGCCGGTCAAGCATAGCGGTGCGGTCAACGATGCGCTGCGCCATCAGGTGGACCACGCCTTCGTCGCTACGCTGGATCGTGCCTTCGATCAGCATAAGCCGCGCCGCCATGACCGCGCGGCGCTGACGCTCCATATCGCGCGCCCACAGCAGCGCATTCACGATCCCCGTCTCGTCCTCGATCGTGATGAACACGGCGTTGCCCTTGCCCGGCCTCTGGCGGATGAGCACCACGCCCGCCACCCGCGCCTTGCGGCCTTCGCGCATGGCATTGGCCGCTGCGCAGGACAGCACGCCTTCCTGCGCGAGTGCCTGCCGCAGGAACTGCATCGGATGGCCCTTCAGCGAAAGACGCGTGGTCTGGTAATCGGCCACGACCTCCTCTGCAGCAGACATCGCGGGCAGCGCCGGATCGGGTTCCGCGCCCAGTTCGGGCGCTTCGGCGGCGGCGAAGAGCGGCAATTGCCCGGTTGGCGTGCGCCGCGCTTCCCACAAGGCATCGCGGCGCTTTACGCCCAGCGAACCGAAGGCATCGGCATCGGCCAGCTTATGCAAGGCCGCGGATGGCAGCCCGGCACGGCGGGCAATATCTTCAAGCGACACGAACCTGCCGCCTGCCCGCGCGGTTGAAACGGCCTTTGCCCAATCCTGCCGGAAGCCATGGATGCGCGACAGGCCCAGCCGCAGCGCCAGCGCGCCATCTGCCGTGTTTTCAAGCGTGCAGTCCCAATCGCTGGCGTTCACATCGGCTGCGCGCACTTCCACCCCGTGTTCGCGCGCGTCCTGCACCAGTTGCGCGGGCGCATAGAACCCCATCGGCTGGCTGTTGAGCAGGGCGCAGGTGAACACCGCTGGGTGGCGGCACTTGAGCCAGGCCGAAACATAGGCGAGCCAGGCGAATGCCTGCGCATGGCTTTCGGGAAAGCCGTATTCGCCGAAACCCTTGATCTGTTCGAAGCACCGCTCGGCAAAGTCTTCGTCATAACCGCGCGCCACCATGCCGCCGACAAGCTGTTCGCGATAGCGGTGGATCGTCCCGTGGTTGCGGAAGGTCGCCATTGCGCGGCGCAGACCGTCCGCCTGGGCAGGGGTGAACCCGGCCGCCACGATGGCAAGCTTCATCGCCTGTTCCTGAAACAGCGGTACGCCCAGTGTCTTGCCCAGCACATCGCGCAGTTCGTCCGGGTCGTGCGGCGGCGCGGGCGAAGGGAAGACAACCGCTTCCTCGCCATTGCGCCGCCTGAGATAGGGATGGACCATGCCGCCCTGGATCGGCCCCGGCCGCACGATCGCCACCTGGATGACAAGATCGTAAAGCTCGGCCGGCTTCATGCGCGGCAGCATCGCGATCTGCGCACGGCTTTCGACCTGGAAGGTGCCGATCGAATCCCCGCGCCGAAGCATCCGGTAGGTTTGCGGGTCTTCGCGCGGGACCGTGGCCAGCGTAACCTCGCCCAGGCCGTGCGCGCGCAGCAGGTCGAAGCCCTTGCGGATGCAGGTGAGCATGCCGAGCGCCAGAACATCGACCTTCATCAGCCCCAGCGCGTCGATATCGTCCTTGTCCCACTCGATGAAAGTGCGCTCGGGCATCGCCGCGTTGTGGATCGGCACCAGTTCGTCAAGCCGCCCTTCGGTCAGCACGAAGCCGCCGACGTGTTGCGACAGGTGGCGCGGAAAATCGAGCAGCCGGTCGACCAGTTCCTTCAGCCGCGCGATCTGCGGATTGGCAAGGTCGAACCCGGCTTCGGCGACGCGCGCTTCGCCCACCTCCCTGCCCAGGCTCCCCCAGATTGTGCCGGCAAGCCGCGCGGTCACATCCTCGCTGAGACCCAGAGCCTTGCCCACTTCGCGGATCGTGCTGCGCGGGCGATAGTGGATCACCGTGGCGGCGATCCCCGCCCGTTCGCGGCCATAGCGCGCATAGATGTACTGCATGATTTCCTCGCGGCGCTCATGCTCGAAGTCCACGTCTATGTCGGGCGGTTCGTCGCGCTCTTCGGACAGGAAACGGCTGAACAGCAGCTTTTCCCGCACCGGGTCGATCGGGGTCACGCCCAGCAGATAGCAGACCAGCGAATTCGCCGCCGATCCGCGCCCCTGGCACAGGATCGGTGGATCGAGGCTGCGCGCATGGCGCACCACGTCATGCACGGTGAGGAAATAACAAGCATAACCGCGCGCGCGGATCAGCCGGAACTCTTCGTCCAGCGCGCGGCGATAGGCATCGGGCAGGCCATCGGGGAAGTGTGCGCGGGCGCCTTCCGTCACCAGGTGTTCCAGCCAGCCTTGCGGCTCCCAGCCTTCGGGCACCGGCTCGTGCGGATATTCGTAACGCAAGTCGTCAAGCGTGAATACAATGCGGCCAAGAATATCGCCGCTCGCCGCGATCGCTTCGGGACAGGCGGCGAACAGGCGCGCCATCTCGGCCGGCGGCTTCAGGTGTCGTTCGGCATTGGCGGCAAGACGGCGGCCCGCCGTTTGCACGCTCGCCCCTTCGCGCATGCAGGTAACGACATCGTGCAGCACCCGCGCTTCTGGCTTCGCATAAAGCGCGTCGTTGGTAGCAAGGAGAGGCACCCTGGCCGCACTGGCCAGCGCCTGCGCCTCGACCAATCGCCGCGCATCGGCCCCGGAACGGTGCATCGTCGCAGCCAGCCACACCGCACCGGCGCGGGCTTCGGCCAACCGGTCAAGCATCTGCCGGTCACGCCCGGTGGCAATCAGCAACAAGTCGTCTGCATGATCGAGCAGGTCCGGGAGACGCAGGATGCAGTCACCTTTTTCGGCGCGGCGGTTCCCCAGCGTCAGCAGACGCGTCAGCCGTCCCCAGCCGTGGCGCGTGGCGGGATAGGCGATCACGTCTTCCGTGCCGTCGGCAAAGGCCAGTCGCGCTCCGGTGACGAGACGCAACCCGCTCGTCGTGCCGCCGATCCTGCGCCACGCCATGTGCGCGCGAACCACGCCCGCCACGGTGTTGCGGTCGGCGATACCAATGCCCGTCATGCCGAGTTGCCAGGCGCGTTCGACCATCTCGGCCGGATGCGAGGCGCCGCGCAGGAACGAATAGTTGGTCGCCGCGGCCAGTTCCGCGAAAGCGGGTTCGGCGTTCATGCGAACAGGCCATTTTCGTGGACCTCTTCGCTCATGCGAACAGGCCATTTTTGTGGACCTCTTCGCTCATGCGAACAGGCCGTGCAGATACCAGCGCGGATCGGGCTTTTCTTCGTAAAGGCCGTGGCGGAACACCCAGTAACGCCGTCCACGCACATCCTCTACGCGGTAATAGTCGCGCGTCATCCCGCCCTTGCCGGGATGCTCTCCCCCCTTGCGCCGCCACCATTCGGCAGCGATGCGTTCCGGCCCTTCGTAAAGCCGCACTTCGTGCAACTTGCGCCGCCAGCGGAAGCGATGCGGCGGGCCGTCGGGCACTTCGGCGATAACTTCGATCGGCTGCGGCGGATCGAACAGGAACAGCGGGCGCATCGGCGGTTCGTCCGGTGGCGGCGCGGGCCAGCGCACCGGTGCGCGCACGCGGATCGCGGGGAAGGCAAGCTGGGCCTGTTCGGGGATGTGGCTGTCGCCCGGTTCCAGCCGTTGCAAGGCGTCCGCCCCCAGCCGCGTACTCAGCCGGTCGACCAGATCGCAAAGCGCGGCCCCGGCCCGTTCCTCGCCATCGAGCGCAGGCTGCGCAGGGGCGAGTGGCTCGGTCACGCCGACATGGAGCACGATACGGTCATAGCCGAAACCGGGATCGAGAGGGTCGGCCAGTGCCGCGATACGTTCGTCGAACAGGCGCAGCACCGGCGCGGGATCGCGCGTGGGCCGGCCGGTTTCGATTTCAAGGCGCTGGCGCGCGCCATCACTGCGTTCGAGCACCAGAAGGAAGGCGCGCCCGCCCAGCCCGCGTTCTTCCAGCACTTGCGCCGCCTCCCGCAACAGCTCGAGGAAGCAGTTGGCGATCGCCGACCGGTGGCTGACAGGCTCTGCGAAGCGGCGCTGGAAGCGCAGCGGTTCGGGCTGGGAAAGCGCGGGGATCGGCGCCTGCTCCTCGCCAGTAAGGCGGCGCAGCGCGATGATCGCTTCCGCCCCGAAACGCGCGGCAATGGACGCCGCGGGGCGCGCCGCGACATCGCCCACGGTCCTGAGCCCGGCGCGGCGCAGTGCGGTCGAACCGTCCGGCTCCAGCCCCAGTGCCGCGATCGGCAAGGCGCGGATCGCATCGTATTCGTCACGCACCGGCAGCGGTGCATGGCAGGCAAGCGCCAATGCCGCCTCGGCAGTATCGGCGCAGGCGATCCGCACGGTCATCCCGGTGCCGACGAACGTTTCCTCCGCTTGGGTGGCAAGCCTCGTCTCGCCGCCGAACAGATGCCCGGCCCCGGCAATGTCGAGCACGATGGCATCGGGCGGCATGGCGGTGACAAGCGGCGACCAGCCGATACAGCGGCGCGCCAGGCGATCCAGCCAGTGACGGTCGGCCTCTTCGTTCCATTTGGCAATGGCAAGGTCCGGATGGCGGGCCCGCGCATCCGCAAGGCCCAGCCCCGGCGCGAGGCCGAGCGCGCGCGCGCGCGCATCCACCGCGGCCAGCCGCAGTGCGCCCTTGACCTTGGTAACAAGGACAAGCGGTGTATCAGGCGGCGCGTCGTCCGATGACGGGGCGAATCGTTCCGGCGCGTGAATCCGCAGCCGCTCCGCCGGCAGGAACGGGAACCACAGCGCCAGATAGCGACGCTTCCCGGAACATGCGTTGATCACGGTTCCACTCCAGTTTCCAGGCGAGGCCCGCCGGACCCGAACGCTGGCGGAGCAATTCGATGGCGAAAACGGGCCGTCCCGGCGCATGGCCGGGCAAGGCGCGCGACGGAGCGGCGGACACCTGCCAGCGGGTCTGCGCCGCGCTGGACGAAGGGCAGGCATCTATCCGCAGCACAAACAGCGGCACGCCCGATTTTTCGGCGGCAAGGACAAGGCGGCGGCTCGCCGTCAGGTCCAGCCCCGACATCTTCCCCCATCCCTCTATCACCACGGCACCCGGCGCGGCGCTGCGCAAGGCATCGACTGCCGCGCGCAACAACATCTTTTCGTCAGCCACAAGGCCGAACAGGCAGCGTTCTGGCCGCCCGCCCAGCTCTGCCCAGCCATTTGCCTGGAGCGTGCCGGTGCGGCCCGCGTCACGCCGTGTGCGCAACCACAACAGGGGGCGCCTCCGATCCTCGCTCATGCCGCTGGCAAGCGCGGCCACGAAGCCTGCGGCGGCGGCAGCATCATCGGCCTCCGCCGCATAGACTTCATGCACCCGGCCACAGGCGAAGCCGCCCGCCAGCGCCGCATCGAGCGATGCCGCTCCGCTTGGCCAGCGAGACTCTGCAATCTGCGATTCGCACTTGTGGAACGGGGCTTGGGCGACTCTCATTTGTTCTCTTTATGTTCTATTTTTGAGTCGATCAAGCCATCCGCCCTGCCCCGACGCTATATTTCCTTCAGCCGGTTAAGCAGCCACAGGATACCCGCATCCTGGCGCAACCTGCCTTGCCACAGCGCCATCATGGTGAACCTGACCGAACGCGCCGGCGTGTCGAGACAAACCACCCCCATGCCCCGACC
Source organism: Novosphingobium sp. ZN18A2 (assembly GCF_036784765.1). Lineage (NCBI taxonomy): Bacteria > Pseudomonadati > Pseudomonadota > Alphaproteobacteria > Sphingomonadales > Sphingomonadaceae > Novosphingobium > Novosphingobium sp. ZN18A2. The sequence continues at coordinate 1,548,426 of NZ_CP136651.1, read as the reverse complement.
GACCCTGGTCGCCAGGCGGCGCGGAACCTGCGCGATAAGCTCACTCTCGCTTACGGCGGCAATCGCCGTCTGGGCATCGTAAACGACCGCCCTGGCATCCATGTCGAATACGCGTTGCGCCCCTCCGACATCGGACACCTGGCGTGTTTCAATCAAGGCGCTGGGCAAACCGAACGGATGCGCGGTGCCGATCTGCAGGTGATGCGCTGCCTCAAGATCGGCAACCGTGACCGGGCGACGGGAGGCAAGCGGATGATCCGATGCCGCGATCCAGGCGAATTCGTCCGAAAACAGCGGCTCGGTCACAAAGCGATCGGGTACTTGATCGAACAGGCCGACCGCCAGATCGACCGATCCGTCCTCCAGCATTGCCGGCAAATCCTTGTCGGGCGGAACCAGCCGAAACGTAACACCGGGGGCAGCCCTGCGCCCCCATGCGATCAACTGCGGGGCAATAAGCGTGCAGAAATAGGAACCCACCGCCAGCGTGAACGTGCGCCGGGCAGTCGCGGGATCGAATTCGCCCGGCGTCAGCGCGTTTCTCAACCGAACCAGGCCCGCATGAATTTCCGGCGCCATTTCCACGGCCCTGGCGGTTGGTTGCAGGGATCGGCCCGATCGCACGAACAGCGGGTCCTGGAACGCGGCGCGCAACCGGCGCAATGCATGGCTTACGGCGGATTGGGTCAACCCTAGCCGATCGGCAGCGCGCGTGGTGCTGCGCAATTCGAACAGGGCATCGAAAGTTTGCAGGAGGTTGAGATCAATCTGTTTCATGAATTCTGTTCATATCATATCGGCCAAATCGCCATTAGATAAATTATTGCGACGCACTATACCGGCGGTCTTCAAGCCCTCAGGCAGAACATCGTCTATCAATCGTCGCAAGGAATCCCGCAAGTGGAGCAATCATCTCCGTTGGAGGAAACACGTCCGGCACAAGGCCACGATGTGCTAGGAGACGAATGGAGCACAGACCCGGCGTTTTCGGAATCGACCAGCGCCGAAACATCGCCGGACGAACAGACAAAACAACGCGGCGGCCTGAAGAAGTATCGCAAGGCGCTGCTCATGCTCGCCCCTGTCGTTCTCCTCGTGGGCGGGCTTTACGTCTATCTCAGCGGCGGGCGTTACGAATCGACCGACGACGCATTCCTGCAAACGGGCCTCGTTTCGGTGAGCCCGGACATCAGCGGTCGGGTCATCTCGGTTGCCGTTCACGACAACCAGCGCGTCACCAAGGGACAAGTGCTGTTTCGCATCGACCCAGCCCCCTTCCAGGCGCGCGTGGCCAAAGCCGAGGCGGACCTTGCCGATGCAAAAACGCAAGTATCGTCACAGCGGGCGGACTTGCGCAAGGGACAGGCGCAGCTGGCAGCCGCCCAATCGCAGACGAGTTATGCCGAAAGCGAGATGGCCCGGCAGAAGGAGTTGCTGGCCGAAGGCATCTCCAGCCAGAACCAGTATGAACAGGCGGTATTGGCGGCACGGACGGCCCGCGAAAACGTGCGGACGGTCGAACAACAGAACGCCTCGATCCAGGCAAAACTGTCCGGCAATGCCTCGGCTCCTTTAAGCAGCCAGCCTTCGGTTCGCGCTGCCCAGGCGGTCCTCGACCAGGCGAAGCTGGATCTTGGCTATACCGTGGTCCGCGCGGCGCAGGACGGCGTCGTGGCCAAGGTGGACCAGTTGCAGGTGGGCGATTTCGTCACCGCCGGCAGGCCCGTCTTCATGGAAGCGGGAACGCGCATCTGGGTGGAAGCGAACTTCAAGGAAGACCAGCTGCAATATATGCGGCTGGGCCAGCCCGCGACGATAACGATAGACGCCTATCCCGACCTCGATCTCAAGGCTCATGTCTCAAGCTTCAGCCCGGCAACGGGTAACGCGTTTTCAGTGCTACCCGCAGAGAACGCCACCGGGAACTGGGTGAAGGTCGTGCAGCGGCTGCCGGTCCTGCTTTCCTTCGATAACCTGCCTGCCGATGCGCACCTTCACGCAGGGCTGAGCGTCGAAGTGGAAGTCGATACCGGCCATCGGCGTAAGCTGTTCGGTCCGGACGCCCCGCCCAGGCAGCCGGCCGCCCGCCAGTAGGATGGACGATCAATACCCCGCTCCGGCGACACGGGCATTCATCACCGCATCGGTGATGGCGGCGACCGTGATGAACTCGCTGGACAGCACCATCGCGAATGTCGCGCTGCCACATATGCAAGGCAGCGTCGCGGCGTCGGCGGACCAGATCACCTGGGTACTGACGAGCTATATCGTCGCGGCGGCGATCATGACGCCGCTTACCGGCTGGCTGGCCGGACGCATCGGCCGCAAGCGGCTGATCCTATGGTCGATCGTCGGATTTACCATTGCTTCGGGCCTGTGCGGTCTGTCGACAAGTCTGGGCGAACTGGTCGGTTTTCGTCTTTTGCAGGGCATTTTCGGGGCTGCGCTGGTGCCGATGAGCCAGGCCATTCTGCTGGACATCAACCCGCCCGAACGGCACGGCCCGGCGATGGCGATCTGGGGCATGGGCGCGATCCTCGGCCCGATCATCGGTCCGGCGCTGGGCGGCTATCTGACGGACAATTTTGATTGGCGATGGGTGTTTTACATCAACCTGCCGGTCGGGGTCGTCGCATTTGCCGGACTCTGGCTGTTCCTTACAGATTCAAAGTCTCCCGCGCCCCAGCGGCTCGACCTGTTCGGTTTCACCCTGCTGGCGCTGGCGATTGCATCGCTCCAACTGATGCTGGATCGAGGACAGCAACAGGACTGGTTTTCCTCATGGGAAATTTGCGGCGAGGCCACCGCAGCCGTGACTTTCTTCTATCTGTTCATCGTCCACACGCTGACAGCAGACGAACCTTTCATCGACCTGGCCCTTTTCAGGGATCGCAATTTCGTCTCCTCCTCGATTCTCGGCTTCTTCCTGGGGGTTCTGATCTTTTCGGTCCTGGCCCTGCTTCCGCCGATGCTGGAAGGGTTGATGGGATATCCTGTGGTCCTTACCGGTCTGGTCACCGCCCCGCGCGGCGTGGGCACAATGGTATCGATGGTCATCGTCGGACGACTGATTGAGCGGGTCGACGCACGCCTGCTGATCGGAACAGGAATGGCAATCGCCGCCTATTCGACCTATCGGATGAGCGGCTTTACGCTGGGCATGGATGAAAGCCTGGTCATTTCATCCGGCTTCATCCAGGGGATCGGCACCGGACTGATCTTCGTACCGCTTTCGACAATTGCCTTCTCATCGCTCGACTCGCGCCTGCGCAACGAAGGCGCGGCGATGTTCACGCTCGTGCGCAATATCGGCTCCGCCATCGGCATTTCCGTTCTGCAGGCAATGACGATCCGCAACGCGGATACCGTCCATTCTCGCCTCGTCGAGGGCGTCCGACCGGACAACCCCATGCTGCAAAAGGCAATGCCAGGCGTAGATTTCACCCTTCCTTCCACATTGGCGAAACTGAACGCGGAAGTGACCCGACAGGCGAGCATGGTTTCCTACACCGACGCTTACCACGCGCTGTTCATCACGACCCTGATCGTCGCCCCACTGATCCTGTTCATGAGCCCCCCGAAAAGGGGCGGCGATGCACCGGTTATGCACCTGGACTGACCAATGCCCACACTTCATCACCTGAGAAATCTTCTGTTCGTCGGACCGGCTATTGCCGCACTGGCAGGATGCACGGTCGGCCCGGACTTTACCCCGCCCGCCTCTCCGGGCAGTTCGACCTACCGCAGCACGGCAGAAGAGCAGCAGTCACAGGCAAAAGGCGTCCCGGCCGTGAATCAGGGGGCCGGGCCGCAATTGCGCTGGTGGACCGCATTCAATTCGCCGGAAATGAACGCTCTGGTCGATCGGGCTCTTGCCCATAATGCCAGCCTGGAGGCGAGCAACGCCACGCTTGCCGCCACGCGTGAAGAGCTTGCCGCCACCCGCGGCGAACGGTTGCCGCAAGTGGATGCCAACGCGCGGATAGAGCATGAACAGGCCAATCTTGCGGCTTTCGGGTTCAAGCCCAATTCCGGGCTTGGCCTGAACGGTAATCCCGAGTTCGACCTTTATTCGATCGGCGGAGGTGTTTCCTTCAACCTCGATCCGTTCGGCAAGTTGCGTCGCGGCGTAGAGGAAGCCGCGGCGAAGGCCGAAGCACAACAGCGCCAGGTGGAAGCCGCGCATCTTTCCATCGCGGGACAGGTCGTCAATCAGGTGCTGACCATCGCTGCGATCCGCACGCGCATCGCGACCGCCAACGCGCTGCTCGACGACGACAGGCGCAACATAGACCTGACGCGCAAGCGCAAGGACGCTGGCGAAGGCACGCTGGTCGAAGTGCTGAATGCGCAAAGCCAGTTCGAAAACGACCGCAGCGACATCCCACAGCTTGACCAGCAACTGGTTGAAGCCCGCCATCTTCTGGCCACCCTTGTGGGCATCGCGCCGGCCGACCTTGGCGCCACGGATTTCGATCTCGACACCCTCACCTTGCCGCAATCCATTCCGGTTACCCTTCCGTCCGGGCTGGTGCACAAGCGGCCAGATATCCTGCAAGCCGAAGCCAATCTCCACAGCGCGACGGCGGCGGTGGGCGTTGCCACGGCAAACCTTTATCCCGACGTCACGCTTGGCGCGACGGTCACGCAGGGATCGAACGACATCGATCACCTGTTCAGCAAGTCCACGCGCGGGTTTGACCTGTTCGGCGGCATTCTCGCGCCGATCTTTCACGGCGGAACGCTGAAGGCAGAGCGGCGCGCGGCGGTCGACCGGGCGCACGCGGCCGCGGCGACCTACCGCCAGACCGTGCTCGACGCCTTCCGGCAAGTGGCCAACCTGCTTCAGGCGGTAAACAGCGACGCGCGTTCGGTAAACAACCAGCGCGAGGCAACCGCCGTGGCGCAAAAGTCGCTGCACCTGTCGCAACGCAGCTATCAGGTCGGCAATACCGGTATTCTCCAGATACTGGATGCCGAGCGACAATATCAGCGCGCACGTTCAAACCTTGCCGAAGCGCGCGCGCGGCAGATCCTGGATATAGCCCGCTTGTATGTTGCGACCGCAGGTGGCTGGATCGGCCCCGCACAGGCGCAGGTGAAGACCAACGCCGACGATCGAACGAGTTAGGCAGGCGGGCCGCGCACCGACCGCGGATCACACCGCGGCGGCTGCGCGGCCTGTCCTTCAAACGGCCTTGGCGGCCTCCACCTGTCGCATGACCCTGAGGATATTTCCGCCCCAGATCTTCGCTATGTCCTGCCGGCTGTAACCGGCCTTGAGCAGGGCCTGCGTGATCCGTGGCAAGCCGCTGGCATCTTCGAGCCCGACGACACCGCCGCCACCGTCCCAGTCCATGCCGATGCCGACATGATCCGGCCCGACTACTTTCAGCGCATGAAGCAGGTGCTTCATGAAATCGTCGAACGTCGGCCGGTCTGTATCGGGATACTCCGCGTCGATCTGGCGGCGTTTTGCCAGCATTTCCGAATAGGCTTCGGGCGAAAGTTTTGCGTCTTCGCGCATCTGCGCGAAAAGCGCCTTGTAAGCCGCGGCCCGTTCCGGATTAGGCATTGTCGCGCGCAAGTACGAGCCATAGCTGTTGATCTGGATGACGCCGCCTTTCGCCGCAAGCGCTCGCAAACGATCATCGTCGACATTGCGGGGATGATCGAAGATCGCCTTGCAGCCCGAATGCGACAGCACGACAGGCGTGGTCGAATGTTCGATCAACTGGTCGAGCACCTCGTCGCTGGAATGCGAAGCGTCGATAATCATGCCCAGCCTGTTCGCTTCGGCCAGCAGCTTGAAGCCGAGCGGGCTCAGTCCATGCCATTTCGGCCCGTCGGGGTCAGTCGAACTGTCAGCAAACTGGTTGTTGCGGAAATGCGCGAAGCCCGTTTCGCGCACGCCCATCTCGTAAAACAGCTTGAGCAGCGAAACATCCTCTCCCAGCGGATAGGCGTTCTCAATGCTCATATAGACGATGCGCTTGCCCTCGGCATTGATCCGCGCGGCATCGCCAGCCTTCAGTGCCAGTTCGAACTGGTCGGGGTGCGCGGCAACCATCATGCGGATGGACATTCCGCGCATCACCGCGAAATCGCGAACCCGTTCATAATCAGCGGTGTCCAGCGGTCCTTGCGGCGTGTAAATCGCCCAGAACCCGCCATCCAGCCCTCCCTGCTTCATCCGTGGCAGGTCGACCTGGGTATAGTCGGCATGAACGTCATGCCGGTCCATGATCGACCAGCCCGGCCGGTCCAGCGAAGCGGGCGTATCCAGATGCGTGTCGAGCGTGATCATCTGGCGCTGGAAGGCCATGACGTCGGGCGGAACCTGCCCGTCAGACCCCTGCGCGGCCTGAAGCGGGAGCAGCAGGGCCGCTCCCGCCAGCAACGAACGAACGTGTCGGGCCAAATTCAATACTCCGCGGAAATAGTAAACTGGAACGTGCGCGGCGACAGCGGCCGGTAATAGGCGAACTGCGGTGCCAGCGGCAGGATAAACGAAAGGATATCCTTGTCGAACACGTTGTCGACATTGATGCGCGCCTTCACGCTTTTGAGCGGGCCGACCTGGATACCCTCACCGATATCAACGTAGGCATTGAACACCGTATAGGGCCGCACCGCGATGGGTTCGTAATTGGTCACGTCGGCATAGCGCTTGCCGGTGTATTTACCCGAAAAGTTCGCCACCAGCCACGGCGCGGGCTCCACCGTCACACCGCCCGAAACAAGCCACTTCGGGCTGTCAACCACGTAGTGATCCGCAGACGGCGTACCATCCGGCATGTTGTCCATGTATTTCGCGACGTTGTAGGTCACGTTCAGGTTGGCATAGGCCAGCCCGTTCAGGAACGCGGGCTTGTATGTCCCGGCGAATTCTGCGCCATAGGATTTCACCCGACCGACGTTCACGTAATAGCTTTCGGTCGCGCCACTCGATCCGGGCAGCGGCACCGCCAGTTGCTGGATGCGGTTGCTGAAGCGGGTGTAATAGAACGCCAGCGAAGCGAAAAACTGCGACTGGTTGGTTCGCACGCCCAGCTCGAAATTGCGCGACCGTTCGGGCGTGGGCGCGGGGACGAAGGCCGACGTGCTGCTCAGCGTGGTGGAGAAGATGTCGTCCATGCCGCGCGGCAGGGCCATGTTCTCTGCGTAAGATGCGAAGAACTGGGTCCGCTGGTCCAGCTTGAACAGCAGGCCCGCGGTCGGCAGGAAAAAGTCGCTGTAATGCGCGGAACCGACGCCCGGCCCGTATGCCGCGGTCTGCCCCGCATAGTACGGGAAATAGTCGGCATAGTCGCGATAGCCGTTCAGCGTGTAGTCGAGGTTCAGCGCCTTGACGCCAAGATCGGCAATCAGACGATCGTCCATAAACTTGATCCGGTCGCGCAAGAACAACTGGGTCGTGTCGCGCTTCGAATGATAGTCGCGGCGCAGATAGACGGCTTCGTCAGTTGCGGGGCTTGCCGGCGATCCGTCCGTCGTATTCAGGCGAAGCTGGGTGCGGTGGTACTTGTCAGTCTCGGCCCAGATACCCGCCTCAATCGACTGGATTCCCCATTCCCAGCTCAGCTTTGCGGTGATGCCATAGCGATCCCCCGGCACGCCCGACTTGCCGTATTGCACGCCCTTGGGCGCCGTGACCGGCAGGCCATAGGCGGCTTCGCGGCTATAGAGACCAAGGCTGTTGGCATAGCTGTCCGGCGACACGCCGAACCCGGCCTTATGCTCCCAATACAGCGTCGATTCCGCGCTGAAGTTGTCCGTGATGCCGCCGTGGAGCGTTGCCGCATAGAGCCGGTCGTGCCGGATATTGATCGCCAGCGGATAGGTGTAGGTATAGTTGGAATTGGAATAGTCCACACCCGCGACGGTGGACGTGAAACCCGGCGTAGTGGGTGGCGGCACGTCGATATAGCCCTGCCAGCGCCCGCTCTTGCCGCCAAGGTCGGTTCCCGACGTATATCCGGCAAGCGAAAGGAACGGCGAATCGTTGTCATTGAAGTCGTTCGACACGAATTTCAGCCGCAACCAGCTGGAACTGCCGATGTCGGCATGAGCAATCGCTTCCCAGTGCTCGCGGTGCACGCCGCCCGCCCCGCGCCACAGGTCGCTGTCCAGCTTGGTGCGGCTGACATAGGCCTTGAACGGCCCGATGCGCCCGGTCGAAAGCCGGATGAACGTCCGCTTCATGCCGAAATCGCCAAAGCTTTGCGACACGAACAGGCCAAGGTCTTCTTGAGGTTCAATAGAGTTGTAGGCAACGACCGGCCCCAGCGAGTCATAACTGGGCATACTGACATCGCCAGCGCCCACCGAAGCGACCACGCTGCCCAGGTTCTCGTTATCGACATAGCGGAATACCGGGCTGCCGCCGAAGGCATCGCTGCGGCCAAGCGGCACGCCATCGAGGACGAAGCCGATCTGCGACAGGTCGAACGCGCGCACGTGCACGCTGTTGCCGAACTCATAGAGGCCCAGCGATCCGTCGGTCTGCACGTTGAAACCGGGAAGCTGCTCAAGCATCTTGAGGCCCGACACGCCGGACGGCGCGGAAAGCAGCGCCTTGCGCGTCACCGCGACAGTGGCGGTCACTTCGTCGGTGCCGATCGCCTTGTCGGCTTCGGAAATGCGGCTCCCGGTCACGACAATCTCGGCAGCGGGCGCGTTGCCGCGATCCGCGCCTTCGGCCTTTTCCTGTGCAAAGGCAGAAGTCGGCGCGAATGCAAGGTCGGCGCAAAGCGCAAGCGCAAGCGAAGCACCGATGCGCAACCTGGTTCTGAGCGTTCTGGTCATGATCGTGACTCCCCGTTTCGCCCTGTCGGGCACAAGTGAGCCTCCGACATCCAGAGCAGGAAAAGCCCGCTCCATCCCCCAGCCTGCCCCGGATTTCCGGTTATGATCGGAAAGGCGCGAAACCCGATTGTCCGGTTCCACCGAAAGCCGGTTCCGCATGTCCGCGCGCCCTTCTGCGTCTAGAAACGAGACTGAAAGGGAAACCCGCCATGAAACTTTTGCGTATTTTCAACGCAAGGCATTGCCTTCTGCTCGACAGGGCATTCCAATTCCGGGGAATTTCGGGCTTACCACGTTGCTGGGCGGGACGCGGGCAAAGAACCCGTCACGTCAAACCGGATGGCTCCACCCGTAGAAGCAGATCAAACCGCCGAAATCTTCGCAAGCGCACTTTCGCCTGGCGTCGGATCGATCCCGGGATGGGCGATCATGCCGCCGTCCCTTTGCCGGATTACGGAGTTGAGATTGGCAGGCAGCGCCGTCTCCAAAGCCGGGGACAGGCTGTCCCGACCGTTCATCTGTTGCGCGGTCGCCATAAGATAGCCGGCCCGAACGCGCTTCGCCGAATACATCAGCTTGTCCGCCAGCTTCAGTTCGGCGTCGATCGAGCTCGATCCGCCAGCCAGGAACAGGATGCCCAAACTGCATTTCAGGGCGGCCTCATCCAGGCCAGGGGAAGAGTTCAGGTTTTGATTCAAACGGTTGGCGACTGTTCTTGCAGCCCTTTCATCCTTCACTTTCATGAAAATGACGAATTCGTCCCCGCCGATTCTGGCGAAGAGGTCATTCTGCCGGATCGTATCCGTTACGCGGTTTGCGAAATCGCGAAGCCCCTTGTCGCCAAGTTCATGGCCCTTCTCGTCATTCAGGCGCTTCAATCCGTCGACATCCGCGAACGCAAGGATCGCCGGACCTTTCCTGCCGGTGGCTGCCTCAATAATTTCGAAGAACGCTTGCCGGTTCAGGGCGCCGGTCAACGGGTCCGTCCTGGCCAGCTGCCATTCCCGCTCAAGCGCCCTGCGTGCCAGGCCGAGCATCACGGCCACCGCCATCACGCAGAACAGTTTCAACGCATAGTTCAAGACAAAGGAATGCGGACCGTAAGGGTAGGTGCTGTGATTGCCGGTCAGCCCGTTGACCGAAAGGACAATTACGCCAAGCGCAATGGAAAAGCGGCAGTTCACGAACCACGCGGCGAATGCGGCCAACAGGAAATAGACCGGCCCAAGCCAGACGTCGCGAGGGAAAAGGTAGTCGGCTGTTACGGTCAACGCCGCAATCGCGGCAAGGACAGGCGCGGCCAGTGAAGCCGGAATCTGGAAGACGACCGAACGCGGCAACCGGAAGCCGCTGGCACGCTCACGCCGCCGATCGGTCTGAACAATTAAGGACATACGCTGCCATTAACGCGAAGATGGCTAATGCTTCGGTACGCCCATGATGCGTAGTCCTACGCTATCGGCGCTATCCGCGAGGACAAAGGTGCTGTCTTTTCGGGACTCGCCGCACGGGCTTCGTCCGATGATACGTAACGACAACATAGGCGCGCGTTAACCAAATATCATCCGAACCGGGTCTAAGCGCGCAGGATGTTCTTTCAGCGCATAGATCCGTCCGGCTCAGAGACGCGCGAAGTGCGTCCTGGTGGCGAGCACGATCCGTCCAGCCCCGAACCGGGGCACGGCAAGAGCATGTATCTATTCCTCAAAGCGAAGTTCGTGGTCGCCTGCCTTTTTGCGGTCGCGTGGACGACGATGAGCGTGTGGCTTTCGTTCCCGTGGCTGCATGAGCTCGCAAGTGTCGCGGGCATCGTGTTCGCGGTGATTGCGATCACCTTTATCGCCTATGTTCCCGGCTTCATGAATGCCTTCCTCCTGTCGACGCTCCTGCTCGACAGGCGGCCTCCCCGCGTCGCGCTGCGCACGTGTCCGGGCGCAACCATCCTGGTTGCCGCCTACAATGAGGAAGCCGCGATCCGCGATACGCTGATCAGCCTTTCGCGGCAGGACTATGCCGGGCCGGTTGAAATCCTTGTTCTTAACGACGGTTCGACCGACAGGACGGTAGAGATCGGTTCCGAGACGATCGCCAGCCTGGAATTCGGCGCGAACATGACGGTCCGGATCATCGATTTTGGCGTCAATCGCGGAAAATCGGCCGTTCTGAACGATGGCCTGCGCGAAGCCAGCCACGACCTGATCCTCACGATAGACGGCGATTCCTGGGTGAAGAAGGACGGATTGCGCAAGCTCGTCGAACGGCTCTTTTCCGATCCGCCCGACACACAAGCCGTTGCCGGCGCGGTAATGGTTCGCAATTCACGAGAGAATTTTCTCTGCCGGGCGCAGGAGTGGGACTATTTCCACGGCATCGCATCCGTAAAGCGCATGCAGGGAATGTATCACGGCACCCTTGTCGCGCAGGGCGCATTCTCGATCTATCGCCGAAAGGCGCTGGAAGATGTGGGGGGCTGGCCCGAATGCGTGGGTGAGGACATCGTCCTGTCCTGGGCGCTTTTGCGCCGCAATTACCGGATCGGCTACGCGGACGACGCGCTTGCCTTCACCAATGTCCCCACAACGCTTCGGCAATTCGCGTTGCAACGCAAACGCTGGTCACGCGGCCTGATGGAGGCATTCAAGGCGCACTGGCCGCTGCTGTTCAAGGCGCGCATGTCCACGCTCTTCGTCTGGTGGAACGTGTGCTTCCTGCCGCTCGACCTTGTCTATACGCTGATCTTCATGCCGGGCCTGATCCTGGCCTGCTTCGGCTATTTCTACATTGCCGGGCCGCTGACCATCGCCGTCCTGCCGCTTACGATCCTGTGGAACGGGATCATCTTCCGCATCCAATCGAACGTCTATCGGCGCGAGGGGCTTGTCATACGCAAGAATCCCGGCGGATTCCTCTTCTATGCGCTGGGCTACAGCCTTCTGATGCAACCGGTCTGCGTGTGGGGATACCTTGCCGAGTTGTTCGGCCTTCGCAAGAACTGGGATACGAAATGATCCGCGCCGCGCGCTACCCTGGCGTTACCCTTGTGGCGGCCCTGGCCGCGTCTGCGATCTGGGCAGGCCCGGCGCTCGCACAGACAGTTGCACAAGACGGCACAGGCCCAAGTCCCGCTGCGGGCCTCGAAGTCTCGGCCAGCACGGATTCCGACGGAACCGATGTGATCAAGGTGCTTGGGCGCGCCCTGTGGAACTTCGAAGGCAAAGACAAATATGCGGGGATCGCTGTCGAACACGCGTGGTTCAGCCCCGCTCGCGGCCGGGCCAGGGTAGCCGATCGCGTTTATCTGGACCTTGCGGACAGCCTGAACGCGGACTGGCGCTGGCGCGCGAGGGTCGGCACGGACGGGCATACGGTCCTTGGCAGCGCGGAACTGCGCAAGGCGGACTGGTCCCGCAGCATTTTCGTAGAGCGCGACATCGTCGAAACGGAGCAGGGATTAACCCGCCCGATTTACTATACCTTCGTCGGCGCATCGACGGACATCCCGATCAATGACAGAAACACCTTTGCCGTCGTGGCAGGCGTGCAGAAATTCTCTGGCAGGAACGAACGCCTTCACCTGCGCGGACGATACGTTCACGTAATCAAGCCGGACGCGGGCCTCAGCGCGCAGCTTTACGTGCAATACTACCACTCGACCGCGCCAAACGAGTTCGACTATTTCTCGCCGGAAAATTTCGTTCGCGCCTTGCCGATCCTGCAGGTGCGCAGGTTCGATGCCAATGGATGGATGTATCTCGCAGCCGGCGGCTTCGGCGCGCAGAATACCACCGGAGGGGGATGGACGTCGGCCAGATTCGCCCAGTTACGCGTAGAGAGCCCGCGTTCGTCGAGGAAAATCGATGCCTTCGCGGAAATTACCTACACCAACGATTCCATCACGGGCGGGCCAAACTATAACTACGTGCAAGGAAGGGCCGGACTGACCTTGCGGTTCTGAACATTTCCGGCCCGGGAAATGGCGGTCGCGCGATGTGCCGCCGTTTCCTATGTTTCGGTCTCACGCTGCCGACAATCGTAGGGAAGATCCGCTTCGAAGCAGAAATCGGGCCACTGGCCGCTTTCCTGCCAATAGGCCAGCAGGCCGGACCGGGCGGCGAGCTTCAGGAAACGCGGGTCGCGTTGAAGCGGCTTCATGAATCTTCGAAAATATATCGTGGTATCTATGGAGATGTCTCTGACATCCGTATGGTCTATCAGGTCGAACGCCTCGTCGGAGCGGCCGAACTGGCCCAACACCTGGATATAGTTCCAGGCGGTAAACGGCATCAGTCGGTATTGTTCGTCAAGGAGCTTCACGGCCCGGTCAATATTCTCGCTTGTGGGGGCCGACCGGGCAAGAACATAGGCGCGCATCGCCCGCTTCCATGACGTTCCGTCACTCAGGATTGGCAGCACTTTCGCCGCATCGCCATATCGCAGGTCATACGAAACTCTTGCATCCGTGACGGACGGTGCATCGGGCCAGATGGATTCGGCATGGTTCAAAACGGCAAGCGCCTCGTCCGTCCGCCCCGCATGGATAAGCAGGAATGCGAGATTGCCTTGCAGGGAAGGCGCGAACTGATCGAGGTCACGTGCCTCGCGCGCGGCGTCGACAGCACCCCTCACCCGCCCCACAGACCACAGGAAGCGCGAATATTCCGCCCTCAGGGGCGCATATCCCGGATCGGCATCCACGCCCTGCCGCAAAAGCGCCTCCTCGCCGACAAGATCCTTCGGCGCGTCCAGATGCAAGAGAATTGCTTTCGCAAGAAAGATCGCCCCCGGCCCCGCATCCCCCGCCTGGGCAGCGGCCACGTGCGCGGAAGCCGCGTCGTGCAACGTTTTCACGTCGATCTTTTCGTTCGCTTCGATGATCTGTTGCTGCGCAAGCATGGCTTCTTCAAGGGCCAGTTCGGCTTTGGCGCGGTGGAATGACGGCGCTTCTCGAACGATGGCACGCAGCAGCATCACCTTGCGCCAGCTTGCTGCCCCGCCGGGTTCGCTGCACACCTCAACGTAACTGGCGATCGCGTTTCGCGGTGCGTCCTCGCTGCTGGCCTTGCGAGCGCAAATAAGCGCCTTTGCGGTGATCACAGCCAGCCGTTTCCGGAACATGTCCGGCCCCGCCTGCGAAGCGGGAAAGGCTTGCGACCAGACAATATCGCCGTGCGGGCTGACAAGGCTGAGTGCGAAAGGCTCTGTTTCCCGCGCCGATCCCGCGTGCGCCTTCGCGTCAACCAGCAGGACGAAGCCGTCAGCCGCCCTTTCCGGCGAATTGCCGGCAGAGCGAATGCGCAAGTTCGCAAGGCCCGGCGCATCGAAATCGACAAGATCTGATGCAAGCCTGTCCGACCACAGCTTCGACAGCGCGGGATCGGTGGATGAGCGGGCCGGCATTACCGAAATGACGCTGGATGCCGCCCTCGCCTGGAAACTGCCGGGATATAGGGCAGGCAGCGCGGCAATGGCCAAGGCGATCACGCCGACACCCGTCGCGGCAAGTTTCCAGTTCGCGAACCACGGCGCTGAGGCAGGCTTCGTTTCTTTCACGTCCCGATCAGCCGTTGTCGCGCCGTCGTCTGGCGCGGCACGGGCAGAAGATGTCCGGTGCTCGCAAGTCTGGTCCAGCAGTTCGTTAAGCAGGAGTTTGGTCGTATTGGACGGATCGACCGAAAGCTCGTCCCACAACGCGCGTTCCAGTCTGTTGAAGCGGCGGACCAGCAACGAGTGGTCGCCAAGCGCAGCATCCACCCTCATGCCCAGCCTGGCCACGCGCTCGTCAAGGCTTTCGATCACCTCAAGCCTGTCGACCAGATCGCGAATTTCGCCGATTTCCGTTGCGGTGGCCCCTTCCAGCTTCCCTTCGGCCGCCTTCAGCGCAGCCGTTACCAGATTGGCCGATCGCCTTCGTTCTTCCGCTTCCCGCCACGCATCGAATCCCTCGCTGGTATTCGTGAGATCGCCCAGAAGAACGCCGCCGCCCTCGACGATCGCCATCCGGTAATGGTCGAGCGTGGGCAGTCTGTCCGCTTCGATCTCCATTTTCGAATCCGGTGACAACGCACTTGCATTGACGCGGATCGCATCGGGATCGATCCGCAACAGGGGCGTATCGCCAAATGCAAACCGGCGAAGCTCCTGCACGCATTTGCGAAGGCTGTTTCGTGAATGATCGGGGTCTCCGTCACTCCAGAGCAGTTCTGCAAGCGCTTCGCGCGAAACCGGCGAACCGGCGCGGCTGGCGAGGAATGCGATCATGGCCCGGGCCTTCTTGCCCCTGGGCGTGACATCGCACCTCGTCGAATCGACTAGCCCGAACCGGCCCCACCAATTCAGTTTGAAAGGGGGCGCGATCGACGTGGACCTCGCAAAAGCTCCCATAGGAGCCAGAATGCCACAAACGCCGATCTTTGGAAATAAACGCCATTTCGGACGATCCGCGCGCGCGTGAGCCGCATTTCACGCCAAATTCACGGTTCGCGGGTGGCGCCGATGCAATTCCGGGATCGGGTCGCACTCGCAAATGGCTCGGAACGCAGCCGGGACGATCAAAAGATCGCAAGACGCGTCCCGAATTTCAGCCAGAATGGAGACGACCAATGAGATTTGTTGCAGCATCGGCGGCACTCGCCGCTCTCGCCCTGGCGGGCACGGCCAGCGCCCAGACGGCGGGAACACCCACCTGCTCCGACGTCGACGGACTATACGTCGACGTGCACGGGCAGCACGTCATTCGCGACTATGTGGCGGGCGGTACGTTGACCGACCCGTCGTGGCCGCCATCGGACGTGGGTTCGACGGTCAGCGACAATGGCGGCGCTGCGGTGCCCGGCGGCCCCGGACCCGGCTTCCATTTTCTGTACGAAGTCCCGCCGGGCGCATCTTTTTGCACCGACTCCCAATCGGGCCGGATCTACGAACATCTGCCGGAAATCCATCAACCCTAGGCTTGGGGCCATCCGGTCGATCAAGACCGGCAACCGCGCCTGCCATCCGGGTTCGAAGCCAGCCAGCCCCACACCGGGACTGGCTGGTTTGGCCTGAGCAAGCGCACTGCGACTTACCCTCTTGCCCGAGTCATTGTGAGCATGAGCGCCTGCTTCTGCATCCTGGCCGTCGCGACGTCATCCGGCGTGGCAATGCACGCGACAGCGGCCAACGCAGGTCAAGGCCCGTTCGTTTCCGCGCCGTCGCTCAGATCGCGCGACGCGGCGCAAGGCGGGCAGGAAGATATCCTGGTGACGGGACGGAAATGGAGCGATGCCGACATCGGCAGCCTTCCGATCGATGGCACGGTGGCCGAGGACGAAATCATCCAGCTGGGCAGCGATACCGTCGGATCGCTGATAGACGACCTTGCTCCGCGAACCGCAGGCAACGGCACATCTCCTATCCTGCTGATCAACGGACGCCGCGTGATCGACAAGTCGGAGATCTTGAGCATCCCTGCGGAGGCAGTGGAACGGGTGGAGGTGCTGGGCGAACGCGCATCGCTTTCCTATGGTGCACGGCCGGGGTCGCGCGTGCTGAATATCGTCTTAAGGTCCTCATTTCAGTCTGTTACCCTGAACATCTCGGAAACGGTTCCAACCGAGGGCGGCTTCGACAAGACAGAGGCGAAGGCGACATATGCCTCGATCGCTGGCCCGACGCGATTGACCGTCAATCTGTCAGCCTTGCGCGATGCGCCGCTTTTCGAAGCAGATCGCGGCCTTGCACCAGAACCGCTCCCCCAAGGCACGCAAATCCCGACAAGCGACCTTTCATTCATGCGCGCGGCCCCGCGCTTTCGCACGCTTCTGCCACGCAAGCGTTCACTGAAAGCATCGGCCGGATATACCGTCCCGCTTGGCGGGCTTACCAATCTGTCGCTTATCGCATCGGCAGAGTTCGGCCGGAACGACCGCGAGCTGGGCCTTGCGTCGGGAACGATCTTCGCCCCGGCCCTTCCTGACGGTCTGGTCGTGCGGCGCTATTCAGGCTCGCTCGATCCGCTGGAGCAGCGCACGCAGGCAAGCAAGCTGAAAGCCGGCGCGGAACTGGGTGGGCAGGAGGGACGCTGGACCTGGAACGCCGGTATCACGCTGAAGCGCGATATGATCGAAACCACAGCCGACCTTGCGCCCGATTTCGCCCCGTTCCAACTTGCCGTCGACATGGGAGCCGATCCGCTTGGCCCGATCCCCTCCGGACTGTTGCTGCCGCGCGCGCGCTATGTTTCGCACTTCATCACGACTTCGGGAGATGCCCATCTCGACGCGCGCGGGCCGCTGGCCCAGCTATCGGCCGGCACCGCGTGGGTGCGGTTGCGCGGTGGCTTGATGGTGATAGGCGCAAAGTCGGAAGTCGGATCGGTCACGCCATCCCGAAGCGACCTGTCACGCGAAAGCGCATGGCTGGGTGCCACTATCCAGTTGCCTCTGACCAAGGCCGCATCTCCCGCCTTCGGGGCAGGCGATGTAACGCTGGGCGCGGGGTTCGAGGTTCGGACTATCTCCGATTTCGGTACATTGCTCGACAAGTCGGTGAGTCTCACGTGGCAGCCGATCCCCAGAGTCAGCGTTCACGGATCGTTTTCGCGCAACGAAAAGGCGCCGGGCCTCAATCAGCTTTGGGCACCGCGCACACTCGTTTCCGGGGTTCGACTGGTCGATTTCCTGCGCGGCGAGGATGTGGTCGCCACTATCATGCGTCAGGGAAATCCCGGCCTCCGTTCGCAGGACGATGACACCCTTCGGATCGGCTTTGTCTATCAGCCCTACTCGGGCAGGCGTTCGCTTTCGTTATCGGTGGAGTTCACGGATCAGATGGCGCACCATCCGATCGCTTTCCTGTCGGCCACCGCCGATATGCAGCTGGCCTTTCCCGATCGCTTCGTCCGCGCGCGTGACGGCAGCATCGCGGTGTTCGACAGCAGTCCGGTCAATTTCGTCCGCGCGGAAACGCAAAGCGTGCACGTCGGCATACGCTGGTCCTGGCCGCTTGGCCCCTACAGGCAATCCGGCTCCGGCCACCCCTACCCCCGCCTATACGGATATATCCTGGACGAATGGACCTTGCGGGATCGCCTGACGCTGGCCCAAACGGTTTCGGTCGATTATCTTGCAGGAGATCCAAAGGGGTACCCCGGCAACAGCCCGCACAATCGCCTGAAAGGCAAGCTGGGATATGTGGGAACCGGCTTCGGCGGCGAAGTCAGTGCCACATGGCAAAGCTCCAGCGTCATCAGGAATTTCGCCACCGGATCGACGTCAACGCCACAACATCTCATATTTTCCGGCCGCCTGCAGATTGATCTGACGGCCTTCGTGGATTTCGGTCGCAGCGGGCTTTTCGGCGCGGACAGGCGCATTTGGAACGGCACCCGCCTCCGTCTGGGGGTCGACAACCTGTTTGGCTCCCGCCCCCATGCAAGCACATCCTCGGGGGTAACGCCTTTCCTCTATCACGCGAAATTCCTCTCTCCCGCGGGCCGAACGGTGTGGGCAGGCATCCGCAAGACATTCTGATTTCCGAATGAAATCGGACTGTTGCAGGCCACTGTTGGGCACGGCGCAAAGCCAGAACGGCGGTTATTGGGTATTGACCTGAATGACGCGCACTGGAACGAGCGAATGCGCTCTACATTGAGCGAGTGCTTCGTCATCTTGACGTCGCGACCGCAATGCAGTTCAAAATCGAAGACCGGACATCCGCCCGCACGCGTTCATGTCTTGTCGGACGCGGACAGGCCCACGTGTCACCATGCTTTGTATCACCATGCATTTCAGGGCATGATTCTGGAGGTTCGAAACACGTGGAACGAAGTCTTGAGCTGGACGGACTTGACAGGAATATCGGATTGCACCTGGGCATTGCCCATTCGCAGACCGTCTTGACGCTGGACCCCAAACTCAAACCGCTTGGGCTGACGGCCAAGCTGGTGACGATCTTGTGGCTGACCGACGCGAACAGCGAAATCCACCAGGTGGACATCGCGCGCTTCCTGAAACTGAAACGATCAACGATTCATCAGTTCATCAAGGCGCTGACAAATGGCGGCTTCCTGGAATACATCCCCAGTCCGGTTGATCGACGTTCCAAGCAATTGCGGCTCACCCGGTCCGGACGGACAGCTCTTGAGCGCGCGCGCGCGGTGGTTGCACACCACGAAGCGCAAATGAATGCGCGACTGACACCCGATGAGCAGCAATCATTGCTTGCCCTGATCTCGAAGATGCGCGGTGTCGGCGACGAAGTGATCGAGTCCACGCTCGTGCCGGTTTCGTAACAGGCCACCAACAGACCGGACTAACCGCTTTAGAGCGGTCTCGGAACAGGCACGCCGCGCTGCGACTTTAATTGTGCGCCCTGCTGGTACCATTCCGCTGTTCAGGCACCGGCCGAACCATCCAAGGCACAGATACGAAAAGGGCGGCCCCGCAAGGGACCGCCCGATTCATTCGCGCGCAACGCCCGTTTGGGCGGATGCGGCCGCCTGTCAGCTTGCCGGAGTGGCCGCTTCGGCAGCGGGAGCGGCTCCGCCCGAAGCCTTCTGGTTGGCATAGATCGTCCAGAGCGCGGCCAGCGTCTTGCGCGGGCCGGTGATCTTGGCGAACGTCGCCTTGGCATCGTCATACTTGCCTTCGTCCACCTGGGCGATCCCGAGGCGTGTTTCGACACGCTCGGTCTCCACGCCGCCCTTGGTGAGCGCGAGCTGATACATATCGGCGGCCTTCGCCGGCATGTCGTATGAAAGGTAGGCATCGCCGGCAGCCATCGCGGTTACGCCATTGGCGGCCGAACGGGCGTCCTTTTCAAGACCGGGAAGCGAAGCCTTGTCCGCAGGTATGCGACCCTTGGCTTCCTTCAGCGAATCGGCAACGAATGTATCGTTGGCCGGAAGCGCGCCATTGGCGATACCGTCGTTGATCACCTTGACCACCTCACCGGGTAGGCGGCGGGGGTCGGCGGCCTGCACGTATTCCACGTATTCCCGCTCGGTGTACTTGGGATCGTTCTTCAGCGCGCCGGTGCGAAGCAGCAGGCGGCCGAGGTCGAGCGATTCCTGGCTGGTGAATTCCGGCGAAGCGAATTCGCGCGTCACCTGCCCGGCGTTGAGCCAGTTGATCGCCGACGGATAGGCCTTGACCATCATCTGCGACCAATCGACCGCCTGCGGTCCAAGCTTCGCCGTGTAGGCCATGCTGATGCCGCGGCTGTACCACGCGGCCGGAGCGGGCTTGCCGGCAGCGGCATGCGCGTCGATCGAGGTCTTGAGCGCGTCGAGACCCTGCTGGGTCTTGTTATCGGCAAAATACGCTTCGGCCAGCAGGGCGCCGGCGTTGCTGTCGGTATAGCCGCCGTCGATCGCCTTTTGCAGGTATTGCTCGGCTTCGGCGTAATCCTTCGCCTGGAAAGCGAGCGAACCGACGAAATAGCTGTACTTCGGCACTTCGGCCGCCGGGGTAAAACCGCTTTCCAGCATCGCCTTCAGACCCTTGCGCTGAAGCGCGGGGTCTTTCGCCAGGCCGCCCAGGTTCACGGCGAACTGGCCGGCAACGAACTGGTCGTCGGGCGAAGTGGCGGCGGTGAAGGCCTGGTTCACCATCGCCTTTTCGTCGGCAAGGGCGGCACCAAGCTTGGCCGGATCGTCACCCGCGGCCTTCACCTCGGGCTTGTCCTTCGCCTTGCCCAGAGCGGCACTGAGCGGCGCCGCGATCTTGCGGAACCCGGCCGAGATCTTGGGCGACTTGCTTTCTTCCTTCTTGTCCTTGGCCATCGCGGGCACGGCGCTGACTGCCAGCCCGCCTGCCGCAAGACCGGTACTGAGGGCAACGGCGAGTGCGGCGCGGGCGGCGCCAGCCTTGCCGATGTTTGCGAAAGTTGCGCGCTTCATGAAATTCTCCTGTTCGACCCGGAACGCGACGCGCGGGACAGCCCCCTGCTTTACGCCGGTCCTCTCACCAAGTGGGCGCATGCGCTACTGCCGCCTAAACGCCCGTTTGGCAACCGCGACCCTGATAGGAAATTGCCGGTGAACGCGCTTTGAATGGATCGTGGGGCGTCCATTCAGGCAGTTGAGGCCGCCGATGGGCCGAAATGTGGAAAACTGCCGACAGATACGCCGGTTTGGGCGCGCATTGCTGGCCTTGGCTGCCAATGTGTCCTAGGGCGGGGAGCATTCCCGACAACAGAGCGAAAAAGCCGACGAAGTGAGCGACGACACCGACATCATCGATCCTCCCGCACCGGGCGGAGACCCTGAAATCCAGCGGATCGACATCGTCGACGAGATGAAGACCAGCTATCTCGATTACGCGATGAGCGTGATCGTGAGCCGCGCGCTGCCCGACGTGCGCGACGGTTTGAAGCCGGTCCACCGCAGGATCCTGTTCGCCAGCCAGGAAGGCGGCTTCGTCGCCGGGCGGCCCTATCGCAAGAGCGCCAAGATCGTGGGCGACGTGATGGGCAACTATCACCCGCACGGCGACGCTGCGATCTACGACGCGCTCGCGCGAATGACGCAGCCGTGGTCGATGCGCCTGCCGCTGGTCGATGGCCAGGGCAACTTCGGCTCGATGGACCCCGATCCGCCGGCCTCGATGCGCTATACCGAAGCGCGTCTGGCAAAGGCCGCCAACTACCTTCTCGACGATCTCGACAAGGATACCGTCGATTTTGCCGACAACTATGATGGTTCGCGCGCGGAGCCGACGGTGCTTCCCGCGCGTTTTCCCAACCTGCTGGTCAACGGCGCGGGCGGCATCGCGGTGGGCATGGCCACCAACATTCCGCCGCACAACCTGGGCGAAGTGATCGACGGTTGCCTGGCCTGGATCGAAAACCCGCTGATCAGCCTTGAAGAGCTGATGGAGATCATCCCCGGACCGGATTTCCCCACAGCACCGCTGATCCTGGGCCAGTCCGGCGCGCGCAAGGCCTATAGCGAGGGCCGCGGCTCCATCATCATGCGCGCGCGCCATGTGATCGAGGAAGGCCGGGGCGATCGCCGCTCCATCGTGCTGACCTCCATTCCCTATCAGGTGGGCAAGTCGGGCCTCGTCGAAAAGATCGCCGAGGCTGCCAAGGACAAGCGGATCGAAGGCATCGCCGACATCCGCGACGAATCGAACCGCGAAGGCGTGCGCGTGGTTGTCGACCTGAAGCGCGATGCAACGCCCGAAGTCGTGCTCAACCAGTTGTGGCGCAACACGCCCGCGCAATCGAACTTCCCGGCAAACATGCTGGCGATCCGCGGCGGGCGGCCCGAAGTCCTTGGCCTGAAGGACATCATCGAAAGCTTCGTTCACTTCCGTGAGGAAGTGATCACGCGGCGCACCAAGTTCGAACTGAACAAGGCGCGCGACCGGGCGCACATCTTGTTGGGCCTGGTGATCGCGGTAACCAACCTTGACGAGGTGGTGGCGATCATTCGCGGATCGGCCAACCCTGCCATCGCGCGCGAACGCCTGCTCGAACGCGAATGGCCGGTGGGCGAGATCGCGCAA
The DNA here is from genome assembly GCF_036784765.1 of Novosphingobium sp. ZN18A2. Classification (NCBI taxonomy): domain Bacteria; kingdom Pseudomonadati; phylum Pseudomonadota; class Alphaproteobacteria; order Sphingomonadales; family Sphingomonadaceae; genus Novosphingobium; species Novosphingobium sp. ZN18A2. The sequence goes on along the minus strand of NZ_CP136651.1, from coordinate 1,526,128 downwards.
TATATCCGCCTCGTCGAAGCGATCGAGTTGAACGAGGAGCAGGAAGGCGGCGTCTATCGCCTGTCGGAAACGCAGGTCCGCGCGATCCTCGACCTGCGGCTCCACCGGTTGACCGCGCTGGGCCGGGACGAGATCGGTGACGAGTTGGAAGGCCTGGCCGCCGCGATCCGCGAGTACCTTGAAATCCTTGCTGACCGCCAGAAGCTCTACGCGGTGATGAAGCAGGAACTGGCCGAAGTGCGCGAACTTTTCGCCACGCCGCGCCTGTCCGAAATCGCGCCCGCGGCCGACGGCATCGAGGACGAAGACCTTATCGAGCGTGAGGACATGGTCGTCACCATCACGCTCGACGGATATATAAAGCGCACCGCGCTTTCCACCTTCCGCGCGCAGAACCGGGGCGGCAAGGGCCGTGCCGGGATGGCCACGAAAGACGAGGACGCGGTGGCGACGATGTTCGTTGCCTCCACCCACACGCCGGTGCTGTTCTTCTCCACGGCCGGCAAGGTTTATCGCATGAAAGTGTGGCGCCTGCCCGAAGGCGGCGCCGCCACGCGCGGTCGGCCGGTGGTGAACATGCTTCCCGCGCTCGACCAGGGCGAGACGATTGCCACGGTGCTGCCGCTGCCGGAAGACGAGGATGAATGGGGCGCATTGAGCGTCGTTTTCGCCACCGCCAAAGGCAGCGTGCGCCGCAACTCAATGGACGCCTTCGCCAACATCCCGTCGAACGGCAAGTATGCGATGAAGTTCGAAGAAGACAGCGAAGACCGCCTGATCGGCGTCGCTCTGCTGGAAGCGACGGACGACGTGCTGCTGGCAACGCGCAACGGCAAGGCAATCCGCTTCGCGGGCGACGACGTGCGCGAGTTCACCAGCCGCACCTCAACCGGTGTGCGCGGCATGACACTGAAGGGCGACGACGAAGTAATCTCTCTCTCCATCCTCCATCGCGGCGGTATGCGTGACCAGGAAGAGCGCGAGGAATATCTGCGCTTCGCCCCGTGGAAGCCCGAAAAGGAAGGCGAGATGGCGGACCAGGAACGGTTCGCGCTCCTCGCCGGGCGCGAACAGTTCATCCTTACGGTTTGCGCGAACGGATACGGCAAGCTCTCGTCAGCCTATGAATACCGCCGCACCGGACGCGGCGGCCAGGGCATCACCAACATCGACAACATCGACCGCAACGGCCCTGTCGTCGCCAGCTTCCCGGCCACGCAGGCCGAACAACTGATGCTTGTGACCGATCAGGCCAAGCTGATCCGCCTGCCGCTCGAATCGCTGCGCGTGATCGGGCGCGGTTCTGCAGGCGTTCGGCTGTTCAACGTGGCCGACGGCGAAAAGGTGGTCAGCGCGGTGCGCCTTGCCGAGGAAACCGCGGACGAGGTGGAAGCCGACGAAGTGGCGACGCCGGACCAGCCGCAGGCTGGCGAGCAACCACCCGAAAGCGGCGGCGAAGACTGATGGCGATCAGGGTCGAACCGTCGGGGGCGGCGTGCGGAGCGCGCGTAACCGGCGTCGACCTTGCCGCGCCGCTCGATCCCGGAACGGTTGCCGAAATCCGCAAGGCGTGGCTTGCGCACCACGTTCTCGCCTTCCCCGGCCAGACGATGGACGACGACGCGCTTGAACGCTTTACGCTGGCGTTCGGCGGCTTTGGCGAGGATCCGTTCTTTGCTCCGATTCCCGGACGGGCGCACATCGCCGCGATTCGCCGGGAGGCAGACGAGACGAGCCCGATCTTTGCGGAGAACTGGCATTCGGACTGGAGCTTTCAGGCACGTCCGCCGGCCGGCACCTGCCTTCTGGCGATAGACATACCGCCAGAAGGCGGAGATACGCTGTTCGCGAACCAGCATGCCGCATGGGATGCCCTTTCCGATGCGCGCAAGGCCGATCTGGGCGAACTGGTGGCAATCCATTCGGCCCGCCTCGCCTATGCGCCAGACGGCACATACGGCGATAGGGACAAGGGGCGCAGCATGGACATCCGCCCCGGTGACGCGGCGATGGAAGCGCGGACGCATCCGCTTGTTCCCGCACATCCCGAAACCGGGCGGCGCGGGTTCTTTTCCACGCTTGGCTATATCATCGGCATCGAAGGGAAGGCGCAGGGCGATGCCATCGCGCTCTTGAAAGACTTGCAGGAATGGCAGGGCAGCGAACGCTTCGTCTATCGCCACAAGTGGGAGCCCGATATGCTGCTGATGTGGGACAACCGATCCGTTCTCCACTGCGCGACCGGCGGCTATGAAGGCCACCGGCGCGAACTCCACCGCACAACGATAGCCGCATCGCCATGACCAGACCGCACCCGACTGTTGCCTGGAAAGTGCTGACCGCAGACCAGATGGACACGCTTGAACACGAGGGCGTTTTCAAGGGCGCGCCCGTCGACCTGGCAGACGGGTTCATCCACCTGTCCACCGAAGACCAGCTTGCCGGAACGATCGGGAAACACTTCGCCGGGCAGGAAAACCTGCACCTAGTCGCGGTTGACCTGCCCGTGCTGGGCCAAGCGGTGAAATGGGAAGTATCGCGCGGGGGCGCGCTTTTCCCGCACATTTATGCGGCCTTGCCGCTTTCCGCGGTGATCGCCTATGGCCCGCTGCGCTATGACGACGCGGGCGAGATCATCCTTCCACCCGCTGGATAACAGGCACGCGCCGGGTTGCATTTGCCTTGATATTTCCTGGCCTTCGCGGCTGAAATCAGCGCTTCGCAACACGTGCACGTTTCGGTCCGCCCCGTCCTTATTCTGCGCTGAATTCGCCCGCCTTGCGCAAAGCGCCGATCACACCGGTGGCGATCAGGAACTGGCCGAAATAATAGAGCGGCCAGATCGGCCAGGTCAGCAACCGCGCATCGGCCAGCGGGCCGAGTTTCGCGAAGATCAGCAGATCGCTTGCCACGAACATCAGCGCGCCCAGCCCCACGCGATAGCGCGGAAAGCTGCTGGTCCATGCCATGCCCGCCATCCCCGCCAGCGCCAGTGCATAAAACGCGACGGTGTTCGCCGAACCGCGATCCACCGGAAGTATGTATCCAAGCAACGGCACCACCACCAGCAGCAGCACCGCCAGCGCCTTCTGGCTGCCACTCGTTTCCACGCGCCTGTGCCGTGCATAAAGTGCGATCGCGGCAAGGTGCGAAAGGAAGAACGCGCCCACTCCCGCTTCCGGCCTGACTTCCAGCGCCATGTCGCCGATTGCCGAAAGCGCCATCACGATGGCCAGCAGGTGCGCATCGCGTGAGGGGTGGTGCGCCCAGGCATAGCCCGCAAGCATGGCCACGCCCGCGCCCTTCCACGCGATCTGGTAAATCCCCGGCATTGCCGATTGCGAGACGAACCAGAAGGTGACGCCGAAAAACAGGCTGGCAAGCAACCATGGCCTGCGTTCTGCAAGGGCGCGATGCGGCATAGGCGCGGTCTCTCCTTCATCCAGCCCGACTATTGGGCAAAGTTGAACCAATGGGCCAAGTTGAACCAATGGGGTTGTCCGTATGCCAAGGCAATGGTTAGAGGGCCGCGAATGACCCACGATATCCACATCATCGGCGGCGGCCTGGCGGGAAGTGAAGCGGCGTGGCAACTCGCCCGGCGCGGCTTCCGCGTAAAGCTGTCCGAAATGCGCGGCGGCGGCGATACCACGCCCGCGCACCAGGGCGCGGGGCTGGCCGAACTCGTCTGCTCCAACTCGTTCCGTTCGGACGACGACGAAAAGAACGCCGTCGGCCTGCTGCATCACGAAATGCGCGGTTGCGGATCGTTGGTCATGGAAGCGGCGAATGCGGCGCGCGTTCCGGCGGGATCGGCGCTGGCGGTGGACCGAGACGTGTTTTCGGGCGCGGTCGAAAAGGCCCTGTCCACCCTTCCCAACCTCGATATCGTGCGGGAACGGGTGGACGCGCTGCCGCAGGCGGGGCTGACCATCGTCGCCACAGGGCCGCTTACCGCGCAATCGCTTGCCGCCAGTATCGGCGCGGCAACCGGCGCGGCAAGCCTGGCCTTCTTCGACGCCATCGCGCCCATCGTCTATCGCGAAAGCATAGACATGGACGTGTGCTGGATGGCCAGCCGCTGGGACAAGATTGGCCCCGCGGGCGGTGACGGGAAGGATTACATCAATTGCCCGATGACGAAGGACGACTATCTCGCCTTCCGTCAGGGGCTGCTTGACGGCGAGAAGACCGAGTTTCGCGAGTGGGAAGCCGACACGCCCTATTTCGAAGGGTGCATGCCGATCGAGGTTATGGCCGCGCGGGGCGAGGATACGCTGCGCTTTGGCCCGATGAAGCCCGTGGGGCTGGACAACCCGCACTGGGCGACGCCCGAACATCCGAACGGGCGATGGCCCTATGCCGTGGTGCAACTGCGGCAGGACAACAAGCTGGGCACGCTTTGGAACATGGTGGGCTTCCAGACCAAGCTGAAGCACGCCGAACAGGTGCGGCTGTTCCGCACCATTCCGGGCTTGCAGAACGCAGAGTTCGCACGGCTGGGCGGGCTGCATCGCAACACGTTCCTCAATTCGCCCATGCTGCTTGACCGCCAGCTACGTCTGAAAGGCGCGCCGCACATCCGCTTTGCCGGGCAAATCACCGGCTGCGAAGGCTATGTCGAGAGCGCCGCCGTGGGATTGATGACCGGGCTTATGTCCGCAGCCGAGCTTTCGGGCCGACAATGGACGCCGCCGCCGCGCACCTCCGCGCTGGGCGCGCTGCTGGCCCACATCACCGGCGATGCGGAAGCGGAGAGCTATCAGCCGATGAACGTCAATTTCGGTCTGTTCCCGCCGGTTGACGAAAGCGTGAAGAAAAAGCAGCGCAAGGAAGCCTACACTGCGCGCGCCAAGGCGGACATCGCGCCTTGGCTGG